>CAMCCX010000086.1 GCA_945873305.1 Akkermansia muciniphila
TTCACCATCGAGTTCGCCGACCGCATGCCTGAAAATAACTAACAATCCATCAGCGGAATCCCACTTACACAAAATTCCTTACACTCTCCCGCCGCACCTGAGCCACCATGAAAAAATGTCCCTTTTGCGCGGAAGAAATCCAGGATGAGGCGATCAAGTGCAAGCACTGCCACGAGTTCTTGGATGAATCGCTGCGCCGGGTTTTCGCCGGCCCGCCCGCGCTGCCGGCGGATCAACCGCCGTGGTATTTCAAGCCGGGATTCATCGTGCTGACGTTCGTGACGTTGCCGCCGGTCGCGCTGCCGTTGGTTTGGCTGCACCCGAAATTGCATCCCGCCTGGAAGGTGGTGATCACTTTGATCATCGGCGGATTCTGCTGGCTGATGTACGTCGCCTTCCAAGGTTTCGTCCGCCAATTCGACGAGGCGACGAAGATGCTGAACGAAATGAAAATTTAGTCCCGGTCGGCTCAGATGTCGATTTCGCCCTCGAACACGAAATCGGCAGGGCCGGTGAGGGTGACGTTTTTGAACGTCTGGTCGCCGGTTTTCTCGAAGCCGATTTCCAAGGTGTCGCCGCCTTCGACATCGACCTTGATCGGGCTGGCCGCGCCGGTGAGCAGGTGGTGGACGAGGGCGGAGGCGACCATGCCGGTGCCGCAGGCGAGTGTTTCGTCTTCCACGCCGCGCTCGAAGGTGCGGATGGAAATGTGGTCGGGCGCGAGCACGGCGGCGAAATTCGCGTTGGTGCCGGCGGGGGCGAACGCTTCGTGACGGCGGATCGCGCCGCCGTGGTTGAAGACGTCGAATGCATCGAGAGCTTCCGGGCTTTCGACGAAGGTGACGACGTGCGGGACGCCGGTGTTGACGAAATGGAGCGCGCCGCCGAAGCCGGGGATCGTGGCGCCGGTGTTGAGCTTGAGGTCCTTGGGCTCGGACATGGCGATGCGGACGTCCTCGCCGATCATCTCGGCGGCGAGGGTGCCGGCGATGGTTTCGAAGGTGACTTTCTTGAGAACGATTTCCCCGAGGTGGGCGGTGAAGCGGCCGAAGCAGCGCGCGCCGTTGCCGCACATTTCGGCTTCGCCGCCGTCGGCGTTGTAGTAGCGGAAACGGAAATCCGCGCCTTTCCGGGCGGGCTCCACGGCGAGCAGGCCGTCGGCGCCGATGCCGCGATTGCGGTCGCAGAGCGCGGCGATGGTGTCGGCGTCGAGGTCGATGGAGAGGTCGCGGTTGTCAATGATGATGAAGTCATTGCCGGCGCCGTTCATTTTGAAAAAGTGGAGGAGCATGGTGATGGGATGATTTGAGTCGGTTCAGCGGGGAAACACGGTGAAATAAACGACGAGGATCACGCCGAGCCCGAAGGCGAAAGCGTAGCCTTGGAGGCTGCCGGACTGGACTTTGCGGAAGAGGTTGCCGAAGGACTCGGCGGCGCGGCTGAGACCGCCGACGAGCAGGCCGTTGATGATGAACTCGTCGAAGAAGGCGATGATCGCGGCGAAGGCGTCCTGGAAATAGCGGACGATGAAATTGTCGTAGATGCCGTCGATGTAGAAACGGTTTTGCAGGAGCGGGATTGAAACGGGGTCCTTTTCCTTGCCCGCGTAGAGCACGAATCCGGCGATGACTCCGGTGAGCAGCGCGCCGATGGAGACGTAAGTGACGAATCCGAGATGGATGAGATGCTCCGGCTGGTGATAGGCCGGGGCGAACTTGCTCGCGACAAACGGGAATCCGGCGATGACGCCGAGGATGGCGAGAAGCACGAGCGGACCGGACATCAGCGGACCGACTTCATGGGCGTGCGAGGCGTTTTCGGAACGGTTTTTCCCGAGGAACGCGACGACGTAAAGCCGGGTCATGTAAAACGGCGTGAGCACCGCGACGGCGGCGGCGATCCAGAAGAGGATGGGTTCCTTTTCGTGGGCGGCTTCGAGGATTTGCTCCTTGGAAAAGAATCCGGAGGTGAATGGAACGGCGATGAGCGCGGCGAATCCAATCAGGAAGGTGAGTCCGGTGATCGGCATTTTCTTGAGCAGGCCGCCCATTTTCCAGATGTCCTGCTCGTGATGGCAGGCGAAGATCACCGCGCCGGAGCCGAGGAAAAGCAGCGCCTTGAACCAGGCGTGGGTGAAGAGGTGGAACATGCCCGCCTCGCCGGAAACGAGACCGACTGCCATGACCATGTAGCCGAGCTGGGAGAGCGTGGAGTAAGCGAGCACGCGCTTGATGTCGTCCTGCTGGGTCGCCATCAGCGCGGCAACGAGGGCGGTGATGCCGCCGGTCCAGGCGATCACTGCGCTGGCTTGCAGGCCTTCGAAGACTTCGAAGCCGAGCGTGAATTGCAGGCGGAACAGCATGTAAACCCCGGCGGCGACCATGGTGGCGGCGTGGATCAATGCGGAAACGGGTGTCGGGCCTTCCATCGCGTCCGGCAGCCAGACGTGGAGCGGAAGTTGGGCGGATTTTCCAACAGCACCGCAGAAGATGCAGAGCACGGCGGCGGAGAGGACGCCGCCGAAGATCGCGGGGTTGGCGGTTTGGAAGGCTTCGAGGCCGCCTTTCATCGAGTCGAAAGCGAGGTGGCCGGTGATGCCCCACAGCATGAGGATGCCGACCATGAAGCCGAAGTCGCCGATGCGGTTGCAGAGGAACGCCTTCTTCGCGGCGTCCGCGGCGGAGTCTTTCTGATACCAGTGACCGATGAGCAGATAGGAGCTGAGTCCGACCAACTCCCAGAAGATGAAGGTCATGATGAAGTTGTCCGCCAGCACGATGCCGGTCATGGAGAACATGAAAAGTGATAAGCCGGTGAAGTAGCGGGCCTTGGCGGCGTCGTCCTTCATGTAGGCGAGCGAGAAAACGTGGACCAACAGGCCGACGCCGGTGACGACGATCATCATGCCGGTGGAAAGCTGGTCGAGCTTGATGCCGATGTTGATGGAGAAATCGCCAATCGTCGCCCAGGCGAAATGGGCGGTTTCATTTTTCCCTAGCAACAGCACGGCGATCATAAAAGTCGCGAGCGCGGAGGCGACCGAGACGATCGGCGCGAGTCCGGTTTTTTTCAGGACGAGTTGGTTGGCCGCGGCGACGGCGAGCGGGAGGAAGAGGAGGAACCAGGCGGGATTCATGGGAAGAAGTGGGACGTGATCAGTGAGCAGTGATCAGAGAAGAGATCAGCCTTTCAAGCTGGTCAGCTCATCCGTGTGGATGGTTTGGCGGGCGCGGTAGAGGGCGACGATGATCGCGAGGCCGACGGCGACTTCCGCGGCGGCGACGGTGATGACGAAGAAGACGAGCATCTGGCCGTTGTAGTCGGGCAGGCCGTTAGGCGAGACGTGGAAGCGGGAAAACGCGACCAGCGTGAGGTTCGCCGCGCTGAGCATGAGCTCGAGGCACATGAAGACGATGATGATGTTCCGGCGCAGCACCACGCCCGCGAGGCCGATGGCGAACAGAAGTCCGGAGACGAGCAGGTAGTCGTTGAGAGTAGCCATATGAAATGATGGTTAGTCCGCCTGGCGCTTGGAGAGGACGACGACACCGACGGTGGCGACGAGGAGGAGCACGCCGAGGATTTGGAG
Organism: Akkermansia muciniphila; assembly: GCA_945873305.1. Lineage (GTDB taxonomy): Bacteria > Verrucomicrobiota > Verrucomicrobiia > Verrucomicrobiales > Akkermansiaceae > Luteolibacter > Luteolibacter muciniphilus_D. The sequence continues at coordinate 3,590 of CAMCCX010000086.1, forward strand.
CGGGAGATTGTAGTCGGTGAAAAGCGTGTGGCCGATGAGATGGACGTCCGGGAGTTTTCCCTGGGTGAGGGTGGTGGCGATCTTGCTGGTGGCGGGAAATCCGCTGGCGGCTGCGGAGAGGGCTTCCTTGTCGAGGGTGGGGGCGATCACGTTGGGCGTGCGGGAGAGGATGCCGATGAGCTGCACCATGAAGGCCGCGACCAGCGCAATGCCGGCGGCGATGGGGAGCAGGGGCTTCGCGGCTTTTTCCTCATCCTTGAGGTCGAGCAGCATGATGATGAAGAGGAACAGCACCATCACCGCGCCGGTATAGACGAGGATTTGGATGACGCCGACGAAGAAGGCGCTGAGGCCGATGAACAAGCCGGCGAGACCGACGAAGCAGGTGACGACGGAAAGCGCGCTGGAAACCGGATTGCGGAAGGCGATCACGGAGACGCCGCCGATGAGCATGACGGTGGAGAAGAGCCAGAAAAGGTAGGAGGGCATGGGATGATTAGAGGAAAAAGTTACTTCAGCTCGTTCCACTTATTGACGAGGCCGACGCGGGTGCCGCCGATTTCGTAGAGCTTCTTCTTGTCGTGGACCATGTCGGCGCGCTTGAGGCCGGTGATGAGGTAGTCCTTGCGCAGATAGATGGCCTGCTCCGGGCAGACTTCCTCGCACATGCCGCAGTAAATGCAGCGGATCATGTCGATTTCGAATTCCAGCGGACGCTTTTCCACCTTGGCCCATGGGTCGTCGGACGGGATCTCGCTGGGGACGATCTTGATGGCCTTGGGCGGGCAGATGAATTCGCAGAGCTGGCAGGAAACGCAGCGTTCGCGGCCTTGCTCGTCGGTGACGAGGGTGGGGGCTCCGCGGTAGTATTCGGGAAGATGGGAGTCCCAGCGTTGCTCGGGAAACTGCATGGTCACGCCGAGTCCGGAGGAGGCGAGTTCGTCGGCTCCGACGGATTTGCCACGCAGCGTTTTCACCGCGTGGGTCATGGTGAGGATGAAGCCCTTGATGAGGGCTCCGAAGTAGATTTTCTCGCCGAAATTGAGTTTCGGGCGCTGGAGTTTGACGACGGCCATGAGATGAAGGTGTGCGAAGTTGTGGATCAGGCGCGAAGGACTTTCGGGTGTTCCTCGGAAACCTTGGCGACCCAGATCACCGCGGCGGTGACGATGACTAGCAGGACGGCGCCGACGCCGATGATGGTTTTTTCCAGCTGGGGAGCGGCGACGATGAGCGCTGCGAGGAAGACGTTGATGAGCGCGGCTTCGAAGAACACGACCCAGCCGAGTTTCATGAGCTGGTCATAACGGAACCGCGGCACGGTCCAGCGGACGAGGATGAAGAACAGGATGAACCCGATCAGCTTGGCGAGGAAGCAGCCGAGGTGGATGAAGCCGCCGTAGTAGAAGTCGCCGATGTGGAGTTTGGCGACCATGGCATCGAGGCCGAAGCCGATCGACCAACCGCCGAGGAAGAGCGTGATGATGAGCGCGGAGCCGATAACCATGGCGGCGTATTCGCCCATGAAGAACATGGCGAATTTCATCGAGGAATATTCCGTGTGATAGCCGCCGACGAGTTCGGTTTCGCACTCGGGAAGGTCGAAGGGCATGCGGTTGGTTTCCGCAAAGATGGAGATGGTGAAAATCAGGAAGGCGATGGCGGCGGGGAACCAGAAGAGCAGTTTGCTGATGAACGTGTGGTCCGCGTCGTGGCCCCAGAGCGGGAGCAGCAGCCAGCCGTGGTCGGCTTGCTGTTGGACGATGGTGCTGAGGTTGAGGTCGCCGTAATACATCAACACCGGGATGATCGAGAGGCCGAGTGCGATCTCATAGGAAATCATCTGTGCCGTGGAGCGGACGCCGCCGATGAATGGGAATTTCGAGTTGGACGACCAGCCGGCGAGGGTGATTCCATAAACAGATAGCGAGGCGACGGAGAAAATGAACAGCGGCCCGATGTCGAGGTCCGCGATGACGAGCTTCTCGGTGTGACCGAAAATGCTGATGGGTGAGCCGAAGGGGACCACGCAAACGGTGATGAGCGCGGGAACGACGGTCAGCGCCGGTGCCATCCAGTAAAACGCCTTGCGGACATGGGCCGGAGTGAAGTCCTCCTTCAGGAAAAGCTTCAAACCGTCGGCGATTGGTTGAACCAGACCGAAAAGGTGGAAATCCTTTTTAAACCCGAGCAATGTGAGCGGAATTCCGACCCGGTTAGGCCCGACACGGTCCTGAATGACGGCGGAGAACCGGCGTTCGAAGTAAACGGATACGGGCACCAGCGGCAGGACCACCATGAAGGTGAGCACGACGATTTTGACAATGATGATGGCAATCTGGAGGAGATCCATGGAGGAGAGAAGTGTGGAGATTAACCGTTGATGAGTCCGGCGGCCTTACGGGCGCGCTCGTTTTGAAGTAGGGCGATCTCGTAACCGGTGTCAGCGATTGGCGTGCCTTGATGGCCGATTTTCGAAAGCGTGAGGCCGTTGAAGGCTGCGACGTTTTCGGCGAGCACCTTGAAGACATCCTCGATCTGATGGATCTGGTTCGTGTCGCCGGAAATGGCGAGCAGCAGGTCACGGAGGATTTCCCAGTCGTCGTGCGCCTGGCCTTGCGGTTCGACGGCGCGGTTGAGGCGTTGGAGGCGGCCGGAGAGATTGACCATGGAGCCGCGCTTCTCGGCGAAGGCGGCGGAGGGCAGGACGATGTGCGCTTGCTCGGCGGTGGGGTTGGCGAGCATGCTGGTTTGCAGGAGGAAATCGAGTTTTCCCAGGTCTTCGGCGGTGAAGCCGGCGTCGGTGATGAGGTCGTCGCCGAGAACGATGAGCGATTTGATCGAGCCGTTGCGGATGCCTTCGCGGATGGAATTCAGGTTCGCGAACGGGTCTTTGGTTCCGAGGATCAACTTGGCGCCGGTGGTGTTCGGGTTGCGGTCGGCGGCGATGAGCAGGGCGTCGGCTTCGGCGAAGCGGGGCACGAGCGAAATCTGGCTGGTGCCGATTTCCGCGGCGAGCGCGCGGGCGAGGAAGAGTTCCTCGTTGGTCATGCGGCCGGAGGCGATGATGGCGGTCTGCGCGGCGGGGATCTCTTTGATTTTGGCGGCGGCGGAGGTGAGCGCTTGGCTCCAGGTTTCCGGAAGATGGTTGCCACCGCTTTTGACGAGTGGCTCGGTGAGGCGGGCCTCGCTGTCGATATAGTGGAAATTCAGACGGTGGGAATCGGGCATCCAGGCGGAGTTCACCTCGTCGTTCAGGCGCGGGGTGATGCGGTGGATTTTGTTTTCCCGGGTCCAGATGGTGATGTTGGTGCCAGTGCCGCAGTTCACGTCGATGCTCGGGGTTTCCTTGAGGAACCAGACGCGCATTTGGAAGCGGAAGTCGTTGGATGTCAGCGCTCCGACCGGGCAGATGTCGGCGGTATTGAGCGAGTAGTTGGAGTCGAGCAGGCGGTCCGGGTGGACGGTCAGCGTGGTGTGGGTGCCACGTTGGGTGAAGCCGAGCACGGGATCGCCGGCGACTTCGTCCATGAAACGGATGCAGCGGCTGCACATGATGCAGCGCTCGTCGTCGAGCCGGATGCGCGGGCCGATATCGACGTTTTTCGGCTTTTTCACTTTCATGTCAACGAACCGCGAGACGCCGCGGCCGTGCTGGACGGATTGCTCCTGGAGGCGGCATTCGCCGGCCTGGTCGCAGATCGGGCAGTCGAGCGGGTGATTGATCAGAAGAAATTCCATCACGCCCTCGCGGCATTTTTCCACGAGCTCGCCGGTGGTGCGGATGCCCATGTTTTCGCCGATGGTGTTGGCGCAGGCGATGACGGGGCGGGGGATCCAGCCGATCGGCTCATAGCCGTTCTCGTCGCGCTGAGGCTCCTGACCGGGGGTGGGCCGAGGCGGCATGCCCATTTGCACGAGGCACATCCGGCAATTTCCAGGCGAGCTGAGTTTCGGGTGGTAACAATAGTGGGGGACGATGACCTGTGCTTGGCGGCAAGCCTCGATCATCCGTGTGCCTTTGGGAAATTGGTGCCAAACGCCGTCGATCTGGACGTTGACCAGGCCTTTTTCGGCAGCTTGGTCTTTAGGCAGTTTCAATTCCGCGGTCGCCGAAGGTGTGTCGCTCATGGCTAAATAAGAGCGCCGGACGCTTGTGCAAGAAGAGCCCGGCGGTGTTCGCGCGGGAATATGTCCATCCGGGGCGGACCGGGCAAGCGTGCTTTGTGAAAAGTTTCACAAGCGACGGATGGGACTCACGGCTGTCCCAACAACCTTTTTTGCGTCGCCTCGTCCACGGTCTCGCAGAGTCGGTATCCTTCGCCGTGACGGGGGATGGTCATCAGCAGCGCGTCCCGCTCGTAGGGCGAGGGGAAATCCAGCCCGATCAATGCCCGGCCGATCCGCTCGCCGGAATGGCGGTAGTTGAAATAGCACAAACTCGCGTTGCCCCGAATCCGTCGGTCCAGGAAATCATGCAGCGCTCCGGGGCGCTCGTAGAAATCCAGCCGCAGGAAGGCCGTGTTTTTCAACAGGTCACCGCGCAGCGGGATCGCCCGGAAGGCGATGTCCACCGCCCCCGTCAGGTCCTCCCACGCGAATCCGTGCGCGTCGAGTTTCGCCGGCAGGGCGTCCAGCACCGCCGGGTCATCCGCGTGGATGGTGAACGCCGGCCACGCTTCGAGCGCGTCGGTCTTGCCGTATTGGAAATCCGCGATGTCGAGGCCCTCGAAGCAGGTGTCTAGCAGTTCCAGCATCGTTCCGGCGCGCTCCGGGATGCGGACGCGCAGGGTGCGACTGGTCTTGTTGCCCATCCCCACCGATTGCGCGATGAGCCCGAGTTGGAGGAAATCGACGTTCGCCCCGCAGAGCACCACCAGGACGCGTTTGCCCGCCAGCGCCTCGCGGTTTTTCAAAACCGCCGCCAGCCCCATCGCGCCGGACGGTTCCGAAATGCAGCGCAGGCCTTCCCACAGTGCGCGGATCGCCTCGCTGACTTCCGCGTTCGTCACCGTTTCGATCCGCGACAGCGTGTGCCGGCAGATTTGAAACGGCAGCTCGCCCGCTTTTCTAACCGCCGTTCCGTCGCAGAACAAATCCACGTCATCGAGCGCCACCGGCTTTCCGGCCGCCAGGGCGGCTTTCATCGACGCCTGGCCCACGCCCTCCACACCGACGATGTCGATGTCCGGCCAGTAAGTCTTCAGCCAGGTGGAAACGCCGGCTGCCAGCCCCCCGCCGCCGATCTGCAGATAGGCCGCATCGAAGGGGCCGTGTCCTGATAGCACGATTTCATCCGCCAAGGTGCCTTGGCCGGCCATCACTTTCAAATCATCATAAGCGTGGACATAAACAGCGCCGCTCGCCGCCTCGTCCGCCCGTGCCGCGGAGACGGCTTCGTCGTAACTATCGCCGCTCAGATGGATTTCCACGAACTCGCCGCCGTGGTGGCGCACCGCGTTTTGTTTCACTTTCGGCGTCGAGCGCGGCATGTAGATCCGCGCGCGGATGGCGAGCGTGCGGGCGGCGAGAGCGACGCCCTGCGCGTGGTTTCCGGCAGAGGCGGTCACCACGCCGCGCGCGGCTTCCGCCCGAGTGAGCATCGCCATCCGGTTGCACGCGCCGCGCCACTTGTAGGATTTCACGGCGGATAGATCCTCGCGTTTCACCCAGATTTCCGGGCCTGGTCCGGGTAAATTGAGCCGCTCCAGCGGTGTCGCCTTGCCGAAGCGGTACACCCGCTCGCGGGCGAACAGGATTTCCTGGCGCAGTTGCCGGTCCAGCGGCAGATCGTCACGATTCATGCCGCAGCGTTGACCGGAACCCGCGCTGCTGCAAGGCAACTCCCGAGTCCGGCGCGGTTGTGGCTTTCAAATCCCGGGACGTTCATTCGCGCCGCCGCCCGAGTTGAGGAAGCGGTAGTAAACTTCCAGCATCAGCGTGCAGAGGCAGGTTCGATAGATTTTGTCAGTCTGCCAGCTGGCCGCCACTGCCCGCGGCTTGTTGCCGCCGCCGGGAGTTTTCCATGAGCCGTCGGCGTCCTGGTTGTCGAGCAGTTGGTCGCGGAAGAGGTCGTTGTATTGTTTCCACTCGGCGCCGCCGCGTTGCATCATCGCCTGGGATTCGTAGTAATGGCCGTAGAGGTCGCAGAACCCGGTGTTATAGTCGAAGCGGGTGTTTTCCAGCACATACTTCGCGGCCTTGCGGACTTCCGCGCGGCTTCCCTTGTCCCACATCTGGTTGCAGAGCATCCCGACGCCGGTGAGCGTGAAGTAGCCGGCTTGTGTCGGATGGGGGCCGTGATAGCCGTAGCCGCCGCTGTCGTGCTGGCACTTGTTCAAATAGGCGAGTCCCTTGTTGACGCATGACGTCATGCCTTTGAATTTGAGCTTCGTGTGGCTGCACGCCTTGAGCGCCTGAAGCTGCCAGCCTGCCACCGAAACATCGGTATGCCCTCCTTCCGTGGCATAAAGATAAGCCCAGCCGCCGTTTTCATTCTGGTTGTCGATGATGAACTGACCGGCCTTCGCGGTTAGTTCTAGCAGCGACGGGACGTCGATTTTCCCCTCCTTGCAAAAGGTGGCGGCTTCGGCCAACGCGTAAGTGGCGATGGCGTGCTCGTAGCTCCAGTGGTTGGTGGTGAAATCGCCGGCCAGTTTGCCATCGTTCTTCATGCCGAGATTGACCAGATAGACGATGCCGCGCATGCACGAGTCGCCGAACTCCTCGGACGCCGGAGTTTCGCAATGGCCGAAGTAGGCTAGCAGGGAGAAGCCGGTCATCGCCGCTTGGTTAGCGCCGCCCCAGGAGCCGTCGGGATTCTGATTGGCCTTGAGCCAGCGGAGGGATTTCACCACGGCTTCCTCGCAAGCGGGAGTGCCGCCGTTTTCCTTGAGCCGCGCGAGGCGGTCGCTCTTCGAGCAACGCTTGCGCATGTCTTCGGGAATCAGGCGGAAGAGCGGGCCGGTCCCGCCGCCGGGTGTCATCGCTCCGTCTTGCCAGCTGTCCTTGGTGAAATCGCCGCCTGCGCCGCCGGGGCCTTTGGAGAGCGAGCCGCCGCCGATTCCGCCGAGCGAGGTCATCTCGACGACTTGCTCGGGCTCCGGGAGTATCAGGCCGTTAGCCACGTCACGGGCGGAAACCCGCGAGAGATTGGGCTGGATCATTTGCGCGCGCTGCTTGGTTTCCCGCAGTTCGGATGCCGGTGAGCCGCCGGAGCGGGTGGTGAAATCCACGTCGGTCTTCTCCTCTTCGTTAGGAATGACCTGGAACACCCAGACCACGCCGCCGGCGAGCAGGAAGAGGTGGAGGAGCAGTGAAACCGAGAGCGAGCCGCCGCCGAGTTTCTGCCAGAATTTCTGCTTGGGGACTGCGGGTGTGGAATCGGGGTTCGGGTTCATGGGAAACAATGGGTGGAGTTGGGCTTTCATGGTGAAGACCCGCCGCCGCCTTGTTTCTTGGAAAATACCCGGAATTATTTTTGCCGCGCCGCCAAGCCCCGGCGCTCGTCGATCATGAGCGTCAGCACCAGACCGGCGAAAATGAAGCCGGCGAGCACCAGCAGCGCCGGCGCGGTTCCCATGGTGTCCTTCACCCAGGCGAAGGGAAACGTGGTGATCGCCGACAATTTCCACATCAGCCCCCAGATCCCGAAGACTTCCGCTTCCCGGCTAGGCGGGGCGAGGTAGCTCACGAACGCCCGGTTTGCGGATCCCAGCGAGCCGAGCCCGAATCCTAGCAGGTTGCCGATCAGCCACAGCGGCCAGGTCGGATAGTCGCCGGCCGCGCCGCTCCGCGCGTGGGTGTCGTAAAGGTAGGCGTAAAAAGCGAAGCCCAGCGCCGTCGCCAGCCAGATCACCAGGAAGATCACCACCGAGCGGCGGTGGCCGAGCTTGTCTTGATAGAGCGTGGGGATGATCGTGCCGATGATCCCCGAAACGGTGATCACCGCGACGAAGACCACCAGATCGACCTGTTGGAAGCCGTATTCCACCGCCAGCTTGCTAGAGAAAAAGACGACCACGCTCATGCCCGTGCCGTAGAACAGGGACGCGACTAGCAGCAGCGCGAGGTCGCGGTAGCGCGCGGTCTCGCGGACCGTCTCCGCCAACCGCACGAATCCCGCGGCGAGCATATTACTTCCCGGATGCATGACGCGCGGCACCTGTGGCTCGTGCAGCCACAGCGCCGTGGGGATGGTGAAGGCGAGGAACCACAGCCCGGAGAAGACGAAAAACGGCCGCCATGTGTCGGCGGATTCCAGCTTGAGCACGACCATCGCGCCGGCGGTTAGGACAAGCAGCAGCAGCGCGGCGGTGTAGGCGCAGGCCCAGGAGAATCCGCTCACCCGCCCGACTTCGCTTTGTTTCGCGAGGCCCGGCAGGAAACTTGCGAGGAAATTCTCACCGATCGAGAACGCGAAGTTCGCCGGAACGTAAAGCAGGACCGCCAGCCAGATTTGTCCCGGCTGGATGAAGCCAAGCGCGCAGGTGAAAGCCCCGCACATCAAGCCGGAGCCCACGAGGAAGCGCTTTTTCCACGCCCGCTCGTCCGCCGCCGCCCCGGCCAGAGGTGATAGGATCGCGGTGAGCAACATACTGCCGCCGTAGGTCAGCGCCCACACGCGGTCGTCGATGGCGTCGTTCCGGACGACTACCTGAGAGAAAAAAATTGAGAACAGCAGCGTGTTGATGATGAGCGTGAACGACTGGTTCGCGACGTCGAAAGAGATCCACGACCACAACTGCCGCTGCTGCGGAAATCCATTGAGCGGGTAAAGGCGGCGGAAATTCATCTCGCCGGGTTATAGCGGCTTGGCCGGTCACTGCAAGGGTGACAGATCCTCCCGCTTCTGTCTTTATGCGGCATGGCATTTGAAATCCATCCACGTCTGGCTTCCGGCGGCTTTGAAATCGGGCGGCTTGGCGGCTGCCGGCTGCTTTTGAAAAACAACGCGCTTTTCCCCTGGCTGCTACTCGTCCCGGAGGTCGAGGGCGTCGAGGATTTGCACCAGCTTTCACCGGAGCAATACGAGGAAGTGATGCTCGCGATGCGCCGCGTTTCGGAATTCGTCGCCGGCTATTTCCACCCGGAAAAACTCAACGTCGCGTGCATCGGCAACCAGGTCCGGCAGATGCACATCCACATTGTCGGCCGCTCGTCGGATGATCCGGCGTGGCCCGGCACCGTCTGGGCCTGCGAGGGGAAGCGGGATTACACCGAAGAGGAAATCGAAAAGATCCGCTCGGCCGCGCGCGGCTTTCTCGGCCTGCCCCCTGTTGCCTCATAAATCGAGCACACCGAAAGGTTCCTGACCGACCGGGAGCGTTGCCTCACAATTAGGACACCATAGCGGCTTGGTTTCTTGTTGATGGTTTGCTTGC
>CAMCCX010000087.1 GCA_945873305.1 Akkermansia muciniphila
CGCCTCAAGCGCCACTCGGGCCTTGAATTCGGGGTCGTGTCTTCTTCGTTTGCCTTTCATTTTGTGTGTGTTCGGTTCGGTTTTAACGCCGCTCCCACACACCACAATCATAGCTTAGCCACTGGCCTGATTTTCTGGGGCCGCCTCACAATATCCCAGCATCCGGACAATCCCGTGAGTCGTCGAGTTGGGGACCACATAAGCAAGCCAGCCTCGCGAGCGATTCGCCTCCTGCCGAAGCACCAGCGCCAGGCGCAGCACGTCGTTGGCGGCCAATTCCAATTGGGCCTCGCTAAAATCTATCAACCCATGAAAATCCGCCGACCAACACGGATCGGACGCCATCGCCAATGCGACTGACTTCAAATCCGCCAAGTCAGTTTGGCCCTGATATTCCTCGATCCGCATCCGGCGGTCGGCATCGATCCGGTAGTGTCCAACCGCTTTAAAGGATGAATAGTCCGTTGTTAAAAATTTCATGGGGTCCCTTACTATCAGACTCCACGCATCATCATTTGTTCAAAAAATTCCACCGAACCCTCCTCACAAGTGGTTGTTTTTCAGAACGTTACAGCACAATTAGAAATAAGGACTCCTTAAGAAGAAGCCGGGAAACCGTTGTAAACGCTACCTGACAGCGAATCAAACAACCCCGCGGTCACTGGAATTCACGCACCACCGCAGCGTGAAAATTTATCTCTCCCCGCTCGGAATCAGCGGCTGAGGTCTTCCTGATACATCAGTTTGAAACCGCTCTGATGGAGAACCGCCAAGGCGAATTCGTAGTCCTCGACGTGCATCGCCAGCATCGAACGCCCTTCCGGACTCGGCATCAACGCGTAGGCGAAGTCGATATTCGTCTCGGCAATCATCAAGGTGTCGAGGCACTGAAGCAGTCCGGGGCCGGATTCGCGCATCGCGATCAGTTCGCAGGTGGTGAACGGAATTCCCTTTTCCATGAACAAATGCTCGGTGCCATCCGGATCGGAAACCACGAGCCGCGCCACCGTCGCGTCGCGCGAATCCTGGACGCTCAAGCCGATCACTTCGATGCCAAGAGAGCGCAGCAATTTCACCATTGCGGCCAGCGCGCCCACCCGGTTGGGCAGCAAGACGGAGAATTGGCGGACGGGCTCGCCGTGGTCGATGATGGTGTCGGAATCCATAGAGGGAAATCTATCTCAACCACGCGGTCCGCGCAAGGGGATCGTCTGAACGGTGCCGCTGGCGGTTTCCTGGATGACCATTTGGTTCGGGCGCACGTCGGAAATGAGATATTCCGCACCGTCGGCGCCTTTGAAACGTTGGCCCGGCGAAGCGAGATAGCGCTTGCCGGTGGCGGCGTCTTCCACCAGCGCGACCGGATCGTGGGCCTTGGAAGGGACGCCGGAAATCCACTCGCGCGTGCTGCCCGTGGTGCGATCCCGGACTTCCACCACGGAAATTTCCACCGGCCGGCCGAGGCTGAGCTTGCTGTCCTCCAGCCGCCGTTGCACGCGCACGATGACGAGATTCGAGCCGGGAATCGGATCGCCGGCCCGGACGTTCACCTCGCGCGGGGCAGCTCCGGCGATGCGCACCGTGGCGGTGTCGCCCGTGACGGATTTCACACTCACCGGCATTTCCTTTTCACGATAACGGCGCATCACCAGCGGCGGCATCGGAAACGGCTCGCCAAGCGCCGGACCGGCGGCTGGAGATTTGCGCGGCGCCTGCTGACTTGCGACCGGACTGCTGAGCATCTCGCCTTCGATCAACTTGGGCGCGGCGCGGCGCGGGACGGTGGGTTCGCCGCTTTTTCCGGGATCGACAAACGCATCCATCGATTCCGCGATTTCCACCGGAGATTCCAAGACCAGATCCGCCGGAAGCGGATCGCGGGAAATGAGCGCCGCGATCTCCGGATGGCCCGACGCCGTCGCAAGATCGGCCGCGGTCCGCCCGTCCGGATCGGTGGCAAAGCGGCTGGCACCGATGTCGATGAGCAGCGTCACCGCGTCGGCATGGCCGTTTTCCGCCGCGATCATCAGCGGCGTCCGCCCGTCTTCCATCCGCGCGTAAACCGACGCGCCGAAATTGGTGAGCGCGTCAATCACGTCCGCCCGGCCGACGAGCGCCGCGAGCAGAAGCGCGGGATCGAGATCCTCGCGATGGTATGCGGCCAGCTCACCCACCGCGGCGGGGCGGCCCTCGCGCACGGCGAGCATCAGCGGTTTGAAGCCGTCTTGATCCCTCAGCCCTGGATCCGCGCCTTGCCGGAGCAGCCAGCGCACCATTTCCGTTTGATCTGCTAGCACCGCTGCCATCAAAGGCGTGCGCTCCGCCGCCCCGCGAAGGTCCACCGCCAGTCCGCGATTGAGCAGGAAATCCGCCGCGCCCTGCGCCCCGGCAGCCGCCGCCGCATGCAGCGCCGTATCCCCTTCCGCGTTCCGGGTGTCGGCCGCAAATTTTCCGGAAATGAACTTTTTCAACGCCGGGACATCATTCGCGCGGCTGGCCCGGAACCAATCCTCCGTCGTCAGTTGATAGCCGGCTTCGCCGAGATCCGACTTCACGGTCTCGCCGCGTTTCTTGCAGGACGGCAGCAGGGCCAGGAAAAAAACGCTCACCGCCACCTTTCTCCAAATCCGGTTCATGGCGAAAAATTAATTCGGTTTCCCTAAGCATTCAACCCCGAACCTTCCGCAGGTTCGATTCCGGAAATCCGGCACACGCCCTCGCGGATCGTGAAGCGGACATTGCACCCGCAAAGCGAAGCGCCGAAAACCCGCTCCCCATCCGCCGCCTGCGTCGCCGGACGCGGATCCAGCGACAACGCTTCCAGCAATACCGCCCGCGACCGCCTCGGCAAGCGCTCGAAGTCTGCCGCCGCCGCAGACTCCACTTCCACCGGTAGCCGCGAAATCGCCTCCCCGGCGTAGCCTGCCGTCGCCTCCGGCAGCGCCTCAGCGTAAGGAAGATACGGCTTCACGTCATAAACCGGCGTGCCATCCAGCAGATCCAACCCGCCTAGCAGAAGCACCGGCGCATCGGCGCACTCCGTATCCACGCCTTCCAGCCTCACCAGCGAAAGTCCGAGCCCGTTCGGCCGGAAAGTCGAGCGACTGGCGAACACCCCGATCCGCTGGTTTCCCCCGAGCCGCGGCGGTCGGACGGTCGGTTTCCATCCCTGCCCGACCGTTTCGTGAAACCCGAAAACCAGCCACAAATGCGAGAAACCCTCAATCCCCCGGACCGCCTCCGGACTGCGGTAAGCCGGATGAAACACCAGCCTGCCCCACGCGCTCGGGCACAAGCCCGGCTGCCGCGGAATCACGAATTTCTCGCCGAAGCACGAGCGAACCGTCGCGATGGGATCAATGTTCATAGCCCGCCTCCATCGCTCGATTTGTGTGAAAACACGAGCTTACTTTTTCGCGAAATCGCGGATCTTGATGTTGCGATAGAACACTTGGTTGCCGTGGTCCTGAAGCAGGATGTGACCTTCCGCGAGTTCCCCGAAATTCGGCCAGACCTTGTATTTGCTGATCGCCACGAGGTCGCGCCATTCCTTGGAGCCACGCTCGATATCGATGGTTTTTTCGCCGTTGAGCCAATAGGTGAGGCGCTTGTTGTCCGACAGGATGCGGGCATGGTTCCATTCACCCACGGGCATGACCTTCTTGGTGGCCGGCGCGGTTTTCATGTCGTAAAGCGAGCCGATGGTGCGGTTGCCGTCGCGGCCGAGCTTGGCGTCCGGGTGGCGCTCGTCGTCGAGGATTTGAAATTCCGGCCCGATGGCGGATCCCGCTCCCTTGTTCAGACCGGGATCAACGAAAGTTTTGATGCCGCTGTTGGCGCCGGGGGTGATCTTGAAGTCCAGTTGCAGCTCGAAGTTCGAATATTTGGCCTTGGTGATGATGTCGCCCGCTGAGGCCGACTCGGCACCGCCGGTCTCGTTGATGATCAGCACGCCGTCCTTGATTTCCCAACCGCCGGTGGGAAATTCAGGACCACGGATGCTGCGCCAACCGTCGCTGGTTTTTCCATCCCACAGCAGGCTCCAGCCCGCCGCTTTTTCCTCGGCGGAAAGCGTGTTGGCGGCAGCTGCGGCCACTTCCTGAATGCGCAGATTGCGCCAGCGGACTTGGGTTCCGTCCTTGTCCTTTTCCTTGCCGATCGAGTGGACTTGAAGCCCGATGAATCCCGATTGGGTCAATGAATCCTGAATCGAAGCGCAAGGAGTGCCGTTGAGAGTGGTCTTGATCGAATCCCCGATGGCTTCGACGCGGACCTTGTTCCAATCGCCCTGTTTGAAAATCTCGCGGCCTTGATCGGTGAATTGCTTGGCTTCGCCGCCGAGCGCGCCGGGGTAGAGCCAACCGCGGCGGGATTCATCAAAAATTCCGGCGCTCCACCAGCGGTCCTTTTTCGGCTCGGGGTCGATTTCGATCTGATAGCCGTGGACCCGGCCGGCCTCGATGGTGATTTTCTTGCCTTGCCAGGTCAGCTCGGTCTTTTCATCGAGGCTGTTGCTGCGAATCTGCACACCGGAGTTGAGCAAAGGATCAATTTTGAACTCATACTCCAGAATGAAATCCGAATAGTCGCGGCCGGTGCAGAGAAAGGTGTTGGGGGTGTTCAGCGCCGAGGTTCCGACGATGGCACCGTCTTCGATCTTGTATTCCGCCTTACCGCCGCGCTTGACCCAGCCGTCCAGGTCTTTGCCGTTGAATAAATTGGTCCAGCTCTCCGCAGCCATGGCGGAACCGAATGTCGCAATGACGATGAATGAGTTAAGAAGATATTTCATGGAGTTTATGGTTTTAATCAAAGATTCAGATACGAAGTGACCTCCGGAATCTTGCAACCTCGCTCAAAATTAGCAATCCCCACGATTCACCGTTGGTTGACACGAAAAGCCCCGCCCGAGTCGGACTCGGGCGGGGCTTTAGGGATGAATTGAGGCGTCAGACTCCGGCTTCGCTCACTTCCTGCTCCGGCTCGGGGCGGGTGGAGACGAAATCGAGTTCCTCGCCATCCGCTTTTTTGACGACGTTGACGGAATCGCCGGGTTTGACATCGCCACGCAGCAGCGACTCGGCGAGCGGATCTTCCAAGAAGCGCTCGACGGCGCGGCGCATCGGCCGGGCGCCGTAGGCCGGATCGAAGCCTTTGACTGCGAGCAGATCGCGGGCTTCGTCGGTGAGGGTGAGTGCGATGTCCTTGTCCTTGAGACGCTTGACCAGCTTGGCGACCTCGAGATCGACGATTTGGTTGAGATCGACTTTTTCCAACATGTGGAAAACGACGAGGCTGTCGAGACGGTTGAGGAACTCCGGTTTGAAGTAGCGTTTCGACTCCTCGATGATCTTGTCCTTCATGCCGTCGTGGTCGGCCTCGTCCGCGGTCATCGCGCCGAAACCGAGCGTGGTTTGCCGCTTGATCGTGGAGGCTCCGACATTGGAGGTCATGATGATGATCGTGTTGCGGAAGTCGATTTTGCGGCCGAGCGAGTCGGTCACCGTGCCTTCCTCCAGGATTTGGAGCAGCAGGTTCATCACGTCCGGATGCGCTTTCTCGACTTCGTCGAAAAGGACGACCGAGTAGGGACGACGGCGGACGGCTTCGGAAAGCTGACCGCCTTCCTCGTATCCGACGTAGCCCGGAGGCGAGCCGATGAGACGGCTGGCGGTGAATTTCTCCATGTATTCGGACATGTCGATCTGAATCAGCGCGTCCGCGTCGCCGAACATGAACTCGGCGAGATTGCGGGCGAGGTAGGTTTTCCCGACCCCGGTCGGGCCGAGAAACAGGAACGAACCGATCGGGCGGCGCGGGTCTTTGAGGTCGGCGCGGGAGCGGCGGAGCGCCTTGGAAATCGCGATGACCGCCTCGTTCTGACCGATGACGCGGCTCTTGAGCTCGTCTTCCATCTTGAGAAGTTTCTCGGTTTCCTTCTCCTCCATGCGGCGGAGAGGAACTCCGGTCCACTTGGAAACGACGGCCATGATGTCGTCATCGGTGACGGTGACGATGGTTTCTTCCGACGAGGAGCGCCAGGTTTTCAGGGCGTCTTCGAGGCTCTTCTTGGCGTGCTTTTCGTCGTCGCGGAGCGAGGCGGCTTTTTCGAAATTCTGCTCGGCGATGGCGGCCACCTTATCGCGGTTGATCTGCACGATCGCGGCTTCCAGTTCCTTGATCGACGGCGGACGGGTCATCGTGCCGATCCGCGCGCGGGCTCCGGCCTCGTCGAGAACGTCGATGGCTTTGTCCGGCAGGAAACGTGCAGTTAGGTAACGCGAAGTCAGCTTGACCGCGGCCTCGATGGCTTCCGGAGTGAACTTGGCCTTGTGGTGGGATTCGTATTTTTCCTGAAGCCCTTGCAGGATTTTGATCGCGTCATCGACGGAGGGTTCGTCCACTTTCACCTGTTGGAAACGGCGCTCCAGCGCGGAGTCCTTTTCGATGTATTTGCGGTATTCGTTGAGCGTGGTTGCTCCGACGCATTGCAATTCGGCCCGGCTGAGCGCGGGCTTGATGATGTTGGAGGCGTCCATCGCGCCCTCGGCGGAACCGGCACCGACGATGGTGTGGAGCTCGTCGATGAAGAGGATGACGTTCTTCACCTTGCGGATTTCGTCCATGACCGCCTTGATGCGCTCTTCGAACTGGCCGCGGTATTTCGTGCCGGCGACCATCAACGCGAGGTCGAGGGTGATGACTTTCTTGTCGCGGAGGATTTCCGGCACGTTGCCGGTGGCGATTTCCTGGGCGAGTCCCTCCACGATGGCGGTTTTGCCGACACCCGCTTCGCCGATGAGGACCGGGTTGTTTTTGGTGCGGCGGCAGAGGATTTGAATGACGCGTTCGATTTCGCTCTCGCGGCCGATGACCGGGTCGAGTCCGCCTTCGCGGGCGACCTTGGTGAGATCGCGGCCGAAAGCCTTGAGCGCCGGTGTCTTGGATTTCGCTTCAGCGCCAGCGGTCGGGGCTTGGGCTTGGGATTCTTCCTCGAAGGGGCCTTCGCCTTCTTCAAGCTCGTCATCTTCGTCTTCGTCATCGTCCTGATCGTCGGGCGAGAAATTCGGGTCGATCTCCGCGAGGATTTCGTTGCGGGTGCGTTGGATGTCCACGTCGAGGCGCTTGAGCACGCGGGCGGCGACGCCCTCGCCCTCGCGCAGCAGGCCGAGGAGCAAGTGCTCGGTGCCGACGTAAGAATGGTTGAGAGCCTTGGCTTCCTTGTTGGCGAGCGCCAAAACTTTTTTCACCCGCGGGGTGTAGGGGATGTTGCCGACGGATTTCTGTGGCGGCCCGGAGCCGACTTCCTTTTCCACCTCCATGCGGACGGCTTCGAGTTCGAGCCCCATGCGTTCGAGGACATTCACGGCGACGCCCTGACCGAGCTTGATCAAGCCGAGGAGCAGGTGCTCGGTGCCGACGTACGAGTGGTTGAATCGATCCGCCTCTTTGCGGGCGAGAGCGAGAACCTGTTGAGCGCGTGGTGTGAAGTTGTTCATAAGTCGCCGGGTGTAGGGATATCGGGTAAGTTCTTTTCGTCTTTTGCTGATATACGATTATCAGGGGATTCGAGAGAATGCAAACGAGAGCGCACGATTTCTGCGCGAATTGAGTCTCTTTCTTCCGGCGAGAGTTTCCTGCCCGAGTGGAGCTGGAGATGCGCCGGCTGGATGTCCATCAGCAACGAGTCGCAAAGCATCACCGTTTCCGGCGCGAAAAACCCGAGGGTGCCGCCGAGACGCAGCAGCGAGAGGTGGTTGAGAGCTTCTTTGGAATCGATGATGTGGGAGTAACGCAGGACTCCATACGCGCGGCCGATCTTGTCGGCGACCATTTCCGGATCGTCTTCCAGCAGCTTTTCGCGGGCGTTTTGCTCGTGGTTGGCGACTTGGGAAATGACCCGCTCGAGGCGGCGGATGATGGTCTCCTCGCTCTCGCCAAGTGTTGACTGGTTGGAAATTTGATAGAGATTTCCGAGCGATTCGGTCCCCTCTCCATAAAGTCCGCGGACGGCGAGGCCGATTTTGTTGACCGCTTGGAGGACTTGGCCGATCTGGTCGCTGAGCACCAAGCCGGGCAGGTGCAGCATGGCGGAGGCGCGCAGGCCGGTGCCGAGGTTCGTCGGGCAGGTCGTGAGGTAGCCGAGCGTCGAGTCGAAGGCGAATTCGAGCGAAGTTTCCAGCTCGGTATCGAGCTCGGAAAGCGCGGCGAAAGCGGCGGAAAGCTGCAGACCGGGACGGATCGCCTGCATCCGCAAATGATCCTCCTCGTTGAGCATCAGGCTGAATGTCTGGCGGCGCTCGATGACCGCGGCCGAGCCGTCACCGCGCGCGGCGTGCTCACGGGAGATCAGGTGGCGCTCGACCAGGACTTGTTTTTGCACCGAGGTCAGGTCGCCGAGCTCGTGGGAAAAAGCGCCTTTCATCGCCGGCAAGGCCTCCACCGCCGGGCGCATCAAATCGAGGGCGGCGGCGCGTTGGTCACGCTTCGCCCAACCGGGAAACGGATGGCGGCGCAAGTTCCGCGCGAGGCGGATCCGGGAAGTCAGCACGGCGCCATGCTCCCCCTGCCCGCCGGTCATCCAATCGGCGGGATGTTTGATCAGAGTGCTGAACCGCATCATGGTTTGGTTTCGTTGAGGTTGTGGATTTCATCCCGGATGCCGGCGGCTTCCTCGTAGCTCTCGGAAGTGATCGCTTGGTCGAGCCGCGAGCGGAGTTCCTCGATCCGCTGGTTGCGGAACTGGATGGCCATCAAGCCTTCCGGCACTTTCCCGACGTGCGAGGTGCCCTTATGCATGCCGCGGACCATTTGCCCGACTTCCTCGCGGAAGGTGGCGTAGCAATCGCTGCACCCGAAGCGCCGGACCCGTTTCAAATCATCGAGCGTGAATCCGCAGGTCGCGCACTTCCTGCCGTTTCCCGGATGGGTCTGCGAGGTGCCCGCGCTGACCGTGCCCGGCCCGCCCGGAAGGCCGCCGAGTAACAGGTCGCCCAACGAAAATCCGGTCGGGTCGGTGACTCCGCGTTCCTTCGCGCAACTGTCGCAAAGGCACACCTTTTTCATCTGCCCCTCGACGAGTTGCGTGAGGAAGACGGTGGCTTTTTGATCGCAGAAATCACACTTCATCGGGTTTGAAAAATCATCGGTTAAGCAAAAGGAGTGCCAGTGCTCACTGCGAGCTCGTGGAACGCCTTGTGGAAGCGGGCGGTGAACGGCCCGGGCTTGCCGGTGCCGATGACGCGGCGGTCGAGCGCCACCACCGGGATCACCTCCGCGGCGGTGCCGGTTAGGAAACATTCGTCCGCCGTGAAAATGTCATAACGCGTCAGCGAGCATTCCTTGAACGGCACGCCGAGTGTCTCCGCGAGCTCGATGATCACCGCGCGGGTGATGCCGTCGAGCGCGCCGTCGCAAATCAACGGGGTGAGCAGCACGCCGTTTTTCAGCAGGAACAAATTGTCCCCGGTGCACTCGGCCACGTAGCCCTGCTCGTTGAGCATCACGGCTTCCAGCGCGTTGGCTTGGATCGCCTCGACCTTGGCCATGATGTTGTTCAGGTAGTTGAGCGATTTCACCTGCGGCATCAGCGCGCCGGGCGCCGGACGGCGGGTCGCGCAGGTGATGATGGAAAGCCCCTCGACGTAAGTTTCCGGCGGATAGAGCTGGATCGTCGAGGCGATGATGAACATCGACGGCGTGGGGCAAAGATACGGATTGAGCCCGAGACCGCCGGTCCCGCGGGTGACCACGAGGCGGATGTAGCCGTCCGTCAGGCCGTTGGCCGCCACCGTGTCGCAGGTGAACTTGCAGACTTCCTCCTGCGTCCACGGCAGGTTGAGAATGATCGCGCGGGCGGAATCGAACAGCCGGCGGATGTGCTCCTCCAAGCGGAAGATGCGTCCGTTATAAAACCGAATGCCTTCAAAAACACCGTCTCCGTAAAGAAGGCCGTGGTCAAAGACCGACACCTTCGCTTCAGATTCGTCCACCAATTTACCGTCGAGCCAGATTTTCATGTGAGATTCTGGGGCAAGGGTAAGTGGATCACCGCCTCTGGCAAGCGGGAGATTGGAGAATATCCGCACTCTTTAGGAAACCTGCCATTTCCTGAACGGCAGCGCCGCCAGGCAGGAGTTGAAATACCGCGCGTCCGACGAGACTTCCGCCCCTACCCACGGCGGGAGCTCGGGGGAAATCGATTCATCCGCGAGCTCGACCTCCGCGACCACGAGGCCTTCGTTGTCGCCGTGGAAAACATCGATTTCCCAAAGATGCCCGGCATGGGAAATCTCGTGCCGCGTCTTGTCGATCACCGAGGGCAGGCACATTTCCAACAGCGTCCGCGCGTCATCGGCCGGGATCGCGTATTCAAATTCCGCCCGCGTGATGCCTTCGGTGCGGCCCTTGATCGTGAGCCACGCGTTTTCCCCGGCCAGCCGCACCCGCACCGTGCGGTCCGGGTCCTGTGAGAGATAACCTTGGGCGATCCTCACACCCGCGCTTCCGTCACGCCACGAATCCTCCGCGACGAGGAATTTGCGTTCGATTTCAGCGGCCATGGAGAAACTCGCAGGTCAGGGATTTTTCTCGGCGGGATCGGTGATCGACGCCCAATCCACCGCTCCGTGATCGAGCCGCTGGACCTCGCTGGCGTAAACGGCGTCCTCGTTTTTCGGGTCCATTTCAGCGGCGAGCTGGATGAAAAACCGCCCGAGGCGCTGATTCTCGTCACCGCCTTGTTTAAAGAGCAGCTGCCCGCGCGTCAGGATCAGCCGCGCCAACACCGGCGGGCTGTAATTGCCATCCGCGACTTCTGGCAGAATGCCTTTGGAGAGTTGGAAATTCACCACCACCGCCCGCTTGTTGCGCGGCGAAAGCTGGAGCGCCAGCGCGAGCATCCGCCGCGCGTCCGCCAGCGACGCGGCCGACGCCTTGGCCGCCGCCACTTGGTTGGAAGCCTGCGTCGCCAGATTCGTCGCGTATTCCTCGCGCTCGGAATCGAGCATTCCCAGATCCGCCGTGAACACGCTGGCCATGACCTTCGGCGAGTCCCACGCGAACGACCGCTTCGGCTCCTCCGCGCCGAGAAACGAAGCCGTCGCACAAAAAACTGCCGCTACTTGCCAAAAACGCATCATCGGGAGTAAGGATGGGAGAAGTCCGATTGTTGGCAAGTGGCAATTCCCGAATCAGCTCCTGGCAAATCCCAGCTCCGCGCCACCATGCGGCGGCTCCTGCGCGAGCGCCAACCCGCTTCCGACCAAGCCTGCGCGGCCTTGCAAACTTGGCTGCTCGCCCACCCCGCGCTCCGCACCGTCGCCGTCTATTCGCCACTCCCCGGCGAGGTCGATCTATCGCCCACCCTCCTGCGGCGCGCCGAAACCCGCTGGGTCTTCCCGAAAATCCGCGGTGCCGACCTGACCTTCCACAGCGGGCTCGATCTCGTTGCCGGCGCTTTCGGCATCCTCGAACCCGCCGCCGGCTCACCCGAAGTCGAGCTGGCTGAAATCGACGCCTTCATCTGTCCCGGCCTCGCCTTCGATCCGCGCGGCGGCCGCCTCGGCCGCGGCCGCGGATTCTATGACCGCATGCTCGCCAAGGCCCGGCCCGACGCCCTCAAGCTGGGAATCTGCTTCGAAATCCAGTTAGTAACCGACACCTTCCCCGAACCCCACGACGTCCGGATGGACCACGTCATTGCGGGCTGAAATGCCCGGCTGAGACAGCCGGGACACATTCTAACCCTCACGCCCAGTTCGGCACGTCCAGCCGGAACTCCGGAATCCGCGCGAAGATCCAATCGCCGCCGGCGGTTTCGCCGAAAAACGCCCCCGACACCTTGGCGCCGCGACCGACCACGTGGTAGCTGTTATAGGAAAAATGTCCGCCCGGCTCGATCACCGGAGTCTGCCCCACCACTCCGTCGCCCTCGACCACGGTGATTTCCCCCTCGTCCTCCTGGACCACCCACTTGCGGCCGCGGATCGTCACCGGCACCTCCGTTTCGTTGTGGATCGAGATGAAATAAACGAACGGATGCGGCTTCTCCGGGGGCGCGTCGAGGCTGGGCATATACACCACGTCGTCCACCTTCACGCGAAGGCCCTCAAGTTCCCGAATCACACCTGCCATGGCGGCCATCGTTCCGCGAGTTGCGGGACCTGCCAAGCACGAAAGATCGCGGGATTTCCCGACTGAGACAGTCGGGACACCTTCAGGATTCCAGCCAGCCGCACGCCTGCTTCGCGAAATAAGTGAGGATCATGTCCGCGCCGGCGCGCTTGATGGCGAGCAGGGACTCGAGGACTATGGCTTTTTCATCCAGCCAGCCACCGGCGGCGGCGCTCTTGAGCATCAGATACTCGCCGCTCACCTGATAGGCGGCGACCGGCAGCGTGCTGGTCTCGCGGACTTTCGCGATGATGTCCAGATAGAGGCCGGCGGGTTTCACCATCAGCATGTCCGCGCCCTCGGCCTCGTCGAGCAGGGTCTCGCGGACGGCTTCGCGCGAGTTCGCGGGGTCCATCTGGTAGGTTTTCTTGTCGCCGTCCTTGGGCGCGGAATCAAGCGCGCCGCGGAACGGCCCGTAGAAGGCGGACGCGTATTTCGCGGTGTAGCTGAGGATGGAAACGTGGGTGAAGCCCTCGCCGTCGAGCGCGTCGCGGATGGCGGCGACCCGGCCGTCCATCATGTCGGACGGGGCGACGATGTCCGCTCCTGCGCGGGCGTGGCAAAGCGCCTGCTGGCAGAGAACCTCGACGGTTTCGTCGTTGAGGATCTCCAAATCCCCTCGCCCGTCGCGCCGGACGATGCCGTCGTGGCCGTCGGAGTTATACGGGTCCAACGCGACATCGGTGATGACGCAGAGCGTGGGATGCGCGGCCTTGAGCGCGCGGATGGCGCGGGGCACGAGGCCGTCGTCGTTAGAAGAGTCCCC
>CAMCCX010000088.1 GCA_945873305.1 Akkermansia muciniphila
CGTCGCTCCGCTCCTCGTCGGCTCCACCGGCCCTTCCCAGCGCGGGAGTGCATTCGGAGCTTGCAGGTGAGATCGGATTCTCCTATCGAATGTCCATCAGCCAGCCTGCTGAGATTTTAACAATTTAACGGAAAGAAAAATTTCCCCGCGGATGCCTCTTTGGGACGCTTGCGAAAACAGCATCTCATCGGCATCGACGCTCATAGAGCGACTCTACAGTCGGCAAACTCAGGCCTCGCATCCATCCGGAGATTCGGCCATAGTGCGGGGCTCCGATGAACTCCCCCACCCCGGCCTGGCATCAGATGCCTGCTGCGGACGCCTGTCGCGAGATCGGCGGCGATCCGGTGCAAGGCCTCACTTCCGAGGAGGCCGCGCTGCGCCTCACGCAGCATGGCGCGAATTCCCTGCCGGAGGAGGAGCGGAAACCTTGGTGGCGGGTGTTTTTGCGCCAGTTCACCAGCCCGCTCATTTACGTGCTCTTCGCCGCCGCGGTGCTGGCCTTCGCGCTGGGCAAGCATGAAGACGCCGTCGTCATCCTCGCGGTGGTCGTCGTCAATTCGATCATCGGCACGTTTCAAGAAGGCCGGGCGGAGCGCTCGATGGAGTCGCTTCGGCGGCTCTCGTCACTGCATGTGCGTGTCCTGCGGGATGGCGAGGCGCGCACGATCGAGGCGCGCGATCTGGTGCCGGGCGATGTGATGGTGCTGGCCGCCGGAGACGCGGTGGGGGCGGACGCGCGCCTGCTGGAAACCAGCGCGATCGAAGCGTCCGAGGCCGCGCTCACCGGCGAGTCCATGCCCGTGGTGAAACACACGGAGCGTTTACCGGAAGAGACGTTGTTAGCAGATCGCCGGAACATGGTTTTCTCCGAGACCCACATCACCGCCGGGCGCGGCAAGGCGCTGGTGGTGGCGACCGGACTCGCCACCGAGGTGGGGAAAATCGCCACGATGACCACCACCGCCGAGGAACCGAAAACGCCGTTGGAAATGCGGATGGACCAGTTCGGCCGCCAGCTGGTGCTGGCGGCCGGCGGCTTGTTCGCGCTGGTGATGGTCGCCGGAATGCTGCGGGGCATGCCGTTGACGGAAATTCTAATGGTCGCCATGAGCCAGACCGTCTCGCTGGTGCCGGAAGGCTTGCCGGTGGCGCTCACCATCGCTCTGGCGGTGGGCATGCAGCGCATCGCCGCGAAAGGCGCGCTCGTGCGCCGGTTGGCGGCCGTCGAGACGCTCGGATCGACGAGCATCATCTGCACCGACAAGACCGGCACTCTGACCAAGAACGAAATGACCGTCACCGCGTTCTGGCTGCCGGACGGCCGCAAGATCGAGGTTTCCGGCTCCGGCTATGCGCCTGAGGGCAGCTTGGTTTGCGATGGCAAGGAGCTCTCGCCCGCGGAGGACTCCGCGTTGCGCCTCATCCTGGAAGCAGGTGCGCTGTGCAACGATTCCCAACTCGTGCCGCCGACACCCGAGGAATCCCGCTGGCGGGCGGCGGGCGATCCCACCGAAGCGGCGCTGCTCACCGTGGCGTTGAAAGGCTGCGTCGAGCCCGAGCGGCTCCATCACGAATGGCCGCGCCGCGCGGAAATCCCGTTCGACCCGGACACCAAGCTGATGGCCACCCAACACGGCCACAAGCACGGGCCTAACCGGATTTTCATCAAAGGCGCGCCCGAGGTGCTGCTGCCGCTCTGCGGTCACGCCCGGCATGGCGACGAGGTGCGCCAGATCAATGACAACAAGCGCCGGAAATTCCTATCAGTCGCCGAGCAGATGGCGGATCAGGCGTTGCGCTTGCTGGCCGTCGCGATGGTCGATTCCGCAACGATCGATGAGGATGCGGGCTTCGAGCAGTTCGGCGGGCGGGCTGTTTTTCTCGGGTTCGCCGGTCAAATGGACCCGCCGCGCGAGGAAGTGAAAGCCGCGGTCGCCGCGTGCCGGGCCGCCGGAATCCGGCCGGTCATCGTGACCGGCGACCACAAGGCCACCGGTCTGGCGATCGCCCGGATGCTCGGCATGGCGGAGGCGCACGACCGGGCGGTGGACGGGAGCGAGCTGCAAGAAATGTCGGAGCACAACCTCGCGGCGAACCTCGACCGCATCGCGGTTTTCGCGCGGGTGCATCCCGCGCAGAAGCTCCGCATCGTCCAAGCGTTCCAGTCGCGAAACCACGTCGTGGCGATGACCGGCGACGGCGTGAACGACGCGCCCGCGCTCGCCCGCGCGGATGTGGGCGTGGCCATGGGAATCACCGGCACCGAGGTGGCGAAGGAGGCGGCCAAGATCGTGATCACGGACGATAATTTCGCCACCATCGTCAGCGCCGTCGAGCAAGGGCGACTCGTGTATGGCAACATCCAAAAGTTGTTACTCTTCCTTTTCGCCACCTCGCTCGACGAGGTCATCGTCCTTCTCGGCGCCCTGTTATTCGGCTATCCGCTGCCGCTGGCCGCCGTGCAAATCCTGTGGATCAACCTCATCACGGAAGGCACGCTCACCATCAATCTCGTGATGGAAGGACCCGAAGGAGATGAAATGACGCGCAAGCCCATTCGCACCGGCGAGCCGCTGATCACCCGCGCCATTTTGCGCCGCATGGCCGTGATGGTGCCGACCTCCGCCGCCGCCACGCTGGGTTATTTCATCTGGCGGCTCTCGACCGGCGCGCCCTTCGCCGTGGTGCAGACCGAGACCTTCACCCTGCTCGCCGTCTGCCAGTGGTTCAACGCCCTGAACTGCGAGAGCGCCACCCGCTCGGCGCTGCGGCTCGGCCTGCTCCGCAACCGCTGGCTGCTAGGCGGCCTGGTGCTGGCGAACCTGCTCCAGCTCGCGGTGATTTACACTGCGCCGATGAACCGGCTGTTCCACACGGTGCCGATCTCACCCACTCACTTTTTCCTCATCGGCGCGGTGGCCAGCAGCGTGCTGTGGGCGGAGGAGATCCGGAAGTGGTTCGCACGCCGGAAAACAAAAAACGCGTCGCGGATCGAGTGACCCGCGGCGCGCTGAATGAAAACCGGTCCGAAGATCAGGCCACCTGGGTTTCGCCATTTGGGCCTTGCGAGACTTGGACGATCCGCAGCGGCAGGCGGACGAGGATTTCGCCGTCGCAACCGATGTCGATGGAGTAGATGCCGGCTTCCTCGAAGCGGAGGCCTTGCAGATTCATCACGATGTTGCGGGTGAGGAAAGGAACGTTTTTCGGCAGCGCGACTTCGAACTCAGGCTCGATCGGCATGTTGTTCGGGTCGAGCGATTCGCCGTCTTCGTTGATGATGTTGATGGAGAGCTTGTGGCGGCCTGCGTCTTCCGGAGTGAAGCAGAAACGCATGGCGAGGGCGCACGACGGGTGCACCACCGGCACCGCGCGGGCGGCAAGAGTGTCGAAGGTTCCGGAAATGACGAGCTTGCCGTTGTAGTCGGCGGCGAAGTCACAAAGGGTGGCGATTTGGATGTCCATGATGGATGATTTGAATGGATTGAAAGAGCCGCTTCACGATTTTCATGCGGCGGGGGCTCTTGTTTGAAGGGATCGCGTCCCAGCGTAAAGTGCAAAGAATCAGCGAAAACAACCGATGCGACCGGTCATTCCGGCACGGCACAAAGAGATTTACCCAAGTTATTCACATCGGATTGCTTGATCCATTTCTCAAGTTCAGAGAAGAACGCTCATCGCCACGGATCTTCCGGATCTCCGTCCCGCAAGGTGCAAAACCGTTGTGAATAACTTGGCAACAATCGCGAGCAAGCGATTCACAACTTCATATCCCGTTCATTTTCAAAGACCGCGAGACCCATCAATCGTTTGAAGCCTCCGGATAAATGGTGATAACCCTGAGCGGGTCGCATGCTCAGTCCTCATCTGAGAGTCGATGAAACCTCAATCCATCCGGCTTTAAAGGCCGCTCAATCCACGGGCTCCCGACACTTTGCCCAAGTTATTCACAAGAACCTGACGCCACTGATTTTCCCCTTGGAATTTCTCCCGCGAATTGGCGGAGCAATTGCTTTTGACCGCGGATAGCGGATGCCCTTAGCGTCTGCGCGAAATTTCATCCCGCCAAATCATGCCCCAGGTCCCCACCATCATTTACACGAAGACCGACGAAGCGCCGGCTCTCGCGACTTATTCCTTTTTGCCGATCGTCCAGGCGTTCACCAAGCCCTCCGGCATCGCGGTGGAAACCCGGGACATCTCGCTGGCCGGCCGCATTTTGGCCAAGTTTCCGGAAAATCTCACCGCGGACCAAAAAGTCCCCGACGCCTTGGCGGAACTCGGCGCGCTCGCCACCCAACCGGACGCCAACATTATCAAGCTGCCCAACGTCAGCGCCTCCGTGCCCCAGCTCAAGGAAGCCATCGCCGAACTTCAGGCCAAGGGCTACCACATCCCCGACTTTCCTGCCGACCCGAAGACCGACGCCGAGAAGGAAACCCGCGCCCGCTACGACAAGATCAAGGGCAGCGCCGTCAATCCCGTCCTCCGCGAGGGCAACTCCGACCGCCGCGCTCCCAAGGCCGTCAAGGAATACGCCCGCAAAAACCCGCACTCCATGGGTGCCTGGTCCGCCGATTCCAAGACCAGCGTCGGCACCATGGACGGCAAGGATTTCTACTCGAACGAGAAATCCGTCACCGTGACCGCGGCGACCACCGCGAAAATCGAGTTCGTCGCCGCGGACGGCGCGACCACCGTCCTCAAGGAAAAAACCGCGCTCCTTCCCGGTGAAATCATCGACGCCACCGTCCTCAACAAGAACGCCCTCGTCGCCTTCCTCGCAGAGCAAATCGCCAAGGCGAAACAAGACGACGTCCTGTTCTCCATCCACCTGAAGGCCACCATGATGAAGGTCTCCGACCCGATCATTTTCGGCCACGCCGTCGAGGTCTTCTTCAAAGACCTGCTCGCCAAACACGCCGCCACCTTCGCCGCGCTCGGCGTGGATCTCCGCAACGGCTTCGGCGATCTCGTCAGCAAAATCCAGACTCTCCCGGCCGATAAAAAGGCGGAAATCGAGGCCGACATCCAAGCCGCCTACGCCACCGGCCCGGCGCTCGCCATGGTCAATTCCGACAAGGGCATCACCAACCTCCACGTGCCGAGCGACGTCATCGTGGACGCCTCGATGCCCGCCATGATCCGCTCCTCCGGCAAGATGTGGAACGCCCAAGGCAAGCTTCAGGACACCCTCGCCGTCATCCCGGACAGCAGCTACGCCGGCGTCTATCAAACGACCATCGACTTCTGCAAAAAGCACGGCGCGTTCGACCCGAAAACCATGGGCACCGTGCCGAACGTCGGCCTCATGGCGCAGGCCGCCGAGGAATACGGCTCGCACGACAAGACCTTTGAAATCGCCGCCGCCGGCAGCGTCCGCGTGGTCGATGCTACGGGCAACATCCTGCTCGAACACGCCGTCGAAACCGGCGACATCTGGCGCGCCTGCCAGGCCAAGGACGCGCCGATCCGCGACTGGGTGAAACTCGCCGTCACCCGCGCCCGCGCCTCGCAGACTCCCGCCGTTTTCTGGCTGGATGAAAACCGCGCGCACGACTCGCAGATCATCGGCAAGGTGAAAACCTATCTGGCGGACCACGACACCAGCGGCCTCGACATCCGGATTCTCGCCCCCGCGGAAGCCACCCAGTTCACGCTCGAGCGGCTCAAGGACGGCAAGGACACCATTTCCGTCACCGGCAACGTGCTGCGCGACTACCTCACCGACCTGTTCCCGATCCTCGAACTCGGCACCAGCGCCAAGATGCTTTCCATCGTCCCGCTCATGAATGGCGGCGGGCTTTTCGAGACCGGTGCCGGCGGTTCCGCGCCGAAGCACGTCGAGCAGTTCACCCAGGAAAACTACCTCCGCTGGGATTCGCTCGGCGAGTTCCTGGCTCTGGCGGTTTCCCTCGAGCACCTCAGCGAAACCTTCCACATCGCCCGCGCCAAGATCCTCGCCGACACGCTCGACGAAGCGACCGGAAAATTCCTCATCGAAGACAAATCCCCGGCCCGCAAAGTCCCCGGCATCGACAACCGCGGCAGCCATTTCTATCTGACACTCTACTGGGCGCAGGCTCTCGCCGCACAGGACAAGGACAGCGAACTCAGCGCCGTGTTCGCGCCGATCGCCGCGGAACTCGCCGCTAACGAATCCAAAATCGTGGAGGAACTTCTCGCCGTGCAAGGCAAGCCCGTGGACATCGGCGGCTACTACATGCCGTCCGACACGCTGGCCTCCGCCGCGCTGCGCCCGAGCCCGACCTTCAACGCGATTCTGGCGAAGCTCGGCTAACAAAGCTCGCCGACATGCAAGCCTCGCAAACGATTTCGCTGGTCCAACACCGGCCCCGCGGGGCCGTCATGATCGACGACCAGGTGGCGGTGGAAGAGCCGCTGGAAATCCGTCTCGACGGGCATCCGGTAGCGGTCGTGATGCGGACGCCCGGCCACGACGAGGAGCTGGCCGCGGGCTTTCTACTAACCGAGGGCATCGTTTCCTCGGTGGACCAGTTGCGGAAAATCGAGCCGCGACCCGAGGAAAACCGGGTGCTGGTGTTTCTCGCAGACGGGGTGGCGGTGGATCTCGGACGGTTGACGCGGCACCTTTTCACCGGCTCTTCCTGCGGGCTTTGCGGCAAGGCGACGCTGGAGGCGATCTTCACCGACTTCCCGCCGATCGAGAGCGGGACCGAAGTTTCCGACGCCGTTCTCCTCGCCGCTCCGGCGAAACTTCGGGCGGCGCAAACGACCTTCGAATCCACCGGCGGACTGCACGCGGCGGGCGTCTTTACCAAGGATGGCGAGCTGCTCGTTCTCCGCGAGGACATCGGCCGCCACAACGCGGTGGACAAGGTGATCGGCCACGCCTTGCTGCACGGCATCGACCTGAAACCCACGCTCCTGCTAGTTTCCGGCAGGTTGTCATTCGAGATCATGCAAAAGGCCCTGGCCGCGCGAATTCCCGCGGTGGCGGCCATTTCCGCGCCGAGCTCGCTGGCGGTTGAGTTTGCTAGAAAATCCGGGCAGACGCTGATCGGCTTCCTGCGCCCGCCGGTTTTCAACCGCTACTCACCCATCGCGTGAAGCGCGTCCTGTGCATCGTCCTGGATTCGGTGGGCTGCGGAAACGCGCCGGACGCCGCGGCATACGGCGACGCGGGCGCCAACACGCTCGGGCATTTGTTCGCGAGGATTCCGGGATTCGCGCTGCCGAATCTCGCCCGACTCGGGCTCTATGAAATTCTGGATCTACCCGATGCCGCGGAAATCCATCCCGCCGCATCCTGGGCGCGGCTCACCGAAACCTCGGCGGGCAAGGACACGACGACCGGCCACTGGGAGCTGATGGGCGGCGGGCCGGACGAGGCCTTCGCGACCTTCGAGTCGTTTCCGTCCGGACTGGTCGCGGAGTTAGAGAAGCGCGGCGGCGTGGAATTCATCGGCAATGTCGCCGCCTCCGGTACCGAAATCCTGACGCGCCTGGGCGAGGAACACCTGCGGACCGGCAAGCCGATCCTCTACACCAGCGCGGACAGCGTGCTGCAGATCGCCGCGCACGAGGCCACCTTCGGACTGGAGCGCTTGTGGCGGCTTTGTGAAACGGCGCGGGCGCTGCTGGACGAGCGCGGCATCCGCATCGGCCGGGTGATCGCGCGGCCGTTTCTGGGAGATTCGGCGGCGGATTTCAAGCGCACGGGAAACCGCCACGACTACTCGCTGGTGCCGGGCGAGACGGTGCTGAACCGCTTGCAAGCGGCGGGCGTGACGACGATCGGCGTGGGGAAAATTTCCGACATCTTCGCCGGCTCGGGGATTTCCGAATCCTATCCGACGAACTCCAACGCGGACGGAATGGCGGTGATCGACCGGCTCTGGCAGGAGCAGCGCGACGAGCCGCAGTTCATTTTCGCCAACCTGGTGGATTTCGATTCGCTCTACGGCCACCGCCGCGATCCCGAGGGCTATGCACAATGCCTGCGGGAGTTTGATCGATGGTTAGGAAAATTCACCGGGCTCCCCGGCGACCTGGTGATTCTCACCGCCGACCATGGCAATGATCCCTATCATCCCGGGACGGATCACACCCGCGAGCAGGTGCCGGTGCTGACGCTCGGCATGGGCCGGCCCTTGGAAAACGGCGCTTTTTCCGACGTCGGCCGCTGGATCGAGGAGCGCTTGATTTGTCCATGAGCCGCGTGCTTGCACTTTTTCCCGCAGCGGCGAGAGTCCGCGGGTCATGCCCTTGCTCGACGTCAAAAACCTCACCACCCGCTTCCACACCCGCAACGGCGTCGTGCATGCGGTGGAAAACGTCTCTTTCAGCGTCGAGCCCGGCGAGACGCTCGGCATCGTCGGCGAGTCCGGCTCGGGGAAATCGGTTACCTGTTATTCCCTGCTCGGCCTCATCCCCCAGCCGCCCGGCCGGATCCATGGCGGGCAGGCGATTTTCGACGGCGTCGATCTTTTGAAAATCCCCGAGAAACAGCTCCGCAAAATCCGCGGCAAGCGGATCTCGATGATTTTCCAGGACCCGATGACTTCACTGAATCCGTTCATGAAAGTCAGCGCCCAGCTCACCGAACCGCTCGCGCTGCATGAAAACCTCACCGGCAAGGACGCGCTCCACCGCGCCATCGACGCGCTCGCGGAAGTCGGCATTCCCGACCCCGAGAAACGCATCCATTCCTATCCGCACGAATTTTCCGGCGGCATGCGCCAGCGGGTGATGATCGCCATGGCCCTCATCACCCGGCCCGAGCTCCTCATCTGCGACGAGCCGACGACCGCCCTCGACGTGACCGTGCAGAAGCAAGTGCTCGACCTCATCCGCGACCGCCAGAAACAGCTCGGCACCGCCGTGATTTTCATCACCCATGATCTAGCAGTCGTGTCCGAGATGTGCGACCACATCAACGTGATGTATGCCGGCCGGATCGTCGAAAGCGCCGGGAAATCGGACCTTTTCCGCCAGCCGCTGCACGCCTACACCCGCTCGTTGCTGAAGTCGATTCCCGCCAGCCATCCGAAAGGCGAGCTGCTTTACACGATCCCCGGCCTGCCGCCCGACCTCTCCAAGCCCGCCGCCGGCTGCTCGTTCCAACCGCGAAACCGTCTCGGAAACCCCGAGCTCTGCCTGAAAGAAACATTCCCGTCGTTAGACGAAATCCACCCCGGCCATTTTGCCCAGAACTGCCCCGGCTGCCTGGCCGAGGTGTGATATTTTCAATGCTCGCCTTCCTTGGCGAGCAACTCCGCCTCCTCCTCGTGCGAGTGGACTTGCAGGGAAACCTGCACCCCCTCCCGCTCGGCCGCCGCCTTCAACACCCCGCGGATCGCCGATGCGGTGAAGCCGTTGCGGCCGATGAGCATCGCCACGTCCGCCTTCGCCAGCACCAGCTTGAAGCGCAACCGCTTGGGTCCCAACTCCGCCACCTTGAGCTGCGCCTGCGCGGGCTCGTCGATCAAATTGACGGCCACGTATTGGAGGAAATTCTTCAAACGGTCTGTCACTGCCTGCATGGTGGGTGGAAGATGATGCGGCGACCAGCAATCCGCAAGCCAAGGTTCGCCAAGGCTTTTTGCGCTCTTGCCAGTTTCCAAATCGCCAGCCATTTTCCCGCGCATGTCACGCAGTCACCGCATCACGATCCTCGCCGGAGACGGCATCGGCCCCGAAGTCATGGCCGAGTCGCTCCGTCTCCTTGACGCCGTTGAGGCGAAATTCGGCTTCACCGTCGCCCGCAGCGAGCACCTCGTCGGCGGTGCCGCCATCGATGCCACCGGCCACCCGCTCCCTCCGGAAACCGTCGCCGCCAGCGAGGCCGCCGATGCCATCCTCTTCGGCTCCGTCGGCGGACCGAAGTGGGAAAACCTCCCGCCCGACATCCAGCCCGAGCGCGGCGCGCTGCTTCCCCTGCGCAAGCACTTCGGCCTCTTCGCCAATCTCCGCCCCGGCGTCTGCCTGCCCGCACTCACCCACGCCTCGCCGGTCAAACAGGAACTCATCGCCGACGGCTTCGACGTGCTCTGCGTCCGCGAGCTCACCGGCGGCATCTACTTCGGCACGCCGAAGGGCCGCGAGGAGCGCAACGGCGAGCCGGTCGCCTTCGACACCATGGTCTATCAAAAAAGCGAGATCCAGCGCATCGCCCGCGTCGCCTTCACCGCCGCCATGGGCCGGAAAAAACAACTGCTCTCGGTGGACAAGGCCAACGTGCTCGCCTCCTCCGTGCTCTGGCGCGAGACGGTGATTGAAATCTCCAAGGAATTCCCCGAAGTCCAGCTCTCGCACATGTATGTGGACAACGCCGCCATGCAGCTCATCAAGCGCCCCGGCTCGTTCGACGTGCTCGTCACCGAAAACCTCTTCGGCGACATTCTATCCGACGAGATGGCGATGATTTCCGGCTCGCTCGGCATGCTGCCTTCCGCCTCGTTGGGAAAACAACGCGAAGACGGCCTCTACTTCGGCCTCTACGAACCGTCCGGCGGCTCCGCTCCCGACATCGCGGGCCAAGGCATCGCCAATCCGATCGCCCAGATTCTATCACTCGCCATGCTGCTGCGTTTCTCCCTCGGGGAAATCGAAGCCGCCGACGCCATCGAAGCCGCCGTCGCCAAGACCATCGCCGACGGATTCCGCACCGGCGACATCGCCACCCGCCAACCGGGCGAGACGAAAGTCGGCACCGCCGGCATGGGCGATGCGGTGCTCGCGCGCCTCTAGCAGCGATCAGCGTTTATGGAAAACCTTTCGGACTCCATGGCCTGGCTGGCCAAGCGGGATGGCAGCGTGGTCATCGGCCACGGGCCGTTCGCGGAATCCGCCGGGCCGCCGTCCGACGGCGTTGCGTTTTACGTGCAGGATTTCGCGTTGGAGGATGCGAAGCCGTGGAAAATCCCCAGCCGCGTCGAGCGCACCACCGCTGCGGAGATGGCGACGCGGTTTCACGGCACGCCGTCTCTCGACTGCGCGTGGACTCCGTTGGAGGCCGCGCCGTTCTCGGTGATTTTCCAAGAAGTCATGTCCTCGATCCATGGCGGGGTTTTCGAAAAAACCGTGCCGGTCGTCACCGAGACCGGCACCGCCCTCTCTTCCCCCGGACCCGCGATCCTGGCGGCGATGACCCGCCAAGCAGCGCCGCTGCATTCCTACGGCTGGCTCCAACAGGACAGCGGTTTCGCGGGCGCGACTCCCGAGTTGCTGTTTTCACTTGATGGCCGCCGCCTCGAAACCATGGCGCTCGCCGGCACCGCCCGCAGCGAGGACCGCGAGGTTTTCGCCGTCGATGAAAAGGAAATCCGGGAGCACGAATACGTCGCCCAGACGCTCGTCTCCAAGCTCCTCGACCTCGGCCGCATCCAGCGCAGCGCCCGGGAAATCCTCGACCTCGGATCGATCGTCCATTTCCTAACGCTCATCAGCCTCGATCTTGACGCGCCGCAGACAGCCGAGGACCTCCTCCGGCGGCTCCACCCCACGCCGGCGCTCGGCCCCTTGCCGCGCACGGCGGAAACCCTGTCACTCCTGCTGGGCTGGCGCAAACGCCTCGGCTGCCCGCCGCAATTCGGCGCGCCTTTCGGACTTCGGGATCAAGGTCGGTTCGATGCCGTCGTCGCGATCCGCGGCATCTGGTGGACGGGTGAAAATTTGATGCTGCCGGCAGGTTGCGGGATCATTGAAGCAAGCCGCCTCGTCAATGAATGGCGCGAACTCCGGCTCAAACGCGAAGCGGTCAAACGCTTTCTGTTGCCGCCCTGAAAGCCCTACTCCGGCCCCACCCTGCCGCAGAAAACCGTCCGCCGTTGTGGACGGAATTATCACTCATAAGTTTTTAATTAAAAAATGTTGATTGTTTTTTAAAAAAACCCACGATCGCAGACGTATTGCTTCACTAATTTATGTCTGCCAACGGTCATCCCCGCCACCTCTGCAGCGCAGCGCTGTCGGCTTTGGCTTGCCTCTCGCCCACCCCGGCGGCGGCCTTTGACACGGCTCAGATTACCAACCCGATCAGCACGATCGCTCGTGCTTTTGATTCACAACTCGTTAATAAAGAAGATCGTGTCTTATGGCTGAACCATCGGCTAGCGAGCTTCGCGCAGCACCGCGAGCATGCGATGAAGACCGGTTTGGGTTATCGCGGTTGCCGCGCGAATGCCGCCGCGCCGGACCCCACCGTGACGCTCGATCTCGGCAGCAGCCATCCGATCGAGACGGTTTTCCTCATTCCCGCCCAACGAGAGTTTTTAGAAGATTCGGGGATTTTCCCGAAACGGTTTACGATTGAGGTGTCGAATCGGGCGGATTTCGCCCAGCGCACGAGAGTGTAAGGAATTTTGTGTAAGTGGGATTCCGCTGATGGATTGTTAGTTATTTTCAGGCATGCGGTCGGCGAACTCGATGGTGAAGTGGCTCAGGGCGCCTGGCCAGTTGGGGATCGTCTGGGTCCATTTGGCGCTGATGTTTTT
>CAMCCX010000089.1 GCA_945873305.1 Akkermansia muciniphila
GGCCCTGACCAGCGCGGGAGTGCATTCGGAGCTTGCAGGTGAGATCGGATTCTCCTATCGAATGTCCATCAGCCAGCCTGCTGAGATTTTAACAATTTAACGGAAAGAAAAATTTCCCCTTTGACATTCGGCTGAAATTAGGAGCTTCTCTCAAATTTCAAATCATCGTTGATTATCAACGACATACTACTTCCTTGGCCGTTTTGTTACCCTCTAGCGCTCAAATTGGGGGGCTCTTTGCGCCTGATCCGTAAAAACCGGGTCGTCATCTATTCTGAAAGCGAGGCAACACTGGAGAGAAATTAGGGGAAAACCCACCCGAATTGACTCTTACGACATTGGCTCACAAGCCGGTTGGGTGATCATGAAACGCCCACGAGATTGAGAACAATTTCGCGATGCGCTCAGCGATCGCCTTCACCCCTGAGGTTTCCGTGGCGTAGTGGCCGCCATAGAAGACGTTCAGAGCGAGTTCCTCGGCAAGCGGGTAACTCCAATGGGGGCCCTCTCCCGTAATGAAGGAATCCACTCCGGATGCGGCGACTTTCACGACCTCGCCGCCCGCCCCGCCGGTGATGATGCCGATTTTTGAAATTGCCTCAGGACCTCCCGGGCAAAGATGAACCGGTCCTCCCAGTGCAGCTTGCAGCGTATTTACAAGGTCTTGGCGGGTTCCGGCCCAAGAGCCGCGAAGACCGATCGCAATTCCCTTTTGATCGAAAAATGGTTCGGGATTTTGCAACCCGATCGCCTTCGCTAGGAGAATATTGTTTCCCAGCTCTGGATGAATATCCAGAGGAAGATGGGAGGAATAGATGGCCAGGCCGGCATCCATCGCGATTTTGAGTTTGCGATACCATGCCCCTGTCACCGGTTGGACACCCTGCCAAAACATCCCGTGGTGAACGATCAAGAGTCCCGGCCCGCCTTTCGCGGCGGCCTCAATGACGGGAAGCGACGCATCCACGGCCGCCACGATTCGTCCGATTTGTCCGGCGTTGGCCAATTGCAGGCCGTTCATCGCGCCTGGATAATCCGGGATCGAGCCTGTTTTTAGCTCCTGATCCAAATACGTTACCAATTTATCGAGTGAAACCATGGCGAATCCTAATCATGCCGACACCAGATGACAACGTCGGGAGTCGGGCTGATTTTCCGGCCTTCGCAGAATTCCACCAAATCCTTGCCTAAATCTGATTCCCATTGGATCGAACCGCCCGCCCAAGGGACCTTTAGCCGAGCCGCATGGAGCGCGTGACGGGGCAAGACCAGCCGCCGCTGCAATTCCGGAGTCCAGCCGCTCGCCATCCATTCCAAATACTCCGAGCCATTCCCGGAGTAGAGCTTGTCGCCCACGATCGGGAAACCGCAGCTCGCCAAATGAACGCGAATCTGGTGCATCCGGCCGGTTTCCGGAAAACACCGAACTTGCGAAAACTTTCCATCTGCCCGCTCGAAGCGTCGCTCCACTTTAAATCGGGTCAGGCAATCCCGCCCATGCGGACTCACCACCTGTCGCACCCAAATGTCCGACGGCCCCAGCTCGCCTGCCCGGATGATCGGCTCGGCGCACTCCCAAAAATCCACTTCCGGCCAGCCGCTGATGATCGCCAGATATTCCTTCCTCGCCTGCCGTCTTTCAAAAATCCAACCAAGTTCGCGCGCCGCCTGCGTGTGCTTGGCCACCAACACCACTCCGCTGGTTTCCCGGTCCAGCCGGGTGATGATTCCGAGGCAGGCTCCGTTTTGAATCTCATACGCCAGAAGTTGCTCCAGCCCGCCAAGAAGCGTCGGCTCCGGTTTCAAATTTGCCGGATGCACGATCAACGGCGCGGGCTTATCCACCACGATCCAGTCGGCGGACTCGTCGATCACCCGGAAATTGACAACAACCTGAAGACTCACGGCCGAAAATTACACAGAAAAGCCAGAGACCCGAAAACGAGTCTCTGGCGATTGAAAAACAAACCAATCCTAGAGACTAGGACTTGTAGCGGAGACGCTTCTTGTGGCGGTTCTGCTTCATGCGCTTTTTGCGCTTGTGCTTGTTGATCTTGGTCTTACGGCGTTTCTTGATGGAGCCCATGGCGGTTGCGTTCGGGGTTAGGTTGTGGTGAAAGGATTAGGGGACGATTTTGTTGAGCGGATATTCAATGATCCCCTCTGCCCCCAGACGCTTCAGTTCGGGGATAATGTCCCTGACGACGATTTCGTCAATCACTGTCTCAACAGCGACCCAACCTTCTTCCGAAAGCTGGGAAATCGTGGGACGGCGGAGTGACGGGAGTTTTTCCAAGAGCTCGGGCAAACAAGCGCTCGGGAAATTCATTTTAAGCCCCACTTTGCCGCGCGCGCAGAGGGCGGCTTTGAGAAGCAGGGCAATACGGTCCATTTTCTCCTTTTTCCAAGGATCCGCAGCTGCGGCCGGACTGGCGTAGAAATGGGGAAATGACGTCAGCAGCGTATCGACGATGCGAAGATGGTTCGCCTTGATCGAGGAACCCGTTTCGGTGACATCGACGATGGCATCCACCAAGTCGGGCACTTTCACTTCAGTCGCACCCCAGGAAAATTCGACCTCCGCCTTGATTCCCCGTTCGGCGAGGTAGCGCTGGGTGATTCCGACGCCTTCGGTGGCGATGCGCTTTCCTTCCAGATCCTCGGGCTTGCGAATCGGAGAATCCTCCGGCACCACCAGAACCCACTTGGTCGGGCGGGTGGTCGCACGGGAGTAGGGCAACTCGCCGAGATCGATCAAATCCACGCCGTTTTCGTATGCCCAATCGTAACCGGTGATCCCGCAGTCGATGAAACCCTGCCCCAAATAGCGGCCGATTTCCTGCGCGCGGATCAAATAGAGATCCAGTTCCGCATCATTCGAGGTCGGACGCAGACCGCGCGACGAGACGTAAATCTCGTAGCCAGCCTTGGCCAGAAGCTCGATCGTCGGCTCCTGAAGGCTGCCTTTGGGGATCGCGACTTTGAGTGTTCGTGATGGGTCCGGCATGGGGAGGGGCGGTGTATTGCCCTCGCTCTGGGGAATCAAGCCAAGTTTTGAATATTTTCTTCAAAGCTTGGCTCCCCCCCGCAATGCTCACGCCATGCCGCGCCTCGCCCTGCTCCAATCCGGAACCTTCGCCTCGAAGGCGGAATCCTTCGATCACCACGAGAAACTCATCCGCAAGGCCGCCGCCGAGGGCGCGAACATCGTCGTCACCCAGGAGCTTTTCCTCACGCCGTATTTCTGCACCGTCGAGGACCCCGCCCTCTTCGATCTCGCCGACCCCCTGCCCGGCCCGGTCACCGACCGCCTCGGAAAAATCGCCGGCGAGCTCGGCATCGTCCTCATTTCCTCGCTTTTCGAGCACCGCGGCCCCGGCCTCTACCACAACACCGCCGCCATTCACGACGCCGACGGCTCACTGATGGGTCTTTACCGGAAAAGCCACATCCCGCAGGACCCCGGCTTCGAGGAGAAATTTTATTTCACCCCAGGCGACAGCGACTGGCCGGTCTGGGACACCAAGTTCGGCAAAATCGGCGTGCTCATCTGTTGGGACCAATGGTATCCCGAAGCCGCCCGCCTGATGGCCCTCGGCGGCGCGCAAATCCTCGTCTATCCCACCGCCATCGGCTGGCTGTCCGAGGAAAAACCCGCCCTCGGCGACGCGCAGCACTGCGCCTGGGAAACCGTCCAGCGCGGCCACGCCGTCGCCAACGGCTGCTACCTCGCCGCCGTCAACCGCACCGGCCACCACCACGACACCGAGTTCTGGGGCCGCTCCTTCATCGCCAATCCCTACGGCGAAATCGTCGCCAAAGCCTCCACCGACCGCGAGGAAATCCTCCACCACGACCTCGACCTCCAAGCCGTCGAAGACTTCCGCCGCATCTGGCCCTTCTTCCGCGACCGCCGCATCGATGCTTATGGGGATCTCACCAAACGCTGGCGTTCCTAACTCACGTCATGCGCCTCATCATCATCGAAGACAACGCGCCGCTGCGAAATGCGATCAGCCAGTTTCTTCAGGAGGCGGGCTACCTCGTGGACTGCATGAGCACCGGCGACGAAGGTCTTTGGGCGGCTGATGGCGGCGGCCATGATTTAATCCTGCTGGACCTGATGCTGCCTAACATCGACGGCATGGAAATTCTGCGGAGGCTGCGGGCGAAGGGAAATCCCGTGCACATCATCGTCATTAGCGCCCGGGATGGCCTGGACGACCGGCTGGAAGCGCTAGACGCGGGAGCGGATGATTATCTGGTGAAACCGTTTCCGCTGGCCGAGCTGCTAGCGAGAGTGCGCGCGCTTCTGCGGCGGCATTATACCAAGAAGAGCCCCCAGATGCGTGTGGGAAATCTCGAACTCGATCCCATGCGCCGCACCGTGCTGCGCGGCGGGCGGGCGGTAGAGCTAACCGCGTTGGAATACCGGCTGCTGGAATACCTCTTCTACCGCAGCGGCGAGGTCGTTTCCCGGACCGCCATCTGGGAGCATGTTTTCGAAGACAGCACAGGCGGCAGCAGCAATGCGGTGGACGTTTACATCGGCTACCTGCGCAAGAAGCTCAACACCGGGGAACTGCCCGACCTCATCCAAACCCGCCGCGGACAAGGCTACATCCTGGAGGAACCGACGGCGTGAAACCGCCCTCGCTCCGGCGGACATTGCTGCTGCGCTGCGGCTTCGGCGTCGGCATCCTGCTCTGCCTGTCATCAGCGGGCACTTACCTGATTGTCCGCCACGGCCTGCTGCGTGAATTGGACCGATCCATCACCCAGACCGCCGCCTTGCTGTCGAACCAAGTGGAGCTCGAAAACGGCAAAATCACCTTCGAGTGGCAGGAAGGGGTGGGCACGAATCAAGCGCTGCAAGATAGCGGGCTTTTCCAGTATTGGGATGAAACAACGGAAACCACCACGCGCTCGGCAAGACTTGGAAACCTGGATCTTCCGAAATTCTCCGGTGCAGACGGTGCCCCACTGCTCAAGGAAATCCAACTGCCCGGCAGCGGTCGCCGGGCGCGGGCCATAGGCATGAGGATCTATCCGTTCGTCCTTTCCGAGGAATCCGAACGCATGAAAGAAACCGGCCGAATCATCGACCCCAAGAGCCGGCCCTACATTCTCGTCGTCGCACGTGACGCGACATCGCCCTACCGCATCCTGAACCGGGCTCGCTGGATCCTCGGCGCAGGCACCTTGCTGACGCTGGTTCTCGGACTTCTGCTCATTCACCGGGTCATCCGGATCACCTTGCAGCCCATCGACGAGTTAGCGCTGCAAATGAAAGAACGCGCCGCCCATCAGCTCGATTCCGCGCTGGAACTGCCGAGCGAGCTGCCCGTGGAATTGATGGAACTGGCGGAAAATTTCGACACCCTGCTCGCCCGCGTCGCGGCAATCCGGGAGCGCGAGCGGGACTTCATCCGGCACGCCGCGCATGAACTCCGCACCCCCATCGCCGGGCTGCGGGCGACGACGGACCTCGCTCTCTCCCAG
Organism: Akkermansia muciniphila; assembly: GCA_945873305.1. GTDB lineage: Bacteria > Verrucomicrobiota > Verrucomicrobiia > Verrucomicrobiales > Akkermansiaceae > Luteolibacter > Luteolibacter muciniphilus_D. Next base: position 5,503 of record CAMCCX010000089.1, read on the forward strand.
CCCCGCGGAGCCGCCGCGTATGCCGCACACCTGGCGACCTGCCAGAAAACCGCCATCGAACTGAGAGAACTGGTGAAACGCCTGTCAGCGCTGTCCCGCATCGACCAAGCCTGCGCGCCGCCACTTCTGGAGCCACTCGACGTGGCCGGTATCCTCACCGACCACTTGGACGCATTCATGCCGCGCTTCCAAGAGCGTGGCTTGCAAGTGGAGCATGATTTCCCCGCCGGGCCGCTGACCGCAATTGGCGACGTGACGCTTTTAAAAATCATCCTCAACAACCTGCTGGACAACGCCGTTTCCCACGCGACTCCGGAAAGCGAAGTCGTCATCCACGCCAGCGCCACCGTAAAACACGTGGAAATCCGGATCTCCAACCGTGCTGAAAACCTCCCTGACAATCTCGAACGCCTCTTCGAACCGCTGTTCCGCCGGGAAACTTCCCCCAGTGACGCCGAAACCCACCTCGGCATCGGCCTGACACTCAGCCTGGAAGCGGCGACGGCGACGGGAGCCACCTTGCAAGCGCGGCGACCCGCGACGGGATGGATCGAGTTTGTCCTGAGAATCAACCGCGCCGCCGGGGCCGTTTGAGAATTTCCCCGCGTTCTCACTGAGTTCTCATCTTCAGAGTGATACCCAAAGACGCCTTGAGGCCCTAAAATCCTCGATTGGCCAGCCCTCCTCATTTCTTCCGCTTCATGCTCCAGATTCTCCGTTCCGCTCCGGCCCGCCTTGCCCTTGTCGCATTCAGTCTGTTTTTCTCACTATCCCTGTTATCCCGACTGGCCCTCCTGTTCACGGCCCGCCATGACGTGAGCTGGGATATTTCGGTTGTTGGAATCCTCGCCTGCGGATTCTTCTACGACATGGCGGCTGGACTCTTCGCGGCGGCTCCGTGGTTGTTTCTCGGCTTCATCGCTCCGGTTCGCTGCCTGGGATCGCGGAGCGGCCAGTGGCTCATCGCCGGGTTGATGCTGGTTTTCGCGAGCATTTTCATCTTCATCTCCACCTCGGAGTGGTTCTTCTGGGACGAGTTCAACGCGCGTTTCAACTTCATCGCCGTGGACTACCTCATTTGGACCCAGGAAGTCCTTGGGAACATTTCCGAGTCTTATCCGATGATTCCGATTTTATCCGGAATCGTCATTGCAGGCGGCCTGGTCGCATGGGCGATGAAACGGAAAGGCGTGTTTGCCTGGACCGCGAACGGCACCACCACCTGGGCCGACCGCTGCGGCGGGATGGCCGCGGGGCTGGGTTTCACATCGCTTACGTTCCTGTTTGTCAGCCAGTCGGCGATGCCCGCCTTTGCCAACCAATTCCACAGCGAGCTCGCCAAGAACGGATGCTGGTCGTTCTTCGCCGCCTTCAAACAGATGGAGCTGGATTACACCAAGTGGTATCCCAAGCTGCCGCAGGATGAAGCGCTCGCCGCCGCGAAAAAACTCCTCGTCACCCCCAACGAAACCGCCGCCTCTCCTGCCAACGACGATCTCCGCCGCACCATCAAATGCGCCGGAACCGAGCAGCGCTGGAATGTCATTCTCATCTGCATGGAAAGCCTCGGCGCGGACTTCATGACTTACGGCGGCAACCCCCACGGCCTCACCCCCACACTCGACCGCCTCGCCAACGAATCCGTCTTTTTCGAAAACCTCTACGCCACCGGCACCCGCACCGTCCGCGGCATGGAGGCGCTCACCCTGAACCTTCCGCCCACCCCGGGCCAGGCCATCATTTACCGGCCGGAAGGCACCGATCTCGTCACCACCTTCAGCCCGTTTTTGAAACGCGGTTACGATTGCGGATTCTTCTACGGCGGCGACGGCCGGTTCGACTTCATGAACCGCTATTTCAGCACTGCGGGATGCCGGCTGATGGATATCGGAGCTTGGGAAAAACGCGACACCACCTTCAAAACCTCATGGGGCGCCTGCGACGAGGATCTGTTCAACAAAACCATTTCCGAAGCCGACAAAGCCGACGCCGCGGGAAAGCCTTTCCACTACTTCTGCATGACCACCAGCAACCACCGTCCTTTCGATTTCCCCGCCGGAAAGATCGAGGCGCCGTCCCACACCGGCCGCGACGCCGCCGTGAAATACTCCGACTGGGCGGTTCAGGATTTACTCAACAAGGCCAGCAAACGCCCTTGGTTCAAGAACACCCTCTTTGTTTTCTGCGCCGACCATTGCGCCAGCAGCGCCGGCAAATCGGAGTTGAATGTCCAGAAATTCCATATCCCGTGCATGATCTATAACCCGCTGCTCGTACACGCCCGAAAAATCGACGCGTTGTGCAGCCAGATCGACGTGATGCCCACGGTCTTCGGCCTTTTAAATTGGAGCCACGACACCCTCGGCTACGGCTATGACCGGCTCGCTCCGGATGCCGCGTCATTGCCGAACCGCGCCTTTATCAGCAACTACCAGAAAATCGCCCTCTTGCAAAACGGCCGCCTTGCCGTCCTCAAGCCGAAAACCCAAACCTCGCTCTACGAATGGGACCTCACCACCAGAACCCTCTCGCCACTGGGACCTGAGTCCGCGGGCAGCCTGTTACACGACGCGACCGCCTATTACCAAAGCGCCTCCTGGCTGTTCAACAACGGCCGCTTGAAGAAATCCTTCCAATAGTCCCCAACTCAATGCAAGAAGCGCTCCGCCATTCAGTTATTCGCTCTTCAAACATGAAATCACCCCGCCTCAGCGCCCAAGGATTTACCAATCTCCATCGCAAGCTGCTCTTCCGAATCATGGCGGTGGCCCTCGTGGCTTATTTGTTCCTGGCTCCCGATCCTTGGAAACTTTCAGCATTTGCCGCCCTGTCCTTACAAACCGCAGGGACTCTTCTGATCTTTGCCGGCATCCTCGGACGCGGGCTCGCCACCCTTTCCATCGGCGGCCACAAGGACAAGACCATCATGAAGACCGAGCTCTATTCCATCTGCCGGAATCCGCTCTACTTCGCTTCCTTCCTGATGGCGCTGGGCTTCGGGCTGCTCTCCGCGCGCTTGGATTTCACCCTGCTGGCCTGCGCCGCCTACCTGGTGATATTCTACCCGATGATGCGCAACGAAGCGGCCTATCTCCGGGGAAATTTCAATGATTTCGCCGAGTATGAAAAACAGGTGCCGCTCTTCTTCCCAAACTTACGCCTGTGGCAGGAACGCAAGCACATCCAAATCGATTTCAGACTGGTGAGGAAAACGCTGCAGGACGCATCGCTCGTGCTTCCGCTCATCCCGCTCATGATCCTCGTCCGCGCCTACATCGCGGCCAAGTGAGATAAAATCCGCACTGCCGGAAACCTTGCCGAGCGCCCCGGCCCTCGTCATGCTCACCCCATGATCCGCTCGCTCTTATTTCTCGGCCTGCTCGCCGCCGCCTCCCACGCGCAATCCTACGCCCCGGTCAACGAGCGACCGCCCGCCCTCGCCCGCGAGTTCCGCGGTGCTTGGATCGCCTGCATTTATAACATCGACTGGCCCAGCTCGCCCGGCCTCAGCGCCGCCGGCCAGCAAGCCGAAATGCGCGGCATCCTCGACAAGCTCGCCGCCCTCAAGATGAACGCCGTCATCTTCCAAGTCCGCCCGCAGTGCGACGCGGTTTACGCCTCTTCCATCGAGCCGTGGAGCTCCAGCCTCACCGGCACCATGGGCCGCTCCCCGGGCTACGATCCCCTCGCCTACTGCGTCCAGCAAGCCCACGCCCGCGGGATCGAGGTCCACGCCTGGTTCAACCCGTTCCGCGCCCTTTCCAACAATTCCCAACAGATCGCCGGAAACCACGTCTGCCGCAGCGCGCCCGGCATCACCAAGAAATTCGGCACCATGACCTGGTGCGATCCCGCCTCCCCCGACACCCGCTCGCGCGCCCTCAGCGTCATCCTCGACGTCGTCAAACGCTACGACATCGACGGCGTCCACCTCGACGACTATTTCTATCCATATCCATCAGGCAGCCTGCGCTTCCCCGACGGAAAAAGCCCCGCCGAGCGCCGCAGCTACGTCGATGGTTTCGTCAGCAGCCTTTACTCCTCCGTCAAGCGCCAGAAGGCCTGGGTCCGCGTCGGCATCAGCCCCTTCGGCATCTGGCGGCCCGGCGTCCCCGCAGGCATCGAGGCCGGCATCGACAGCTACGAGCAACTCGCCGGCGACTCCCGCAAGTGGCTCAAAAACGGCTGGCTCGACTACCTCGCGCCCCAGCTCTACTGGCGGGATTCCCCGCAGAAACAAAGTTTCTCCACCCTCCTCAACTGGTGGCGCCAGCAAGGCTCGCGCCCGGTCTGGCCCGGCATCGCCACCACCCGCATCGGCGGCTCGGAAGACAACCGGCCCGCTTCGGAAATCACTAACCAGATCGACCTCAGCCGCAAGATCGGCAAAAATTGGAACGGCCACATCCACTGGAGCGCCAAAAGCCTCGTGAAAAACCAAGGCGGGATTTCCTCCCGGCTCGCTAACACCTACACCCAGCCCGCCGCCATTCCGCCCATGCCATGGGTCAACGGCAACACGCCCGCAGCTCCCGGCGTCAGCGCCAGCGCGAACGGCGACAGCACCTCCATCCGTTGCACCCCCGGCGGCGGCATCGCGAAAATCGCCGTCCAAGCCAAAACCGGCGGCACCTGGCGCACCGTGAAAATCACACCCGCCGGATCGCAGGCCATCACCATCCCCCGCGCCGACGCCATCGCCGTCACCGCCCTCGACCGCTTCGGCAACGCCAGCGCCCCCAAGGTGCTCGGCTTGCAATGAACCCTCTCGGAAGGCAACCCGCTTGAAACGCCAACCCAACCTGCTTCTCCTCACGGCCATCAGCCCGTGGATCGCCTGGTCCGCGTGGCAGCCGTTCAACCGACCCACCTGGTGGATGGAAGTGGTGCCGGTTTTCCTCGGCTTCATCGCACTGCTCATCGCCCAGACAAGGGGCTGGCGGTTTTCCAATCTCGCCCTCGCCCTGATCGGGTTCCACATGGTCGTGCTGCTGATAGGCGGCCACTACACCTACGCCCTCGTGCCGCCCGGCGACTGGGTGAGCACGTTTTTCGGAGCGGATCGAAATCACTACGACCGCCTCGGCCACTTCACCCAGGGATTCGTGCCCGCCATCATTTGCCGGGAAATTTTCGTCCGCACCGGCGTGCTTGCCCGTCGCGGCTGGCTCGGCTTCTGCGTGATATCGTTCTGCCTCGCCTTCAGCGCCACCTACGAACTCATCGAGTGGCTGGCTGCCCTCATTTCCGCGGAGGCGTCCGAGTCGTTTCTCGGCACCCAAGGCGACGTCTGGGATACCCAGTGGGACATGTTTCTAGCGGGAGTCGGTGCCCTGAGCGCCCTCGTCTCCCTCTCCCGTGCCCACGACCGTTCCATCGCCCGGTTGGAGCAATCCGACCCGATTCCGACCGTTTGACCAAATCTCCCTGTTTTCCCGCGTCTCCACTCTTGCCACGCGGCGGATCAGCGCGTTGACTTCCCGCCATTCCAATTTTCCTCACCGTGAAAGCCCACGAACTCTACTCCGCCGTCGATCCCGCCATTGTCACTCAAATCCTCGATTGGTTCCGTGCCAACGACAAGAATGTGTACCGATCCGCCGTCGCCACCCTTGCCAATAACCGCAAGCTGCGCCCGGTCTTCATCGAGAAAAAATCCATGGCGGACCAATACGCCTGGATTCACAAAACCCTCAAAATCAACGCCTGTGACACCATCGGCGAGCACCTGCTGCAAGCCTACCTGATGGCCGGCCAGCAATCGCTGCTCGCCATGTTCTGCGACGGCATGGGCATCCCGCACGACGGCAAGGGCTCCGTCGTCGGCAACCTGCCCAAGAAACTCGACACCGAGCGCCTCAACTCCACCATCGAGCGTCTCGTCGATGTTTTCGAGCCCAAGCTCCTCGCCGTTTACCTCCACTGCTTCAACATGCAGGTCGTCGGCGGCTGGCCCGAGCTCAGCGAAATACTCGCCTCCGACGAGCGACTCAAGCTCGCCTGATTTTTTCCCGCCATGCCCAAGGTCTATGTAAAAACCTACGGCTGCCAGATGAACGAGCGCGACTCCGAGCAAGTCGCCCGGATGTTCAGCGAGGGCGGCTACACGGTCACGACCGACGAGAACGAGGCCGACGCCGTGCTCATCAACACCTGCTCCGTCCGCGACCAGGCCGAGCAGAAGGCGCTCGGAAAAATGGGCAACCTCATCCACAAGGGCCGCGACCGCAAACACGTCGTTTACGGCTTCATGGGCTGCATGGCCCAGTCGCGCGGCGAGGAACTTTTCAAAACCCTGCCCAACCTCGATCTCGTCGTCGGCACCCAGAAATACCACAAGGTTTTCGAATACGTGGACGGCATCCTCCAGCGCCGGCTTGAAGCCCGCATGGACGATCCCGCGTTTTCCCTCCGCGGCACCAGCGTCTGCGACACCGCCGAGGAGGAAGGCTCGCAAAACACCATCCGCGACCACGTCCCGAAAGCCCACGAGGCGTCCGCCTTCGTCTCCATCATGCAGGGCTGCAAC
>CAMCCX010000090.1 GCA_945873305.1 Akkermansia muciniphila
ATGTGACGAGTATCGCTAGATCCTGAAGATCGAAGCCGTAGTGGGCCGGGTCGGTTTGGCCGAGCTCCATGAGCACGATGAACTCACGGTTGCCGATTTTCACCGTCTTGCCATCCATGGCGAGGTAAGGCTTGAGGAAGTCTTCAATGAGAGATTGCTGGAAGGCGGAGGTGGTGGTGGGAACCTGGTCGCCGTTTTTGAGCGTGAGGATGTTCGGTGTGCTCGCAGCGGTGGTGTAGAGCGGGAGCCAGGCTTTGTCATGAAAGCCCCGGCCACCGAAGTTGATGATGTCGCCGGGTTTGATCTTGGTAGCGAGAACGACATTGGCAGGATTGATCTTGGCTTGCGGGCCGGAGAAGATTCTGGCCCATGAGGAGTTGTTTTTACTCCACACGACTTCGACTGGGAGGTCGTAAAAGTTGTTGGACCTTCGGATTTCGTCGTCAGTCGCGGAGTTGTCGATCTCATCGCTGGTGATTCCGGAGCCTCGGGCGGGGTTGCTAGAATCCACGCCGTCGTAATTGTTGCCGCCGCCCTTGTTGTCCCTGGTTTGTTGGAACGAGGCGCCTAACACGCGAACCCGCATGGTGAGGTCCTCCTTCGGTTTGAAAACGTTTGGCGGGACGACGTCGAGGACCTCGGTGATGCCGGTCTTGTAGTGGATCTGCCAGTCCAGCTGTGAGGAACTGCCGACGCGGACCAGTGTGCGGTCGATGTCGAGCTTTCCGGTAGGGATCGCTTCTTCGGCGGAGGCGGAATGGAGTGAGCAAAGGCATGCAAGCAGGCCGATGGTCAAACGTCCGCCACGGGGGGAGTGGTGGTGTGTCATGGGGGTGGGGGGAGTTCGTTTCGTCTTGCGAGTCAACGAAGCGATTGAATGCCTGCCCCGGACGAAATTCAAGAAGTCCGGCATAAGTTACGCGATCGCGTAGGGTGGCGGGAACCTGCCACGGGAGGATGTTTGGTTTTGTAACTCACTTGAAACGAATGATTTTGCTGTAAAATGAAAAATCCCCACCCCGCGTTTTGACGGCGGAATGGGGAGAGGGAGATATTCAAGCTATACTAACCAAGTTGGAATCAGCGGTCGAGAATCGAGTTCCAATGCTCGAGATTGTCCTTCTGCGACTCGAACAGAGCGGTGGTGTCCTCGTGGATGGTGATCGAGTTGATCTTGTCGCCCTTGGCGATCTTGTTGACCACGTCTTGGCCGGTGATGACCTCGCCGAAAACCGCGTGTTTGCCGTCGAGGTGCGGGGTGGGGAGGTGGGTGATGAAGAACTGGCTGCCGTTGGTGTTAGGGCCGGCGTTGGCCATGGAGAAGATGCCGGCCTTGTCGTGCTTGAGCGAGCGGTCGATCTCGTCGGCGAACTTGTAGCCGGGGCCGCCGGAACCGGTGCCGGTCGGGTCGCCGCCCTGGATCATGAAATTGGCGATCACGCGGTGGAAGGCGACGCCGTCGTAGTAGCCGCGCTTGGCGAGGTTGAGGAAATTGGCGCAGGTGACCGGAACTTGCGAGGCGAAGAGCCGGGCGTTGATGTCGCCAGCGGAGGTGTGGATTGTGATTTTGATGTCAGACATGGCCGGGAGGAAACACCGGAATTCCACGTCTGGCAACTCATGCGTTTGCCAATACCCAGGCGTACTCCCCGGCGATCTGCTCCTCGACCGGACGCTGCAAGCCATCTGGCAGGACGCCCCAGGTGTAAGTCTCGATCTCGTAATGCGGGCAGGCGGCGGGGTGGGATTTCCGCCAGCGGAGCACTTCGGCCGTCTGGTCGCGGGTCGAGCGCAAGGGCGCGGCGGGCTCGGCATCGAGCGGGATATGGAAATGGACGCGCATTTCCTCGAACGCCGTCGGATCGATTTCGTCACTTCCCACAGCGTCGAAAAACGCGGGTAAATCGCTAAAACGCGTGATTTCTCCGTCAGAGTTCCGCAGCAGGACCTGATGGAAATAGACCGGCTCGTCGAAGGCGCGGATCGCCGCGAGCGCCGTGGCCTCGCGCGGATCGAGTGCGAGCGCGCTGGAGAGGTGGATCTTGGAAATTCGGATGCCGGCGGCGGTTAGCGCGTCGAGCGATGCGCGGGCGGTGTCGTATTCCAGCGCGAAATGGCAGGCGTCGTAGTTCACGCCGATCCGGCGGCGGATGACTTCCGGGTCCGGGGCCGCCGCGTGCAAGCGCTCGAAAAACGCCAGCGTTTCCGCCGTGTTTTCGAAATGCCCGAGCGGTTCCGGTTCCAGGCCGAGGTGGAAATCGTGACCGGTCTCCGCTGCCAGTATTTCCAGCCAGCCCGCCAGTTCTATCAAGTGTTGGAGAATGGCAGGCTCATCCGCGGCGAAAGTCTTGTGAGATCCGGGCAAGGTGGAAACCGACGCTCCCGTGCCGGGGCGGGCGATGGCTGCGAGGATTTTGAAAAGGTCCTTGGTGTAATCCACCCGCGCCCGCTCCGTCCAATCCGGTTTGAAAACCTGCTCCTTCACCCGCGTGCCGTGGAAGCTGCCGTAGGGAAAGCCGTTGATGGTGAAAACGTAGGTGTTAGTCTCCGCCAGCCAATCCGTGAATTCCGCCAGATTTCCGCCCGCCAAGAGCTCCCGCGCCGCCACCGCCGACAGCCGCAGGCCGATGGCGAACGGCTCGTCCGCTCCTAATGAACCCGCCGCGCGCAAGCGGTCGCGCACCGCCACCACGTGCGTGCGCAGCACCGCGAATGTTTCCGCCCAGGTTTCGGCCGGGTGGATGTTGGTGCAGTAGGAGAGGTGGGATGCGTGGAATTTCATGGGGGTGGCGCGCTCATGCCATAAACCTCGGCGACTGGCTGAGGAACTTGCGGGGGTTCTGGTAGATGATCTGCTCGATCTGCTCCGCGGTGTGCTTGCGGCGTTTCATTTCCAGCGCGCACTTCGGCACGGCGAGGGGGTCGGAGTGGCCCCAGTCGCAGGCGGAGTTCATCCAGAGCCGCTCGGTGCCGTAGATTTCCAGCATGTCGATGGCGCGGTTGGGCGTGCACTTGCTTTCCGGATAGAGCGTCATGCCCGCCCAGTAGCCGGCGTCGAGGACGTGGGAAATGGTGTGTTCCTCGACGTGGTCGATGATGACCTTTCCACGGTCTAACTTTGAAAAGGAGGCGAGCGAGTCGAGGATCAGGCGGGTGCCCTTGAGCTTGTCCTCGAGGTGCGGCGTGTGGATGAGGATCGGCAAATCGCGGTCGAGCGCGAGCTGCACGTGCTCCTCGAAAATCGCCAGCTCGTTGCGGGTGTTCTTGTTCAGTCCGATTTCACCGATGCCTAACACGGTCGGGCGATCGAGGAACTCGGGAATCAGGCTCATCACCTCGCGGGCGAATCCGGGATCGTCGGCTTCCTTCGGGTTGATGCAGAGCCACGAGTAATGTTTGATGCCGTATTTCGCCGCGCGCTTGGGTTCGTATTCGGTGAGTTGGCGGAAGTAGTCGTAGAAGCCGTCGGCGGACGAGCGGTCGAAGCCGGCCCAGAAGGCGGGTTCGCACAGCGCCTCGCAGCCGGCGAGCGCGAGTTTCTCGTAGTCGTCGGTGGTCCGGCTGACCATGTGGGCGTGGGGCTCGATGTATTTCATCGCGTCGCTCCGGTGGCGCCTTGGAAGGGCGCGGTTTGGGGAAGTTCGGTGGAATGGTCCGAAAACGATTCCAACACGGCTTTCGCGCGGTCGGGGCGGTCGGAGGAAAGGATCGGCAGCGCGGTTCTCAAGGCGGCGAGCCGGTAGTCGTCCTCGCCGGGATGGCGGTCGATGCGGTCGAGAAACGCGGCGAGGTTGATGAGCATGTGACGCGCATCGATGAATTGGAGGTCGAGGAGTTCCTGCTTGCTCGGCATGGGCGGACTTTATGAGGGGATTTTGAAATTCCTATCCCGAAAAGCGGGGAATGATCACGGCTTGCTAGCCGGAGGGGGATCGTGTGTGCTGCGGCCGTGTTTGCGACTTACGTGCATGATTTGAATCCGGTGGCACTGCCGATTTACGGCGGGCTGGCGCTGAGGTGGTATGGACTGGCCTATTTGGCGGGTTTCGTCGCGGGTTTCCTCTTGCTGCGGAATCTGGCGCAGCGCGGATTGTGGGTGATGAAGCCGGAAAAAGTCGGCGATTTCATCGCGGCTTGCGCTTTGTTCGGCGTTTTCCTGGGCGGGCGGCTGGGTTATATTTTTTTCTATCAAATCCCGAAAGCCGGATGGGAAGGCCTGGCGCATGATCCGCTGCTGGTGTTGCGCGTTTGGGAAGGCGGGATGGCCAGCCACGGAGGCATTCTCGGGCTGGCGATCTTCACGTGGTTTTACGCGAAAAAGCACCAGGTCTCGTGGGCCGGCTTGGCTGACGGCTTGTGCGTGGTCGGCCCGGTCGGGTTGTTTTTCGGGCGGGTGGCGAATTTCATCAACGGCGAGCTCTACGGTCGCGTCGCGAACGGCGTGCCGTGGGCGGTGAAATTCCCGCAGTCGCTGGTCGAGGAGTCCGATGAAACGCAGGCGATCGCGTGGCAGGCCTGCACCCGTTTGGAGCCTTCGCTGGTGGATGCGAAAACGCTCGATCCGTTGATCGTGGCGGCCCGCGAAAATCCGCAGATTTCGAAGATCCTCGGGCAATACCTTCAGCCGCGGCATCCGTCGCAGATTTACGAGGCCTTGCTGGAAGGCGCGCTGCTTTTCGCGATTCTTTGGATCGTGCGGGTGCGTTTTCCCAAGGCGCCGGCGGGGCTGATCACCGGTTTGTTTTTCGCGCTTTACGCGGTTTTCCGGATTTTCGGCGAGCAGTTCCGCGAGCCGGACGCCGCGATGGTGGGCTTCCTGACGAAGGGGCAGTTTTTCTCGTTTTTCATGTTCCTCTTCGCCGCGCTGTTCCTGACCCATGCCTGGCGGGGGAGGAAGAACAAGGAGGATCGAGGTTCAGTCGAGCCGGGTTGACCAAAGGTCCACTCTCATGTGCCCGGCATGGGCGTGGAAAAGGTTGAGGCCAGCCCCTCACTCCGCGCGGGACAGGCGGGTGATGCCGCGCTGGAGGAGTTGGGCGTCCACGGCCGTGGAGACCGCGTCGTCCAGATAGACGGTGAAGTCTTCCTCGGCGAACTCGATGGAATGACGCTCGGTCATGTTGCCCTTGAACGCGGCGATGAGGGTTTTCATGTCCTTGATTTCCTGGCCGTTCACCCTGCGGACGATGAGGTTGCGCAGGCTCTCGTAGCCGACGGTGGCGGGGGTCGGGATGGAGCCGCTGAGGAAAACCACGCGGTTCATCTTGCCCTCGTATTTCTCGGGGTTTTCCATCGCGTCGAGGAAGTTGAGCGGGGCGCGGCTCTGCCAGTTCTCGCCGTAGGCTTCCATCAGGGGGCGGGAAAGTTCCTGGAACACGAGGCCGCCCTTGATCAGGAAGTTAGGGGCTTTGCCGAAATTGTAGCCGGGGACCAGGCGCGCGTTTTCCTCCTCGCGGGTGAGCACGGGTTTGATCTCCAACGGCTGCCCCTCGCGCAGCAGCGAGAGGGTGACGGACTCGCCGGTGGACTTCTGCCCGCGGATGAGGTGGCCCCAGAACAGGCTGCCGTAGTGCGGGTGCTGATAGTAACCGCGGCGGTCGATGGCCTGGCCGTCGATGGCGAGCAGGACGTCGCCCTTGCGGACGCCGGCGGTCTCGGCGGCGCCGCCCTTGCGGACGGTCTGGATGTAGATTCCGCCCTGGTCGTCGGCGAGTTTCAGCCATTGGCGGAAAGACGCGTCTTCGGTGCGGGCGATGGAAATCCCGAGGCTGGGGAAACCCTGATAGTCGTCGTCAGCGCTTTCCTGGAGGAAGCGGGAAATGATGTCGGTGGAGGCGACGTCGCAGATCTGGTCCTTGGAATTATAACTGATGAGCACGCCCGCGAGTTTTCCCTCGTGGACGACGGGCAGCGAGTAACTGCTCGCGGCGCTCTGCATCGAGGCCTTGACGAGATAGGTTAGGAAACCGTGTCCGGGCAGGAAATTGGAGGTGACGTCGATGCTCTGGAGGCTGCCGGGGGTGAGGAGCGTCTGGCCGTTTTCCTCGATTTGCAGGATTTCCAGCGCCTGGCCGATTTTCGGCGGCGCGGTGATCCCCAGCGGGTCGGTCTTTTCAAACAGCGGTTTGCCTTCCTTTTCGTCGGCCGGACCTAGCAGGGCGAGGTTCGCCTCGTAGTCCACGGCGATGACTTTGGCCTGCGCGAAATGGGTGCCGTCGGGCGATTCGAATTCGAGGTAAGTGGCGTCCGCGACGAGTTCGGAGGTGGTGAGGACGCGCTGCGGGCCGACGATGGCGGCAAGCGCGCGGCGTTGGTTAGGCGGGTTTTTCTCCCAAGGCTGGCCGGGATTCCAGGATTGCTGGGTGGCGTTGATGCGGACCACGGAAGTCTTGAGATCCGCGAGCGGCGGTGCGATCGCTTCCACGGGGGGGGCGGGTGCTTGGGCGGCGGGCTCGGATTTCCGCGGCTCGCAGGCGGTGAGGACGAGGAGCAGGGGAAGTGTGTGTAACGGGCGCATAAAAGGAGTTTTGAAATCTGGCAGATCCATCGATTAGACGAGGCCGAGCACGTCCTGCATGTCGTAGAGGCCGACCGGCTGGTCTTCGAGCCAACTGGCCGCGCGGACCGCGCCGGCGGCGAAGGTCATGCGGGAGGACGCCTTGTGGGTGAGTTCGACGCGCTCGCCGTCGGCGGCGAAGAGCACGGTGTGGTCGCCCACCACGTCTCCGCCGCGGAGCGTGTGCATGCCGATTTCACGCGGCTTGCGCGGGCCGATGTTGCCGAAGCGGCCGTGGGCGACGTCGTCCTGATAGGAGGTGCCGGTTTCCTCGTTGAGGATTTCAAGAATGCGGCGGGCGGTGCCGGAAGGCGCGTCGATCTTGTGCTTGTGGTGCATCTCGGTGACCTCGATGTCGAAGCGGTCCTGAGAGAGAATGCGCGCGGCGTGGCGGGTGAGCCAGAAGAGCGTGTTCACGCCGACGGAGTAGTTAGCGGCATAGACGATGCGGATGGACTTGGCGGCTTCGTAAATCGCCGCGCGCTCGGCGTCGGTGTGGCCGGTGGTGCCGATGACCAGGCTGGTGCCGTGTTTCACGGCCGCCTCGACGAGTGTGGTGGTGAAGGAATGGATCGTGAAATCGATGGCGCAGGTGGCTTGGGAAATCGCGGATTCCAAGTCTTCGCCGGCGTCATGGGTGGCGGCGACGGGAACCTGCGCCTGGGCGGCGGCTTCGATGACGGCTTGGCCCATGCGGCCGGATTTTCCAGTGACGAGTAACGATGGCATGTCGGATTTAAGATTTAAGATTTCGGATGTTCTCCAGTCAGTCCTCCCAGATCATGTGTTTGAGCTGGAGTTGGCTGGCGCGGGTGGCGGCTTCTTCGGCACGCGGACCTTTGAAGGAAGCGATTTTTTTGGCAACTGTAATGGCGACGGGCCAGCGCTCGGCTTTTTCGAGCAGGGCGAGCGCCCGGAAGCCGCAGCGTTCGAAATACTCCCACTCCACGGGCGGCGTGGTGGTTTCGAGCACCGAGTGATAGGCTTGGAACGCCTGCTTCTCGCGCTTTTTGGCCGGGTCCTTTTCGTCCGGCAGTTGTTCGAGCGTGGTGCCGCGGAGGTATTGCAGGCGGTTGAGCAGGGCGGGCTGGTTTTTGGCGTGGGCGAGGAGCTTGTCGTAAACCGCCAGCGCCTCTACCAGCGACGCGGGATTGCCGCTGCCTTGGGCATAGAGCGCCTCACCTAGCAGCAGGCCGGCGGGCAGGTGGAGCGGATCGTCCGCGGGCAGGGTTCGAGTCCATTTCGCGAGAAACGTCGAGGCTTCCGCGAGGCGGTAGATGTCGATGAGGTGGCGGGCTTTTTCGAGGGCGGCGATGGAGCTGACCGGCCCTTGGGACTGGATCGCCTTGTCGAAAAGAATCAGCGCCTCTTCCTTGGATTGCGGGGTGCCGCCGAGCGCCGCCGCGCGCGCGGCTAACAACCATGCGGCCTGGGCGCGGGCGGAGTTGGTGTCCGCCGCCGCGAGTTTTTCAAGCACCAGCCGGGCCGGGTTGTAGCTGCCGGCCTGGAAGAGATTCCGCCCGAGCGTGAGCGCCGCTTCCGCTGCCGCGGGATCTGCCGGATAGGTGTCGATGATGGCGCGGGCGGCGGCGACGGTGGCGGCGGAGTCGTGGGATAGATCGGCAATGTGAAGCCGGGCCAAGGCGAGCCGCGGGGCGGGCAGGGCGACGGATTTCTCCGCCGCGGCGGCTAGGATTTCCGACTGCGCCCTGGCGAACGCGAGATCGGGAGGGGCGCTTGCCAGTGCCGCTTCCAGTGCGGCGAGGCGCGCTTCCGGCGCTCTGGCGTGATCCGGAAAACGGGTGAGGAATTCCTCAAGCTCCGACCGGGCGGCACTTGCAGGTGTGGCGGAAAGCGCTCTTTCGAGTTCGAGATCCGCTTCCAGCGCCGGGTCCGGAGCACCGCTCTGCTGGAGGATGAGGGTGGTTCCCTTGGGGGCTCCGCTGCGGAGTCGGGTGATGGCGCCTTGCAGCTTCGCGGCTCGCGCCTGATCGCCGGTTAGGGTGAGCGCGGCCTCGTCGAAAAGCTGGATCGCTTGGGAGGAATCTCCGTTCATGCTGGCGACGCGGGCCTTGAGAAACGCGGCGTCGCCTTTGAGGGCGGGGGATGTCGCTGTGTCCCGGAAGGCGTCGAGGATCGCGAAGGCTTGCTCGGTGGAGCCTGCGTCGAGAAACCAGCGTGCGAGTTGATAGAGCGCGCGGCTGGCGGCCAGGTGGCCGGGATTTTCGACGAGCAGGCGGTTGAGCAAGTGCTTGGCCTCGCCGCGGGAATCCGGCGTGGCCATGCGGTGGAGCCCGACCGCGCGGGTGTAAATCGAGAACGCGAGCAGGTCTGTCAGTTCGTTAGGCGCGGTGTAGGTGGGCCATGCGCCGGGGGCGGCCGAGCCGGTGGCGGTGGTCGTCGTCGCTATCGGGCCGATGACGGGCAAGACTGGTGGCGTGATCCATTGGCTGACTCGTTCGAGGATCGGATCGGTGGCGGCGGGTTTTTCGGGAAGCCAGCGGAGGAGCCGCTGGAAAATGGCGTCGAGCAGCGGTGAGCCGGGGTTTTCTTCCAGAAAGTCGAGCAGGGAGTTCGCGGCTGCATCGGCGTTTCCCTGCGCCGCGAGCACATCTGCCAGACCGATGGCGGCCAAGTGATAGCGGGTGAGGGATTGGCCTTGCGGGTGGTTGACGAGGGCTTGGAAACCGGCTTCCGCGTCGGCGGGGCGGCCCTCGTTAAGCAGCAACTCGGCTTCCAGAAACGCCGCGAGCGGGCGGTCTTGCACGGCGATGGCTTGCGCGCTTGGCATGGCTTTTCGGGCGTCCGCGGGGCGCTTGAGATCGAGCAGGATTTCCACCTGGTAGAGCTGGATTTCCGCCTGCGTCGCGGCATCGGCAGGGGGGAGGATTTTGGCCAGTGAGTCGAGCGCGGCGTCGGCTTGTCCGAGCGCCATTTGCAGGCTCGCCAAGGTGAATCCGGTCTCGATGCGATGCGGTGATGCGGGATCCGCCAGCAGCCCGGAAAACAATGCGGCGGCCTCGGAAAAACGATTTTGCCCGGCCAGCGCCTGGGCTTTCCAGAACGGGGTTTCCGGGTTTTTCTCCACAGCCGATTGCCCGAGCAACTCCAACGCCTCGGTGGGATTTCCCGCCCGGATCAGGGATTCGGCGAGACGGAGCATGAGTGTCGATTTCGCCTCGGCGGTGAGCGATGGGGCGGCGAGGCCCTCCCGGAAATGCAGTTCCGCCACTTCCCACAATCCGGCACCCAGCGCCTCATCCCCTTGTTGCGTGAGCGCGGCCAGTCCTTGGCCAAGCAGCGATGGCTGCTGGGCGAGCAGGAATAGCGGGAAAAGAGGCCACAACTTCATCGGACGGGCGGAGGCTAAAAGGGGAACCGCGCCTTTGCCAGCCCGGATCATTGAAAAACCGCCCCTCAGCGGGCAGTGCCGAAAAGCCGGTCGCCGGCATCGCCGA
The DNA here is from genome assembly GCA_945873305.1 of Akkermansia muciniphila. GTDB lineage: Bacteria > Verrucomicrobiota > Verrucomicrobiia > Verrucomicrobiales > Akkermansiaceae > Luteolibacter > Luteolibacter muciniphilus_D. The sequence continues at coordinate 10,015 of CAMCCX010000090.1, forward strand.
GGCCGGGCAGGATGTAGCCCGCGGAATTGAGGCAGCGGTCGAGGCAGGCGGCGTAAATCACGAGCTCCGGAAATGCCAGCTCCAGCGCGGAAACCCCTTCCGGCGCCGCCACCAGGCAGGCGAAACGGACGTGCCGCGCTCCGGCTTCCCGCAGTCGCCGGACCGCTTCGATGGCCGATCCGCCGGTGGCTAACATCGGGTCGAGAATGATGATTTCGTCCTCCTCCAAGTTCGGCGGATGGTTCAAATAGTAGGACTCGGCCAGCAGGGTTTTTTCATTCCGTGCCAGGCCGATGTGCGCCACCGACGCCTGCGGGATCAGGTCGAGGAAGCCGTCGAGAAAACCCAGCCCCGCCCGTAAAATGGGCACGAGAATGATCCCGCGGGACACTTTCACGCCGGAGGTGATTTCCAACGGCGTGTTGCAGGCGACCACCGTGGTTTCGAGATTCGCGGTCACGGGCGCGACCATCATCGAGGCGATCCGGCGGATCCGCTGGCGGAATTCGGGCGAGGGGCAGGCCGGGTCACGCAACTTCGTCAACTCCTCGGCGATCAGCGGGTGTTCGACGATGTGGAGCATGTTATTTTTTCAGGGCTAGCAGTTTTCTGAGCTCGGCGAGCGGCAGGTTCAGCATGTTCGAAGCCTCCTTGAGGTCGCCGTCGGAACGCTCGAGCACGCGCGTCGCGATTTCGGCGTTGAGCCATTCGAGCAGGGCCTCGCCGGTGGGGGCGGCGTTGATCAGCTGGTCCATCGCGGCGGCGAAACCGGCCGGCGATTTGCGCGGCGCGGAGGCCAGCGGGATGTCGGCGGGCAGGAGGATTTGCGACGAGGCGAGCGCGCAGGCGCGGGCGATGGTGTTCTCCAGCTCGCGGACGTTGCCTGGCCAGTTGTGCGTCTGCAAGGTGGCGATGGCTTCCGCCGAGATCCGGATGCGCGCCATCCCGTTCTTGCGGGTGATGCGCTGGAGGAAGTACTCCGCCAGCAGCGGGATGTCCTCGAGGCGCTCGCGGAGGGCTGGGATTTTGATCTCCACCACGTTGAGCCGGTAGTAAAGGTCCTCGCGGAAACGGCCGGCGGCCACTTCGTCGGATAGATTCTTGTGCGTCGCGGCCACGATCCGGACGTCGGTGGTCAGGGTTTCGTTAGCGCCCACGCGGGAGAACGATCCGTCCTGCAGCACGCGCAGCAGTTTCACCTGGATGGACAGCGGCATGTCGCCGATCTCGTCGAGAAAAAGCGTGCCGCCGTCTGCCTGCTCGAAGCGACCCGCGCGGCGGGCGATGGCTCCGGTGAACGAGCCTTTTTCGTGACCGAAAAGTTCGCTTTCCAACAGGTTCTCGGGAATCGCGCCGCAATTGATGGTGATCATCTCCTTCTGCCGCCGCGGGCTGTATTCGTGGACCGCCTTGGCCACGAGCTCCTTGCCGGTGCCGCTCTCGCCGGCGATCAAAACCGGCGCGTCCGAGCGGGCGACGCGGCCGACGAGTTTGAAAACCTCCTGCAACGCGCGCGAAATGCCGATCATTTTCACCCGCCCGTCGTGCTTGGGCATTTCCGCGTCCGGCTTGCCGGCGCTGCGGCGGTCGTCCTGCGTTTGCAGCGCGGATTCCACCACGGGACGAAGCTCGAAAGCCAGCGATTCCTTGCGCAGCACATCGTGCGCGCCGCGCTGCGTGGCCTCGATGATTTGGCCGGTGGTGGGAAAACCGGCGGTGAGAACCACCAGCGTTTGCGGACTCTGCTGGAGAATCCGCCCGAGCAATTCCATGCCGTCGAAGGGCTCCAGTTCCATCGCCGCGAC
>CAMCCX010000091.1 GCA_945873305.1 Akkermansia muciniphila
GGACGGACGCGTTTTTCAGCCGCAGCTGGCCGGCCTCGCCGACGGCGGGAATGAGCAGGTGGCGCGAGTAACGGAGCAGTTCCGCCGGTGAAAGTCCGTCTGGCATGGCGGCGGAAGCTTGCAGCGGAATGGGCAGCGGTCAAAGCCGGAAAACCACTTTGCGGAGCTGCGATTTGTGTTATCTTTGCGACATGTCCGAAGTTGTTTCCTCCTTCCTTCTCAAGCCCGGAGCGCCCGCGCCTGATTTCTCACTGCCGGATGCCGACGGTGAAATCATGGCCCGGGCGCACATCGCCGGGGAGCGCGGGTTGCTGGTGGTTTTCGCCTGCAATCATTGCCCGTTCGTGGTCCATCTCGCCGACGCGCTGGGCGACTTCGCCCGCGAGATTTCCGCCCAAGGCGTCAACACGGTGGCGATCAATTCCAACGACATTGAAAAATACCCGCAGGACGGTCCGGCGGCGATGAAGCTCTTCGCGGCGGAGCGGCGCTGGGAGTTTCCCTACCTGATCGATGAATCCCAGGACGTGGCCAAGGCGTACGGCGCGGCATGCACACCGGACTTTTTCCTGTTCGATGAATCGGGCAGGCTGTTTTACGCCGGCCAGTTTGATGATTCCCGGCCGCGTGGCGGCCAGCAAGCCCACGGCGGCGATCTCCGCGAGGCGGTGCGGCGGATGTTAGGCGGTGAGACGGCGCTCGCGCGTCCCTACCCGAGCAGCGGCTGCAACATCAAGTGGAAGTCCGCCCCGGCTATCGCAGGGTCACTCGCCGCGCTGCGGAAATAAGCGCTCTTGCCAGAACAACGGCGGGCGTGGATAGAGTGGCCGCGCATGGAGGCTTCCGACGGATCGAGCAAAATACCTTTCGGGTTGAACGTGTGCCGCCTGGGGCTTCACCCGCTGCTCGCGCTGGTGGCCGGCGCTTGCCTGTTAGTCCTGGTGGGCTGGACCGGCGAGGTGACGGCTTGGCAGCACCGGTGGACGGTTCTCATCGGGGTTGTCTATGCTTTGGAGCGCGGTTGGAGTTTCTGGAAGCCCCGGACGAAAGGCAAATGGCGTCACAAACCGGCCTTCCGGGCCGTGCTGCCGGTGGTGGTTTTTGGCGTGTCGGCGGCCCTGCTTTCGGAGGCGGGCCGGCAATCGCTGGGCGGACACCTGTTCGTGCAAGCCGCGGTGTTGGTCTCGGGACTGGCCTTGGTGATTTCCCATCAGACGCGGTTTACGAACCGGGCGTTCCATCCCGGCCTGGTGCTCATCGCGTCGTTTTTGTTTCTCGTTTTGAGCGGGGCGCTGTTGTTGAAAATGCCGCTCTGCACGGTGCCCGGCTACACCTGCTCGTGGTTGGACGCGTTTTTCACCAGCACCAGCGCGGTCTGCGTGACTGGGCTGTCGGTGCAGAACACGGCGCTGTTTTTCACCACCACGGGGCAGGTGGTGATTTTGTTACTCATTCAAATCGGCGGGTTGGGGATCATGACGCTGACGTTTTTCGCGGCGGTGGTTTTGTTCGAAGGACTCTCGCTGCACGACCGGTTGCTGCTGGGGAAAATGATCCAGGAAAACCGCCTCGCGCGGATCGGCGAGACCTTGAAGTTCATCGTCCTCATGACGCTCGTCTGCGAGGGCGTGGGCGCGCTGGTTTTGTTTCTGAACATGGAGGCGATCCCGCAGATCCCGACGCGGCTCTATCATGCGGTTTTCCACTCCGTTTCCGCGTTCTGCAACGCCGGGTTCTCCACCCTGCCGGACGGGCTGGCCAGCGGCGTGGTGCGCGGAAACTGGATCTGGCAGGTCGTCATCATGGCGCTCATCGTCATCGGCGGGCTGGGCGCGTTGGTGAACGAGGACCTGTCCTTTTGGACGGTGGCGAAAATCAAGCGGCGCTTCAAAAAGGAAGGCCCGCACCGGCGCCTGCGCGTCCACACCCGGCTCGTGCTGGTGACGACGTCCGCGCTCATCCTGCTAGGCGCGGCGGCCATTCTTGCCAGCGAGTTTCATTTCTGGAAAGGCCCGGAAAACGGCGGGCGGGTGCTCACCGCGTTTTTCCACTCCGTCACCGCGCGGACCGCGGGCTTCAACACTGTTTCGATGTCGCAGATCGGGCCGCTGACCGCGCAGGTGCTGATGCTTCTGATGGTCATCGGCGGCTCGCCCGGAGGCACGGCGGGCGGCCTCCGCACCACTGTCGCGGCGGTCGCGCTGGCCCACCTGTGGCGGCAACTGCGGATGGGGCCGCGCGGCATGGTTTTCTTCAACCGCTCGATCTCCGCGGAAACCGGCTCAAAGGCGCTCGGCCTGGTTTTCCTGACGGGAATCTGGCTGGCGTGCAATTTCGTCATCCTTGAAATCCTCCAGTCCGGCAGCGGCGTTTCGGAAACGGCCCTGCTGTTCGAGTTGATCAGCGCGTTCGGCACCGTCGGACTGTCGCTCGATCTAACTCCCACGCTTGCCCCCGCCGCGAAGACCCTGCTGATCGTGAACATGTTCGTCGGCCGGATCGGCCTGCTCACGGTCATGGCCACTCTCATCAAACCGGACACCCGCCCCGCGTCCGGGAAACCCAAAGAAGAAATCATCCTCACCTGAACCCGCCCACCTCATGAAATTCTGCATCATCGGCCTTGGAAGTTTCGGCACCCACCTCGTCCGCCAGCTCAGCCGCGACGGCCATGAAATCATCGCCGTGGACAACGACCCCGGCCACATCCACACGCTCAAGGACGAGATCGAGTATCTCATCCAGGCGGATTGCACGGACATCGACGCGTTCCATGAAATCCCGATCGACGCCTGCGATGTGGTCATCGTCGCGATCGGCAAGGATTTCGAAGCGTCCCTGTCTGTCGCCTCCAATGTCCAACAGCTCGGAGCCAAACGCATTATCAGCCGCATCGTCAACCCGCTGCACGGGCGGATTTTGAAATTGCTCAAAATCGACGAGCTCCTGATTCCGGAAGCGATGGCCGCCGCCTGGCTGGCGCGCTCGCTTAGCACGCCCGACGTCGTCGACCGGCTGGAACTCGGCAGCGGTTATGAGATCGCCCAAATCCTCGTCCCGCGGGCGCTCGTGGGCGTGGCCTTGCAGGATGTGGAGCTCCGCAGCCGCTATAATTTGAACCTCGTCACCATCGGCAAAGGCCGCGGGACCGCCACGCTCAGCTCCACCCGCCACCCGGTCGGCAAGGTTCTCGGCATCCCGGAGCCGGCGCGGGCGTTCGAACCGGACGACGTGTTAGTGCTCTTCGGCCTGGCCAAAGACGTCCGCCGGATGATGGCGGACTATGGCGTGAAAGCGTGATTTCTCAACGCTCGAGGATTTCGACTTCGTAGCCGTCCGGATCGGTGACGAACGCCATTTTGCGGCCGCCGGAAGAGAATTTCTCGCGCCAGGCGGAAGGCCAGATTTCGATGCCGGCTTTCTCGAGTTGGTCGCAATACGCGATGATGTCCGGCACGCCGAGCGCGGTGTGCATCAGGTCTTCCGGGCAGGTCGTCTTGTATCCTTCCGACCAGGTCAGCTCGAGAAACACGTCGTTTCCGGGCAGTTCGAGAAAGGCGAGCTGGTTGCCCTCCGGGGAAGTCCTGCGCTCCTTTTCGGTGTAGCCGAGTTTTTGATAGAAGGAGCTGGAGCTGTCGAGGTCCTGGACGCGGATGCGGGTGTGGAGGAAGCGAATCATGGTGCGGAGACCTTGGATGAAAACGGCGGCTTTGCCAAACGGCGATTTTTCGCGGAAAGAGCCGTCTTTACAACAGCCCGCCGCGGCTGGTATGTATGGAATGCCATGAAAGCCATCGTCGCCGCAGTTGATTTCTCTAACGCCACGCCCGCAGTCGTCAAGATCGCCACCGATTTGGCCCAGTCTTTTGGCGCGGACTTGGAATTGTTCCACGTCATCGAGCCGGAGCCGAGCTACACCGCTTACGGATTCACGCCGGACGAATTCCCGGCGATGAATGCCTTCCTGGAGGAATCGAAACGCCGGGCGGCTCTCAAGCTGGAGAACCTCCTCGCCGAGGTCCGCACGGACCTGCCCAAGGCCACCTCGCGGATGGCCGAGGGCAGTCCGCTCCACTCGCTGCTAGAGCGCGTCAAGCAGGGCGGCGCGGACTTCGTCGTCGTCGGTTCGCATGGCCACGGGGCCATCGCCGCGCTGCTTCTCGGCAGCGTCGCGGAAGGGCTGGCCCGCAAGGCCACCGTGCCGACGCTCATCGTGCCGGCGGCTGCGGAGTAGGTTTACGCTACACCAGCCCGTCCTTGCGGGCTTGTTTCCAATAGGCGTATTCCGAGCGGTTGAAATCAATGTATTCGGGTGATAGATCGCTGGAATACATGACATAGTCCGCGTCGCCCTGGTTGAGATTGATGACGATTTCAAACTCGGGATGGGAAACCGCTTCGCGCAGCTCGTCCATCGGCGTGTCCGCCTGGAGGCCGCCGAGGCAGGCCGCCTTGCCGCCGATGTGGATGTCCACGAGCTCCTCGCGGATGCGGGCGCGCGAGTAGCCGACGGCGTGGATGATGCGGCCCCAGTTAGGGTCGCCGCCGTTCCACGAGGATTTCACCAGCGCGGACTTGCAGACGGCTTCGGCGACTTTTTTCGCGTCCAGATAGGTGCGCGCGCCTTCGACTTTCACGGTGACGAATTTCGTGACGCGCTCGCCGTCGCGGACGACGGCTTTGGCGAGCTCGAGCATCAGCCAGCTCAGGGCGTGGCGGAATTGTTTGCAGTTGGAGCTGTTGCGGCGGATGACAGGCATCCGCGACGCGCCGTTGGCAAGGACGATGATGGTGTCGTTGGTGGACATGTCGCCGTCGATGGTGATGCGGTTGAAGCTTTCCTCGACGCACTCGAGCACGCCCTTGCGGAGGCACTCGGAGGAAATGCTGGCATCCGTGGTGATGAAACAAAGCATGGTGGCCATGCTCGGGGAGATCATGCCGGCGCCTTTCACGCAGCCGCCGAGGCGCACGCGGTGCTCGCCGAGGTCGAAGGAAATGGCGATTTCCTTGGCGTGGGTATCGCTGGTGATGATGGCGGCAGCGACGTTGGAGCCGTTTTTCGGGCCGAGGCAGTCGATGAGTTCGTCGTATTTCGGCTCGAAGCGCATCATCGGCATCGGCAGGCCGATGACGCCGGTGGAGGCGACGCCGATTTCCGAGCGCTTGAGTTTGAGCGGCTTGGCCACGGCGTCGCACATCGAGTTGGCGTCGCGGATGCCTTGCACGCCGGTGCAGGCGTTGGCGTTGCCGGAGTTGGCGATGATGGCGCGCAGCTCGCCCTTGCGGAGGTGGGTCTGCGAGACGCGGACGGGTGCGGCTTTGACCCGGTTAGTGGTGAAGGTGCCGGCCGAGCTGCAGGGTTTCTCGGAGTAGATGAGCGCGAGGTCGAGGCGCTTGGCGTCGGGGTTTTTGATGCCGCAGCTCACGGCGCTGGTGAGAAATCCTTGGGGCGCGCCGACGCCGCCTTTGATTCGGGAAAATGGGAAGTCCATGAGGAAAAAGGGGAAACAGCGGCGGAGAGTTGGCAGCGCTTAGAAATTTTGCAATCCATCAATCGGGCTCAGACCGAACATCAGGTTGAAACACTGCACGGCTTGCCCGCCCGCACCTTTTCCGAGGTTGTCCTCGGCACTCATCAGGATGACGCGGCCGGTGCGCGGGTCGTGCTGCCAGCCGATGTCGATGAAGTTGGTGCGGGTGACATTTTTCGTGTCGGCGCAGCCGCCGCGGCCGAGGAGGCGGACGAAATTCGCGTCACGGTAGGCGGCTTCCAGTGCGGCACCGATGGCGTCCGGCAAGACGCCGGCGCGCAGCTTGGCGGTGGTGGTGGTGACGATGCCCGAGTTCACCGGGATCAGGTGCGGGATGAAAGTAATGGTGACTTTTTCCCCGGCGGCGAGGCTGAGTTCCTGCTCGATTTCCGAAAGATGGCGATGCTTCGGGACGCCGTAAGCACGGGCGCTTTCGTTGCACTCGCAGAACAACAGGCTCAGGTCCGCCTTGCGTCCGGCACCGCTGACGCCGCTCATCGAGTTCGCGACGATCGTCTCGGGGTCGATTAGATTTCCGCGCAGCAGCGGCAGCAGCGGCAGCAAAATGCTCGTCGGATAACAGCCGGGTGCGGCGATCAAACGCGCAGCCTGGATTTCCGGCGTGCGGATCTCCGGCAAGCCGTAAACCGCCTCGCCCAGCAAATCCGGCGCGGGATGCGGATGCTCGTAAAATTCCTGGTAAACGGCGGCGTCGCGCAGGCGGAAATCCGCGCTCAGGTCGATCACCTTCAGCCCGCGCTCCAGCAAGGCGCGGGCGATTTCCGCGGCGACTCCGTGCGGCAGCGCGAGAAACGCCACCTGCGCCCCGGTCGCGGCGATGGCGTCCGGATCCGGCTCGATGAACGCAAGCCCCGCGCCCGCCGCCTTGCGGAAACGCGGAAACACCGCCGCCAGCGATTTTCCCGCCTCTTGGCGCGAGGTGGCGGCGACCAGTTCCACGCCCGGATGGACGAGCAACAAGCGGAGCAATTCCATCCCGGTGTAGCCGCTGGCCCCGACGATGGCGGTTTTGATGCGATTCATGCGGGGGAAATGTCATGATTTTCCGTGCTTGCCAATCCGCATTTCCCCTGTTTCTTTCGCCCCCCGTTCACGAAACGGGCTGTAGCGCAGTCTGGTAGCGCACCTGCCTGGGGGGCAGGGGGTCGTGGGTTCGAATCCCGCCAGCCCGACCACTTTAAAAATCGCCGAAAAGCCCTAGTTTCCAAGGCTCGGCTGGATCCTCGGCCTCGGCCCCGAAACCGGCGGCGGAAAAATCATCACCGAAGGTCCGCCGGAAAAAATCGCCAGGTCCAAGCCCCCCGCACCGCGCCGTTTCTGAGGACGGCTTTGCGGTGAGGGAGTCTGGCGCTGCTGGTTAGAAGTGAATCGCGTGGCCTTCCGCCGCGAGGGTGGCCTCGTGGATGACTTCCGACATCGTCGGGTGCGCGTGGATGGTGGCGTGGATTTCGGCGCCGGTGAGCTCCTGGTCGAGGGCGAGGCCCATTTCCGCGATGAGCTCGGTGGCGTTCTCGCCGATGATGTGCGCGCCTAGCAGTTCGCCGTGCTTCTTGCCGTAGAGCAGCTTGGCGAATCCGTCCGGTTCGCCGGAAGCGATGGCCTTGCCGATGGCGACAAACGGGATTTTCCCGACGGTGTATTCGATGCCTTCCGCCTTGAGCGCGCGCTCGGTTTTCCCAACAGAAGCGACTTGCGGGTGGCAATAGGTGCAGCCGGGGAAATTGGTGACTTTGCGCGGCTTGTGGCCGGAGACGTAGAGACCTTCGACGCACTGGACGGCCTCGAACGAGGCGACATGGGCGAGCCATGGCGGGCCGTTGATGTCGCCGGCGGCGTAAACTCCGGGGATGGACGTTTCGTAGCGGTCGCCGCACTTGATGTAGCCGCGGTCGAGCTCGGGCTCGATGCCGCCGGGCAGCACGGGCTGGATGCCGATGGCGACGAGGCAGACTTCCGCGCTGAGCACGCCGTTTTCCTTGGGTCCTTCGACGGTGAGTTCGACGTGGGTGCCCTTGTCCACCGCGGCGGTGATCTTGGTGTTAGTGAGGCAGCGGATGCCTTGCTTGATGAGGGATTTCTCCAGGGCGTCGCCCACTTCGTCGTCCTCCACGGGTAGGATGCGCGGGGCCATCTCGATGAGGGTGACCTTGGTGCCGAAAGCGTTGTAAATGTAGGCGAACTCCACGCCGATCGCGCCCGCGCCGATGATGAGCATTTCCTTCGGCTGTTGCGGGAGGTTCATCGCCTCCTTGGAGCCGATGACGGATTTGCCGTTGAACGGCAGGCCGGGAAGGCCGCGGGACTTGCAGCCGGTAGCGATGAGAATGTCCTTGGTTTCAAGGAGATTGCGCGAGCCGTCGTTGCCGACGACGCCGACTTTTCCGGTGCCTTCGACCGAGCCGAAGCCGCGGACGTAGTCGATGCCGTTTTTTTTCAAAAGATACTCGATGCCGCCGGCGAGGCGGTCGGAAACCTTGCGCGAGCGGCCGACGACGGCGGACCAGTCGTAGGAAAGCCCTTCGATTTTCAATCCGAACTCAGCCGCCTTGTGGGTGAGCATGTGATAGACCTCGGCGTTTTTGAGCAGGGCCTTGGTCGGGATGCAGCCCCAGTTGAGGCAGGTGCCGCCGGCGCGATCGGCTTCGACGCACGCGACTTTTTTTCCAAGTTGGGCGGCGCGGATGGCGGCGACGTAGCCGGCAGGGCCGCCACCGATGACAATGAGATCGTAGGCCATAATGATTTGATTTGTGGAGGATTCCGCGGGGAAACTGTCGCGACAACAAGGGATTGTCAAAGATGGAAAGGCGGAAACGGCATCTCCCGAAAGTTCGTGGTTTGCCATTTCCACAGATCCGGGCAGGCTGCGGGCGACGATGAAAATCCTTCACAAGAACCTGCTCATTCTTGCTTCCGCCGGCTCGGGAAAGACCTTCCAGCTGGCTAACCGGGTCATCGGGCTGGTGGCGATGGGCGTGGCTCCGGAAAAAATCGTCGCGCTGACCTTCACCCGCAAGGCGGCCGGAGAGTTCGCGGACTCGGTGCTGACCAAGCTCGCGACGGCCGCCAGCGACGAGCCGAAAGCCGCCGCGCTGCGCGAGGATTTGGCACTGCCGGACGCGGATTTCTCCGAGTCGCTGGAGCGGGTGGTCCGCGCGCTGCCGCGGCTCACGCTCGGGACGATGGATAGTTTTTTCGCCAAGGTCGTGCGCGGCTTCCAATACGAGCTCGGGATGACCGGCGGGAAATTCGACCTGTTGGAAGGACCGAGGGCGGCGGCGGCGGCGGACGAGATTCTCGCCACGATCCTTGGCGAAACGCTGGAAGACGGCAGCGGCGACGATTTCCTGCACGCGTTCCGCCGGGCGAGCATCGGCAAGGAAGACCAAAAAGTATTAGAAGGTTTGCGCGGCTTCGTGCAGAGCTGGCAGAGCCGCTACCGTGCGGCGCACGGGCTGGAATGGGGACCCGCGAGCCTCGCCGGTGTCGAACTCGAGGATTGGGAAAAGCACAAACACGACCTCGCCGCCAAAATTTCCCGGGGGCTCGACGGCATCGATTACACCGATAAGCGCCAGCGCGCAGCCGTGGAGAAGGCGATAGAGACCCTGTTGAATCACACCATCGGCAGTGGAAGCCTCGGCGGTGCCGTTAGTCTGCTAGCCAGCGTGCTGGCTGCGGCTGTCCGCGAAGACGGTCCGCTTGCCGTGAAGTTTCAGAAGGATTTCATCATCGGCGGCCCGGCGGGCGAGGCCCTCCGCGAGATGGTGCATCTCGCGGCCCGCTGCGAAATGGCGGCGGCTCTCCACCGGACCCGCGCCGTGCGAGAGGTGGTGTCGGTCTATGACGCGCGCTGCGAAAAACAACTCCGCCGCCGCGGCTTGCTCGGCTTCGACGACGTCAAAGTCCTGATGGGCGAGTGGGTCAATGGCGAGGACGCGAGGCTGCGGCGCGAAGCGGTGGATTTCCGGCTCGACGCCCGCTACGAGCACTGGCTGCTGGACGAGTTCCAAGATACCAGTCGGTCGGATTGGACAGGATTGCTACCGCTCATCGACGAAGCGGCGGGCGAAGGCGAGGGCACGATGTTCATCGTGGGCGACCGCAAACAGGCGATTTACGCGTGGCGCGGCGGCGAGGTCGGGTTGTTCGGCGAGGTGATCGACCGCTATCAAGGCGGTTTGGAAATCGAGCCGATGGCGGAGTCCTGGCGCTCGTGTCCCGAGGTTTTGGCCTTGGTGAACCAGGTCTGCGGCGATGCGGAGACCCTGCGCGAGCTTTTCGGCGAAGCCGCGGCCAAATGGGAATGGCAGGAACACGCTTCCGCCGAACCATTGACCGGTCCGGCCAAATGCGGCGAGGCGCGGGTGGAAGTGGTGGAGGGAAAATGGGAGGAGCGCTTGGAGCGGCTGGGCGAATTGCTCGACGAGCTCGGAGTGGGCAAGCGGCCGATGACTTGCGGCGTGCTGGTGCGCAGCAACTCGATGGTGCGTGAAGTGGCGGACCACCTGCGGGCGAGGGGGCTGGATGTCATCGAGGAAGGCCGGCGCGAACCGGCGAAGGACAATCCGGTGGGCATCGCGCTCGGGCACTTGCTCAAATGGTTGGCGAATCCGGCGGATGCCTTCGCCTGGGAAGTCGTGGAAATGTCGCCGCTGGCAGGCACCTTGCGGACGAGGTTCGGCGAACACTGGCAACAGGTCTGGGAGGGACTGCTAGGGCTCGCGTCGGAATCCGGTTTCGCCGGGATGATCGGAAAAGTGCTCGAAGACAGTTGGGCGGATTGGTCGGATTTCGGCCGCCGCCGCGCGGGGGACATCATGTCGGCGCTGGCGGGGCTCGACGCGCAGGGCGGCGCGTCTCCGCAACAAGCGGCGGAATGGATCGAGCGGCTCGAGGTTTCGCAAAGCCCGGGGATCGCCGCCGTGCAGGTGATGACCATTCACAAGGCAAAAGGCCTCGGCTTCGACATGGTGGTGCTGCCGGAGGTTCCTAACGACGGGGTGCCGTCGTCGCAGTATTTCGATGTGGCCGAGGCGAACGGCTGGATCACCCAAACCCCGCCGAAGTGGGCGCGGGAGCTGATTCCCGAGATGCGCGCGGCGGAAGCGGAGTGGGCTGCGAGCCAGCGTTACGAGGCGTTCTGCATGCTCTATGTGGCTCTAACCCGCTCAAAACGCGGACTCTATATTCTGTTGGAGCCGCCTGCCAAATCCCAAGAACCGGACAAACCGTCGCTGGCGAACTGGTTGGCGAGATCGGTCTCCTCAACGGGCGAAACCGGGGTGGCCTATCAGTCGGGATCGCCGGACTGGGTGGAGAACATTTCCCTGTCAGAGAGCGCGCCGGACGTCGTCACGATGCCCGTGCTTGCCGCCGGCGTGACCCGCCGCGAACGGACGACGCCGAGTGAGGCCAAGAAAAAAGCGGCCGCCGCGGTGACTCATTCCGCGAGCGGGATGAAGTTCGGCAGCGAGGTCCACATCGCCTTCGAACAAGTCGGCTGGGTGGACGAAGCCACTCCCGATTTGCCGCCGGGCGACGCCGGGCGGCTGGTGGCCGATTTGCTGGAAGCCCCGAATTTGAGACAACTCTTCGAGCGCGGCGGGCAAGCGGTGGAGCTGTTTCGCGAACAAGCGGTGGACGCGGTGCTCGATGGCAAATGGCTCAGCGGGGTGATCGACCGCTTACACCTCCACCGCGACGCTTCCGGCGTGGTGAACCGCGTGCGGGTGATTGATTTCAAAACCGACGGGCTGGATGACATCACGGAACTGGTTGCTAGGTATTCCGGCCAGATGCACGCCTATCGCGAAGTGATGGAAAGGGCCTATCCCGCCGCGCGAGTCGAGTGCGTCCTCCTTTCCACGCGCTGTCGCGAACATATCTCTATCTGACTGACATATGCCGGCACGGCCCTGCGCGTTTCTTGAGATATTCGGTTCCTATCCCAAGAACGAATTGCCAAGAGAAGGAGAAGTCGCTCTAGTGTGTTTGCTATGAGTAAATCAATTGCCCCCCCCCACCTCGCTTTGCAAAAATGGGTCGCTGAAATA
>CAMCCX010000092.1 GCA_945873305.1 Akkermansia muciniphila
GGCGGCGGTTTGGTTGGAGTCGGAGAGCAGGAAACCGAGCCCGGCGAGGAGGCTCCAATCGGTGGGATTGTTGCGGATTCCGCGTTCGAGAAACGCCCGGCCTCTGAGAATCGACGCCCGCCAAGCCTCCCTCCGCCGCAGCGCGGGCAGCTTGGAATCGTTGGTATAATAGGAAGCCGCGTTGTAGGCGGAGTGCCACGAACCGGTCTCCCAGTAGTAACGCGTCCGCGGCGCCAGATCGACGATGGTGTCGAAGGCGTCCGCCACGTCGTCCCAGCGTTGTTCCTGGAAAAACGAGAACGCGCGCAAGTTCAGGAACGTCGCCACCAGCGTCCGCAAGCCGCCCAGCGCGACGGCCGAGCTGGTCTGCCCGATTTTGTCGCGCGTGCCGATTTCCATTGGCGGCGGCGTGAGTCCCGCCGCGCGGAGCTCCTTGGCGAGACCGGCCTCGAAGGGCAGGCGCGCCGCGCCGAACGCCAGCAGCGCCGCCATGAGAATTCCGTTTCGTTGCCAGGTTTTCACGGATTTAGAATTCTTTTTCCGCAAAGATAAACCACGACGCGATGGTGAAAAACAGGGCGTAATACAAGCCGATCAACGTCAGTTTACCGAGAATCAGCAGCGGCATCGCCTGGCCTTCGATGACCGCGTCGATCACGTTGAAATTCTGGAAATCAGGCAGCACCAGCGAGAACGCCAGCGATGCGAGGCGCGCGAATATCCCTTCGCCCGCTTGGCCGGCCTGCAGATAGACGTCCCGCGCGTCCGCTTGGAAATGACCGATGAAATAAATCAGGAAACTGATGATGGTGGTGAAGAGCGTGCTCGTCGAAAACGTCGAGATCAGCAACGCCAGCGACGCCATGATCGAGGCCCGCAGGAACACCGCGAACACCGCGCCTTGCAGCGACCAGCTCGGCCCTTGCGCCAGCGTTTCCACCCGCAGCGAGTCGATCGCGTCTTGCGGCCAACCCATCGCCCGCGCCATTTCCAGCTGTTGCTCCAGCACCATCGACGTGCGGATTTGCAGCACCGCGGTCATCAGCACGTCCATCAAGGCCAGCGAGACGAAAACCAGCAGCAGCACGCCGAGCAGTTTTCCCGCCAGATAGTCGATGCGCGGCACCGGCTTGGCCAGGATCGTGTAAAGCGTGCGGTCCTCCACATCCTTCGGCAGCAGCAGCGCCGTGGCGACGATGGAGAGCACCACCGAGAACAAAGTCATCGTCCCCAGCGACCAGCTTTTGATCGAGCGCAGCACGTTGACGCCCACCGATTCCGGGCCCTCGTGCTGCGGCAGGTCGAAAAAATTGCTCGCGATGGCGATCACCGCGAACACCGCGAGGAAATAGAAAACTTTCATCCGCACCAACTGGGTGAACGCGTGCAGGGCGATCACCCCAATGCGGCTCACATGCGAGCCTCGTGAAATCTGGGTCGTGTCGTTCATCAGTCGTCGGCGTGGGTGGTTTCGCGGAGGAACAGCCGCTCAAGCGTGGTGCGCGGTTTGCCGGTCCGCACCAGCGAGGCGCCCGCGGAATTGGCCAGCGCGGTGATCTGGGAAATCAGCTCCGGACTCGCGTCTTTGAGCACGATTTCCGTCTGGTCCTCGATGGAAATCAAGTCGTCCAGCCGCCCTTCCTTCACCATCTTGCCTTTGCAAATGATCCCGACGTGGTCGCAAACCTCCTGCACCTGTTCGAGCAAATGCGAGCACAGGAAAACCGTGATTCCCCGCTCGCGCAGTTTCAAAATCAAATCCCGGATCTGCCGCGAGCCCACCGGATCGACGCCCGCCGTCGGCTCGTCCAGAATCACCAGCCGCGGCTCCTGCACCAGCGCCTGCGCCAGCCCGATCCGCTGCAGCATCCCCTTCGAGTAGCCGCCGATCCGCCGGTCGCGCGCGCCTTCCAGATCCACCAGCGCGAGCAGTTCGCCCACCCGGTTTTCCAAAACCTTGCCCGACAATCCGCAGAGCTTGCCGTAAAACCGCAGGGTCTCCGCGCCGCTGAGGTGCTTGTAAAAATAAGGATTCTCCGGCAGGAAACCCACGTCGTTGCGCGAATCCACCTTCAGCGAATCCTTGCCGAAAATCGCGCAGTGCCCCGCCGTCGGAGCCACCAGCCCGAGCAACGCCTTCATCGTCGTCGATTTCCCGGACCCGTTGGGCCCGATCAAGCCGTAAACCTCGCCCGGCATGATCCGGATCGAAACGCCGTCCACCGCCCGCAGCAGCTGCTTGCGGAACGACGTCTTGAAGTCCTTCACGAGGTCCTTGATTTCAACTGCGGGAGTGATTTCAGCCATCGGCAACGGCATACTTGAACGGGCTTGCCCCGGGTGGCAACGGACATTTTATCGATTTTTCGGTGAAGGTTTCCCGTTTCTTCACTGGCAAGGGCGCGGGCTTCGTGCTGTTTTTCCGGCGTGTCCGCTGTCACGAATATCTCCACTTACCGCTTCGCCGAGCTCTCGGATCTCAAGGAATTGCGCGAAAACCTCATCGCCGATTGCAAGGCGTGGGGGCTGAAAGGGACCATCCTGCTGAGCACGGAGGGCATCAACCTGTTCGTCGCCGGGGCTGCGGAATCCATTGATTTGCTGCTCGCCAGGCTTCGCGGAATTCCCGGCCTCGAAGGCTTGGAACCGAAGATCAGCCTCAGCGACGACCAGCCGTTCAACCGGATGTTGGTGCGCTTGAAAAAGGAGATCATTTCCTTCGGCATGGAGAGCATCCGGCCGGCGAATTACACC
Source organism: Akkermansia muciniphila (assembly GCA_945873305.1). GTDB lineage: Bacteria > Verrucomicrobiota > Verrucomicrobiia > Verrucomicrobiales > Akkermansiaceae > Luteolibacter > Luteolibacter muciniphilus_D. The sequence continues at coordinate 2,755 of CAMCCX010000092.1, forward strand.
TCGCCGAAGATCCCCGCCGCCGAGCTGAAGCGCTGGCTCGACGAGGGCCGCCCGGTCACCTTGCTCGACACCCGCAACGACTACGAGGTCAAGCTCGGCACTTTCAAGGGCGCGGTCATTCCTCACATCAACACCTTCCGCGAGTTCCCGGACGCGGTGAGAAAACTGCCGGAAGCGCTCAAGGACCAGCCCGTCGTGATGTTCTGCACCGGCGGCATCCGCTGCGAGAAAGCCGGACCGTTCATGGAGAACGAGGGCTTCAAAAACATCTATCAACTCGACGGCGGCATCCTCAAGTATTTCGAGGAATGCGGCGGCGACCACTACGACGGCGAGTGCTTCGTCTTCGACCAGCGCGTGGGCGTGGACCCCGGACTGCGCGAGTCGGGCTACGCGGTTTGCTTCGCCTGCCAGGCCCCGCTCGACGCGGCGGACCAGGAGGACCCGCGGCACGTCGAGGGCGTGAGTTGCCCGCATTGTTTCGTCAGCGAACCGGCACGCATGGCCGGGCGGATCGCGCAACTTCATGACGCGATCGCCAAGGTTTCCAATCCCTTGCCGGGCTCGGTCGCGCGGGAAAACCGCCGCCCGGTGAACATCCCCGCGGCTCTCGACGGGCGGACCTTGCTGGAAGCGCTGACCGAGCTTTTCCCGCAGGTTTCTCCAACAGAGTGGGAGGCGCGCTGCGAGGCCGGGCGTTTTGAAAACTACGGCGGCAGCGTCCGTGGAAAAGACCACGTCGTGCGCGGCGGCGAGCGCGTCGTTCAAATCTTCCCGCCGGACGTCGAGCCGCCCGTGTCCGCGGACATCCAAGTGCTGCACGAGGACGAGGCGATCTTGGTGGTTAGAAAGCCCGCGCCGCTGCCGATGCACGCGAGCGGTCGCTTCCACCGCAATACGCTCCAGCACATTTTGAACGAGGTTTACGCGCCGAAATACCCGCGCCCGGTCCACCGGTTGGACGCGAACACCACCGGCCTCGTCGTCTTCGCCCGCACCCGCCACTTCTGCCGCTTGCTGCAGCGCCAGTTCCTGGAAGGCGCGGTGGACAAGCGCTACCTCGTCCGCGCGCTCGGCCATCCGCCACAGGACGCGTTCTTTTCCGAAGCCCCGATTTCCGCCGAGCCCGACGCGTTGGGCACCCGCGGCATCGACGAGTTAGACGGCTTGCCCTCGCGCACGGATTTCCAAGTCATCGAGCGCTGCGCGGACGGCACGACCTTGATCGAGGCGAAGCTGGGAACCGGCCGGACCAATCAAATCCGCGTCCATCTCTGGCAGCTCGGCTATCCGATCGTCGGCGACCCCGCGTATCTGCCAGACCGCCGCATCGGCGACACGCAGACGCTCGATCCCGAAGCGCCGCCGCTCCAGCTCCACGCGTGGAAGCTCTCGTTCCAGCATCCGCGGAGCGGCGTGGACATGAATTTCGGGACAGAACGCCCGGACTGGTCACGCACGACGGCTTGAACTCAGCAGGGGATATCGGTTTCCGGCTCGGTTCCTTTCAGCATGGCTGACTGATGACCATTGTGTTTGTGGGTCATCGCGTATGCCCCGGCCGCGAGCAGCCCGATGACGACGGCCCCGCCGATGAATCCGGCGGGATGACGAGCGCCGAGATCGCGGAGTTGCGTCGCGGCGTAAGACCCGCGGCTGGCGATTTGTTGCTTCGCCTGGCCGGCGAGTTCCCGCGCGCCATTCGGCAGCGTTTGCCGCGTGGTGTGGGAAATCAGGTGGCGGATGTCGTCGCGCAACGCGGAGACATCTTCGCGCACGCGATTCATGAGTCCTGTCGAACGACTGTCATTAAATAGGGATGAGTTCATGGCTTCGGGTAGTTAATGGTTGAAGGAAATGGAGCGGTAGCAAGCTAGCACGCTTCCATGGCCATTGCAAGATACCGCTAAACCAAGTGACTCCCGACCGCTTCTCGGACCCGCGCCGCGACCTCGTCGAGCGTGCCGCGGGTGTCGATCACGCGGACGAAACCCTCGTCCTTGAGTGAGAGGAAAATTTCCCGGCAGCGTTCGAGATTTTCGCGTTTTTCAAACTCGTTGGCCGTGTCGCCGCGCGCGCCGATGCGTTCGAGCGCGGAGTTCACGTCGAGGTCCATGATCAGCAGCAAATCCGGAACCGGCGCGAAAACCTCGTTCTTCCGGCGGATTTCCCCCGGATCAAAACCGCGGGCTCCCTGATAAGCCATCGTCGAGAAATAGTAGCGGTCGAGGATCACGACTTTCCCGGCCGCGAGTGACGGGGCAATCAATTCCTCCACGTGCTGTCGGCGGTCTTTGAGGAAATACTGCAGCTCGTCCTCCGGCGACAGGCGGCCGGTCGCAGCGGACTCGCGGACTTTTTTCCCCCAAGGACCGTCGGTCGGTTCGCGGCTGAGCACGACTTCGCGGCCTTGGGCGGTGAGCCACTCGCCGAGCCGTTTCACCTGGGTGGATTTGCCCGTGCCGTCGATTCCTTCGATGACGATGAAGAGACCGGGTATTTCGATCCCGGGTGGGGAGGCGGGTGGCGGGATGCTTGGCAGTGAGGATTGTCCCATGGGTGGCGGAGATGAAATCAGGGGGAGTCAGACTTGTGAATCTGAATATGCCCGTCAATCGTCTCGATTCCGAGGGGCTGGCGGAGAGAGAATGACGCCCTGCATCGGAATGTCGTCACCCGCTGGAGGGACAGGGGGTGCTCAAGAACCTCGCGCCTGAGGATATCTCTATCGCTGGGTGAACGCGAAGACTCCCATTTTGTTAGCAACAATGATGTCGGGTTTGCCGTCTTTGTTGAGGTCGCTGGTGGTGACTTGCGTGCCGACGCCGCTGGCGCTGTCGATGAGGTGGGGCGTGAAATCGGCCCCGCCCTTGCCATCGGGTTTGATTTGAAACCAGTAAAGGACGGGGTCTGCACCCGGTTCGACATCGCCCTTGGGGCCGTGGGCCCAGCGGCGTTTGCCGGTGACGATGTCGGGGATGCCGTCGCCGTCGATGTCGGTGAGGGCGAGGGCGTGGAGTTGGCTGAATTTGACGCCTTGTTTGTTTTCTTCAGGAGCGGCCCCCATGACTTTGTGTTCGGTGAAGGTGCCGTCGGCCTTTTGCTCAAACCAGCCGAGGCCGTAGCCGTGGGCATCGAAGCTGGTGATGACGTCGTTTTTGAAGTAGCCGTTCACGTCGTAAACAAACATCTGTGCGCCGCCGCTACCGAAGGGGCCGGGGTGGAAGATCCAGTCCTTGTCTTCCCGGGTGTCGGGCGGTTGTTCGAACCAGCCGTCTTTCGTTAGGATGTCCACTCGTTTGTCGCCGTTCACGTCGCCCGCGCCGTAGCCGTGGGTGTAGCGGAAATACTTTTTGTCGTTTTCCGGGGATTTGGGCGAGATCGGGCGGAAGCGGGCTTGGGCGGTGGGATTGGCCCAGTCGATTTCGGCGTAGCCGAGCTGGCCGCGGGTGTGGAGTAGCAGTTCGGGTTTGCCGTCACCGTTGATGTCCTTGAGGTCGGGGGATTCGTTGTCAGCCATGTCAAAGATGGCATGTTTCGTCCAATCACCACCTTTGGTTTGAGGATTGAGATAGAGATAGGCCGGTTCACCCGGGAGGCCGTAAACGAGGATGTCGTCCCACTTGTCGCCGTTGAAATCGTAGGCGAATTGGAGGAAATAATCGGTGTAACCGGTGGCGGGATTGTAAGGTGTTTTGGCCGGGCCTTTTGGGTTTTCGTTAGGCTGGCGAAAGGTGGCGCGACGGGTGAAATCCGGGCCATACCAGATGAACCAGCCGGCGGTGATGTCCGCGTGGCCATCGTGGTCGAAGTCGGCCACGGCGCAGCCTTCGGCGACGAAATCAGGGGTGATGATTTGTTTCTTGAAGGTAACTTCCGCCGAGAGCGGGTGGACAAGCGCGAGGAGGAATAGGAGTCGTTTCATGGCGGTCATTGGAATGGAATACGGCAAATGGGCTGCTTCCTTTTTCAGAATCTGATCAAAGATAGCGGGATTTTAGATGGGCGAGGTAGGCGTCGGTCGTCGGCGCGCTGCCGGTGGCCTGTCGGATGAGTTCCGGGGGATCGAGAGTGGCGCCGTGGGAGTGGACGGATTTTCTCAGCCAGCCGAGCAGGGGAAGGTAGTCGGCTTGATCGATCGCGGCGGCGACTGCGGGGTCTTGGCGGGCGGCGGCGAAGAGCTGGGCGGAGTTGATGTTGCCGAGCGTGTAAGTCGCGAAATAACCGAGTCCGCCCATCGACCAATGGATGTCCTGCAGGCAGCCGTGCTGGTCGTCCTTGGGCGCGAATCCGAACAGGTCGCGGAACAGCTCGTTCCACGCGGCGGGCACGTCGGCGACTTTCAGGCTGCCGCTGACCATCCGCCTCTCCAGCTCGAAGCGGAGCAGGATGTGCAGGTCGTAGGTCGCCTCGTCCGCCTCCACGCGGATCGGCGAGAACTCGGCGCGCCAGAGGTAGCGGAGGAATTTCTCCAACGGAAATTCTGCCAGCTGCGGGAAACTTTCCTGCGCGGCGGGATACCATTTCTCCCAGAACGTGCGCGAGCGGCCGACGTGGTTTTCCCACAGCCGGGATTGCGATTCGTGGATGCCTAACGAAACCGCGCTGCCGGACGGAAGGCCAAAGTCAGCGGCGGACAGGCCTTGTTCGTAGAGTCCGTGGCCCGCCTCGTGCAGCACGCCGAAGAGCGAAGAGGTGAAATCCGACTCCATGTAGCGCGTCGTCAGCCGCACGTCGCGCGGGCCGAGCGTGGTGCAGAACGGATGCGTGGTGGTGTCGATCCGGCCGGCTTGGAAATCGAATCCGATCGCTTCGGCGACGCGGGCGTTGAAATTCTGTTGGGCCGCGACGGGGTAGGGCCCGGCGGGTAGAACCGGCGCGTGGGCGGCGGAGTTTTCCACCGCACGGGCCGCGATTTCCCTAACTGACGGGCGCATCGCATCGAACAAGCCGGCGACGGCGGCGGTGCTGGTGCCGCGCTCGTAGCCTTCTAGCAGTGCGTCGTAAGGTTCGTTCGCGTAGCCCCAGAGTTCCGCCTTTTCGCGGGCGATCCCGAGCAAGGTTTCCAAGTGCGGCGCGAAGCTGGAAAAGTCCGAGCGCTCGCGGGCATCGGCCCACGCGTGTTTGGCGAGCGAGCTGGCCACCGAGTCGCGGGCGACCAGCTCGACCGGCAATTTCGTCGCCCGGTCGAACTCGCGGCGCAGTTCGCGGAGGTTGGCGGTGAGCTTGAAATCGGTGCCCGCGTCCGCGGCCTCGGCGGCTTCGAGGTCGTTTTTCCAAGCTTCGGAAGTCGCGAGTTCGTGCGCGCGGGAGGAAAGCCAGGCCAGCTGGTCGGCGCGGTATTTCGCGGCGGCGGGCGGCAGATAGGTTTCCTGGTCCCAGCCGATGACGGCGGCGGAGGAATGGATCACCGCGAGCTCGCGGGCTTTTTCGAAAATCGGCATGGCGGATTTGTGGATGAATCCGCCAGCGAGGCAAAGACCGAAAAATCGCGGCGGGCTGGCTTCCTTTCGCGAGGGATTTAGGCGCGTAAATTACCGGGCGTCCGGTTTTCGGATTGCCTCGGCGGACGTTCGGGAGACGATGGCCGCGCATGGCGTATTTGGCAGACCGGGCATTTGAATTGATTTCCTCCGCACACGAACGGGGGCGGCTGGCGCATGCGTTTCTCATCAGCGGGGCGCACGGCAGCGGCAAGGAAAACCTTGCCGCCCGCATGATCCAGCTGGTGAACGGCGCGCCGAAATCCGGCGGTTTTGATTTGTTCGGCGAGCCCGTCGTGGTCGAGACGCCGCCGCTCGATGAGTTGGAGAGCGGTTGGATTCGGATCGTGCGGCCGCGGATGAAGTCGCGGCGCATCGGGGTGGATGAAATCCGCGATTTGGAACAAACGCTCCACCTCGCCGCGCCCGGCGGGGCTTGCAAGGTGGGCGTCATCACCGAGGCGGACCGGATGAACGACCAGTCGGCCAACGCGTTTTTGAAAACCCTCGAAGAGCCGCCGCAAAACACGCTGCTGCTGCTCCTCACCGCCAATCCGCAGCGGCTGCTGCCCACGATTTTATCCCGCTGCGTGCGCCTTCCGCTGCTCGGTGGCCGGGCGCTTCTGGCAGATGGCGGGGCTGAGTTGGTCAGCGCGCTCAACGCCGCCGCCGCGCGCGGCTTCGGCACGCCGGTCGCGGCGTTGCACTTGAAAGCCGCCTTCGCTTCGTTTCTAGCGGAGTTCCGCGAGGAGGCGGATGCCGCCGCGAAAGCCGCCGAGAAAGAGGAGACCGCCGCTTACCGTGATGCCACGGACGGCTCGTGGTTGAAAGAGCGCGAAGCCTTCCACAAGGCCGCCGCCGAGGCCGAGTATCTCGATGCGCGCAACCGGCTTTTCGACGTGCTCATGGCGTGGATGGCGGATTTTCTCCGGATGAAGGTGAATGGCGGCGGGCTGGATTTCCCCGAGTCCGCGCCCGCCTTGCGCGGCCTCGCGGAGGCTGAAACGGAAGGCCGCCTGCTCAAGCGGATGGAGGCTCTCGACTCGCTGCGACGGACCTTGGAGACGAACGCCTTCGAGCCGCTCGCCATCGAGGTCGGGTTTTTGAAAGCGTTCGGCTGAGGGCTTAAAACTCGCCGTTGTTGGAGCGAATGGTGTCCTCGGGCAGCGCGATGGATTCCAGCAATTGGTCCAGCCCGTCGAGCACGCGGGAAATCCCGTCCGCCCAGCGGCGGCTTTCCCACGCGGGGCCGGCGAGTTCTAGCAAATGGTCGAGGGTTTCCGTTTTCAAGAACGGTTCCAGCCCGTAGCCCGGCATGATCGCCGCCTCGCCGCGCGTGGGATCCAGTGCGATGAGCAGCGCGTGGTTGTTCTTCCCGCGCTGGCTGTCACCGGCGAAATTCCCGGCGTTGAAGAGCCAGAAAACGTGCATCGAAAACGGGTGCTCGGCGGGGAACTCGTGCATCACCACTTGCAGGACCAGCTGCGGGAACCGCCGCTGGATTCTGGCGATTTCCTTTTTCAGCTTCACCTGATCCGCCGCGCCGAGCCGCCGCGCCGAGCCGCCGCGTGGTGTCCGCGACCACCGGCGCCAGCCGCGGCAACGCGCCGACCAGAGCGCTGGTCCGCGGAAACGTCAGCCGGCACGCCGGGCACTCGGCGGCGGCGGCCTTCAACGGGGTCTGACAGAACGGGCAGTGCATGGGGAGAGTGCGGAATCACGCGCATTTCGGACACACGCCGAAGAATTCCAGCTCGTGATAGAGGTTCCGGAATCCGGTTTTCTCGCGGATCTCGTCCTCAAGCTGGTGGACCGGGCAGGGGGCCTGGATCGGCTCGATGCTGCCGCAGCTGGTGCAAATCAGATAGTCGCTGTGTTTGCCCGGGACCAGCAGGGTGAAATAGGCGGCGCGCTCGTGCAGGCCGAGCCGCCGGATTAAGCCGTGCTCGGTGAGCCGCTGGAGCAGGCGGAAAACGGTGGCCTTGTCGCACTGGTCGGTGAGCCGTTTGGAGCTGGCTAGCTCGGAAAGCGTCATCGGCCGCTGGCTTTCCAGCAGCGTGCTCACCAGCTCTTCCAGCGCCTTGGTGCGGCGGAGGCCTGCCGTCCGGCAGCGCTCGATGGTCTCACGGACGACGGGATTCATCATGGCGCGGAGCCTAAACCGGGACTTTTCCACAAAGCAAGCGCGGGGCCGCCATCCCCGCCGCCCCGCGACAGCAAGAGGAAGATTTTTCAACCGCAGATGAACGGCGGATGGCTCCGACCCCGCCACCGGGTAGCTTCCACCTCGCCGCCGGGTCGCTTCCACCTCGCCACCGGGTCGCTTCCAACTCGCCGCTGGGTAGCTTCCACTTCGCCGCCGGATAGCTCCCACTTCACCACCGGATAGGTTCCAGTTGGCGGCCGGGTAGGTCCGACTCGGCCACCGGATAGGTCCCCCTTCGCCGCCAGATAGGTCCCACCTCACCGCCGGGCAGGTCCCATCTGGCCGGAGAGTGTGTGCAACGTGCTTCCTGACAATGACTTGTCACGATTTAGGGGGGCAGCTGCGGCCCGTGGCTCCGCAGTTCCTTTTGTTTTTCCGACAATGCTCCTTGCCCCATCCGGAAACCCCTGACAGTTTTCTAGCAACCTCGTAAAAAATCATTCCCAAAAGCCACCCCCATGAACGACCGCAACATCCTCCGTCACGAACGCCTCGACCGCGTCACCACCTTCGGCATCGAAAACCACGCCGACCTGCCCGCCGGCTGTGAAGCCATCGTCCGCTTCGCCAACATCGCCACCTTCTCCGGCAAGCTCAACGGCTTCAAAGTCGGCCAACTCCGCGGGCCCGCCAGCCTCCAAGTCCTGCTCGACGCCCTCTGGCTCGACTTCAAGGACATCGCCCGCACCGCCCGCGCCATCGACCTCGACGAGCCCGGATTTTCCGCTTTCTACCGCCTTCCCGGCGAGCCCACCGAGAGCAACATCAAGACCCACGCCGACTCCCTGCTCGCCCGCCTCGAAGACGCCCTCGCCGACACCCCGGCCCAGCTTGCGGGAAAAGCCGCCCTCCGCGCCCAATTCATCGGCAAGCTCATCCCCGCCGACTTCGTCGAAGACCTCCGCGCCGACCGCGACGCCATCGATGGCAAAAACCTCGCCACCACCGCCGACAATCTCGAAGGCCTCGAAAGCACCGAGAGCATCAGCGTCCTCCTCATCGAGGGCGGCAAGGAAGTCACCCGCCTCGACGCCATGATGCAGAACCTCTACCGCCGCAACCCCGCCAAACTCCACGCCTGGCTCGCCGCCTCCCGCGTCGAACG
>CAMCCX010000093.1 GCA_945873305.1 Akkermansia muciniphila
CCGGGCCGAGCAGGTCGCCGGGCTGGCTGTAGTTTTTGAGTAGCTCGTCGAGGAGCGCGTTGCTGATTTTCGGTCTCATTGGATGTGCTGGTTCTGGTGATGGGGCACATCAGCGGAAAGCACTTACACAAAAATTATGACACCCCCGGCGGCCATGAAATTTCTCATCAATCAGATAGTTCGATTTGATAGGGCCGTTCTTCGGGGATGGCACGCAAAATCGTCCGTTCCGTCGGATAATCTCGCAGATCCATGATAGATGCCCCGGACGAAGAAGGAGATTGCACCAAGCGTTTCATCCGAAACGGTGCCCGCGCTGCGCTCCGCCAGCGAATGTCATGGGCTGCGGGCCAGCGCCTGGGTCGGCCGCACGTCGAAGCCGCGCTCTGCGGTGAAGCGGGACTCGCGTGACGGGTAGTAAACCGTGCGGAAGAAGTAATAAACCGGCGGTGAAACTATCGTCCGCGTTGAAGATCCCGATGGTATCGGCGATTTCCCTGCTTTCGCTTACTTCTCCAGCGCGGTTAGTAGTTTCTCGTGGATGCCGCCGAAGCCGCCGTTGCTGAGGACGGCGATGATGTCGCCGGGCTCGGCGGTTTCCGTGACCTTGGCGATGATGGTTTCGAGGTCGGGCAGATAGAAACCCTGGCCGCCGAGGCGGGCGATGTCGGCGGAAAGTTGGTCGGGGTTGAGGCGGTCGTTTTCGGGGATCTTGTGGAGGTCGGGGATGGCGGCGACCACCGCGAAATCCGCGAGCGCGAGCGCTTCGGCGAGTTCGGTTTGGAAAACGGCGCGGCGGGTGGTGTTGGAGCGCGGTTCGAACAGAATCCACAGCCGCGAATCCGGGTGGCGCTGGCGCAGGCTCTGGACGGCGAGGCGGATGGCCGTGGGGTGATGCGCGAAGTCGTCGATGACTTTGATGCCCCGGACCTCGCCGCGGAGTTCCTGTCGGCGGGCGACGCCGTCGAAGGATTCGAGCCCGGCGCGGATTTCGTCGGCGGTGAGGCCGGCGAAGGTGGCGGCGGCGATGGCCATGGCGGCGTTGCGGACGTTGAACTCGCCGGACATGCGGGTGGAGTAGGGGACGCCGCCGAGGGTGAAGGAGCTGCGGTCCGGCTCGTAGCTGACGTCTTCTATCCGCAGCGCGCAGTTTTCGCCGAAGCCGATGGTGGTGACGGGGCAGGGCGCGCCTTTCGCGACGTCGAGGCAGTTTTGCTCGTCGCCATTGATGTAGGCGACGCCGCGGCGCGGGACGATGTTGAGCAGGCGGCGGAAGGTGAGCTTGATTTCGTCGAGGTTGTTATAGATGTCGGCGTGGTCGAACTCGACGTTGTTGACGACGACGCACTCGGGCAGGTAGTGGAGGAATTTCGAGCGCTTGTCGAAGAAGGCGGTGTCGTATTCGTCGCCTTCGAGGACGTTGAATTCCGAGTCGGTGAAATGCGCGCCGTGGCCGAGGTTTTTCGGCAGTCCGCCAATCATGTAACCGGGATCGCGGCCGGCGTTTTTGAGAATCCACGCCAGCATCGAGGAGGTGGTGGTCTTGCCGTGGGTGCCGGAAACGACGAAGTTGCGTTTTCCGCGGAGGAAGAACTCTTTCATCACCTCGGGCAGGGAATGATAGAGCAGCTTGCGGTCGAGCGCGGCCTCGGCCTCGGGATTTCCCCGAGAAATGGCGTTGCCGATGATGACCACGTCGGTGTCCGCCGGGATGTTTGCCTCGGCGTAGCCTTCGGTGAGGGTGATGCCCTGGCCGCGGAGGAAGTCGGACATCGGCGGATAGACGTTGGCGTCGGAGCCGGTGACGGTGAAGCCGCGTTGTTTCATGGCGGCGGCGACGGCTCCCATGGCGGTGCCACAGATCCCGGTGAAGTGAAAATGGTTCTTGTCGGACATCGAAGGGCGCGAGGCTATGCGGCGGAAACGGGCCTGCCAATCAGGAATAGCGGGGGGAGGGAAGAGATGGGTCGTATGGGGCCTATAGGACCTATTTCTCAAAAAGTCGGCGCGGCGACGGTGGCATTTTCCCTCTCCTCGCTTCTGCGGCGGAGAATGCGGTCGGCGGTTTCGGTGACCATTTCCTGGAGCAGCAGCCAGAGGTGCGAGCCTTGGCGGTAGTCGGCGGGGGCGATGTGTTTGACGCGGCCGGCGTGGGTGGAGAGTTGGAAACATTTCCGGAAGGAACGGCCGCTGGCGTCCTCGGGATTGTAAACGGCGATGGCCTGGCCGCCGTTTCTCGCCATGACGGTGAAGCAGGGGACGTCGGTCGGGCCGTCGCCGACGTAGACCATGTTTTCAAAGGGAATGGGCCGCTGCTCGGCGGGCATGTGGTCGTTCACGTCCTGGTCGTAGCCGAGCATGCCTTTGTTAATGCGGAAGAGATACTGGGTCTTGGTGGTGTGGGAAATGACGCGCTTGGGGAAGCTGATGCCGCCCTTGGAATCCTCGCCGAACTCGCAGCCGAACATGGCTTTGACGAAGGGCTGCAGGCGCGAACCGTCGAGCAGCGCCTTGAGGCCGGAGGAAATGATGTAGTGCTCGATCTTGATGCCGGCGGCTTCGTGCTCGGGGCGGAGGGCGGCTTTCGGCAGGGCTTCGAAAAGCTCGGGCAGGCCGGGGAAAAACCGTAGGCCGGCGCCGAGCTCGGTGAGCCGGGCGTTGCTGACGTTGTCCATGCCGAGGTAGTCTAGCAGGCACTTCAGGTAGGCGAGCTCGCCGTCCCATTTCTCGTCTTGGACGAGGGCGTTGCACTTTTTCCAGAACTGCGCGGGATCAATCCCGAACTCGGGGAACAACACGTCATCCTGCATGTAGCGCGGACTGAGCGTCTGGTCGTAGTCGTAAACCAGCGCGATGGTGTTTTGGGGAGCGGCCATTGGAGATAACGGAGGCTTGCAACGGCGAGCCGCCGCGACAAGGCGCAAATCCGCTCAGGGCGTCTCCTCGGGAGCCAGGAAGGATTTCTGGCAGAGCTCGGCGTATTTCCCGCCTTGGGCGAGGAGGGTGGCGTGGGTGCCTTGCTCGATGACCTCGCCCTTCTCCAGCACGTAGATGCGGTCGGCGTTTTGGATCGTCGAGAGCCGGTGGGCGATGACGAAGGCGGTGCGGTTCTCCATCAGCCGGTCGAGCGCATCCTGGATCTGGCGCTCGGTCTCGGAATCGACCGACGCGGTGGCTTCGTCGAGTAGCAGGATCGGCGCGTTCTTGAGCAGGGCGCGGGCGATCGAAAGGCGCTGTTTCTCGCCGCCGGAAAGTTTCACGCCGCGCTCGCCGACGTTGGTGTCGAGCTGTTCTGGCAGTTCCCTAACGAAGCGTTCGGCGTGGGCGGCTTCCAAGGCGGTCCAGAGGTCGGCGTCGGAGGCGTCGCGTTTGGCGAGCTGGAGGTTTTCGCGGACGGTGCCGTTGAAGAGGAACGGCTCCTGGGTGACGTAGGCGAGGCGGTCGCGCAGCGAGGATTTCGCGAGGGTGCCGATGTCGATTCCGTCGATGGTGATCTCGCCGGAAGTGGCTTCATAGAAGCGTGCGAGCAGCGAGAGCACCGTGGTTTTGCCCGCTCCCGTCGAGCCGACGAGCGCGATGGTCTGGCCGGGTTGGGCGTCGAGGGTGACGCCGTGCAGCGTCGGCTGCTCCTGATAGGCGAAGCTGACGTTTTCGAAATGCACGTGGCCGGCGATTTTCTCCGGCAGGCCGGCGCCGCGGGTGGAGTTGGGTTCCTCCTCGGCGTCGAGAATGTCGAACACGCGGTCCGCCGCCGCGCGGCCTGATAGGATCATCTGATTGAGCGAGTTCAAGCGGTCGATCGGCTCGTAAAACAGCGACAGGAATAACAGGAATTTCGTAAAATCGCCGATGGTCAGTTCCCCCTTCATCACCGCGCCGCCGCCGAAGGCGAGCACCAGCACGTAGCCGGTCATCCGCAGGAACGACATGCCCGGCGAGTAGATCGCCCACCATTTCATCATCCGCAGCGTGGCGATCCGCAGCAGGTTGGAAAACTGGTTGAACCGCGAATGCTCGGCCGTCTCCGCCGCGTAGGCCTTGATCTGGCGCACGCCGGAAATATTGTCGTGGAGCAGGGCGTTCAAATCGGAAGCCGCGTCGCGCTGGTTTCGATAGCGGTCGCGGCCCTGGGTGGAATAAATCCATGCGCCCACCATCAGAAACGGCACCGGCAGCGTGGCCCAGGCCGCCACCGTGGGATTGAGGAAAAACAGGAAAATCCCGATGCCGAGCACTTGCAGCGCCGCGATCAGCCCTTGTTCGACGCCGTCGATGAGCACCCGCTCCATGTTGGTCACGTCCTCGACCACCCGCGTCATGATGTCGCCGGTCCGCCGCGTGTCGAACCACTGGAGCGGCAGGCGTTGGATTTTTTGATAAAGATCCGAGCGGATGTCGAAGATGACCTTCTGCTCGAAGATGTTATTGATGAAAATCCGGATGGAATTGAGCCCGTCCTTGGTCAGAAATCCGAGCAGGGCAATGAAGATCCAGAACGAAAACTCATCATGGCGTGCGGGATTGGGGATGATTTCGTCGATCACGAATCCCGTCGCATTCGGGAACACGAATACGGCCAAGGTCATGCCGACCGCGCAGAAAAGCTGAGCAGTCGCTAGGCCCGGGTAGTGGCGCAAGTAGGAAAAGACGCGAAAAATCGACTTCATGAGAGGCCAACAGCGATGCCCCCCGGTGAGTGCTTTGTAAAGCCAAGGTGAGTGAAGTTTGAAAGTCTTTGAAATTTGGGGTTGCGGAGGGCAAACCGGACTTCCTACTCTCCCGCCACGCAAGGATTTCACTGCTCACAAAAAAACCCATGGCCAAAGTCTTCGGAATTCTCACCGCAATCGTCCTCGCTCTCTCGGCTCTCATCGCTTTTAAAAACCAAGGCGAATTTGAGGCCCGCACCGCCGAGACGCTGGTCCAAAAAGATCTCCTCATCAAGAGTCAGGCCCGCCTCAAGGCTGCCCAAGAGGTCCTCGCCGCCCTTCCCGTCGAACGCGCCGCCGTGGATGCGGACATCGAAAAGTTGACGGCCACCGAGGCCGCCCAACAAAAAACCAATGACAAAATCAAGGCGGAAGTCGAGGCCACCACCGCCAAGATCGCCACTAACAAGGAGCAGCTCGACGGGATCCGTGAGAAGACCTCCAAAATCGGCGATTTGAAGGAACTCGCTTCCAAGATGCGCGCCACCAACAGCGAGCTCGAGGAACTGGCCCAGTCCATCACCGCCAACGAAGCGAAGCTGGCAAACCTCACCGCCCAGGACGCTTCCGCAACCGCGCAAACCACCAGTGTCAAAAGCAAGTTCGAGAACTTCAGCAACAATCAATCCATTCCCTCGTTGAAGACGCGGATCCGCTCCATCTATCCGAACTGGGGCTTCGTCACCCTTGCCGCCGGTAACAATGCCGGCGTGGTCGCCAACTCAAGCCTCGACGTCGTGCGTGACGGCGAGACGGTCGCCAAGCTCTTGGTGACAGCGGTCGAGAGCAGTTCGGCATCCGCCAGCATCGTGCCGGACTCCCTGGCGCCGGACGTGACCCTCAGCGTGGGTGATCAAGTGATTCCCGGTCAAGTCGCCGCTAAAACCACTAGCAACTGATCGCCGGAATTTTCCCAACCACTCTTCTAAGGACATCTCATGAAACCCATTCTTTACATCGTCGCAATCGTCGCAGCATGCGGGGCCGCGTTTCTCTCGTTCGCTCAGTCGCAAAAATTCAAGGCCCTTGAAGCGGACCGGATCGAGACGATCGCCACCAAGAAACAGACCCTTCTGGATGCCGACGTCGCCGACACCGAAATCAAAAAGGAAAAGGCGCTGCTCGCCGCTTCCGAGGAAAAGAAGGAATTGCTCACTCAGAGCGTCTCTTCGCTGACGTCCGCCGGAAGCGCCTTCACCAAGGATCTGGACAAACTCAACGATGATCTCAAAGGCCAGGACGAAGAATTCGCCCAGCTTAAAAAAGCCCTCGCCGAGGTCAACACCATCCTCTCCGCTCTTGGCGGCGACGTGACTCTCGACACGCTGCCGGAGAAAATCCAACAGATCGAAGACGACAAAAAGGCCAAACAAACGAAACTTGAAGAGCTCGAAGTCCTCGTCGGCGGAGCTGAGAAAAGTCTCGCCACCAGCCGTGCCGAACTGGACCGCCTTTCCAAACGCATGGTCGAGCGCAGCTCGCGGATCGGCCGCAACTCGATGGATGCGGTCATCACCGCGGTGAATCAGGACTGGGGTTTCGTGGTCATTGGCGCCGGCTCGAATTCCGGCTTCACTCCACAGACCGAGCTTCTGGTAGAGCGCGACGGGCGCAGGATAGGCCGGGTGCGCCCATCCGCGATCGAGCCGACTCAGACGATCGCGGAAATCGATCTTGAGAGCCTCGCCTCCGGCGTGCGTCTGCAGCCGGGAGACCGCGTGATTCTCGCGCAACCGGTGGCCAACTGATCGCATTATTTGTTTTTCAAAAGCTCCGCAGGCTTGCATGCCGCGGAGCTTTTTTTATGTTCGGACATGAAGCGAAACTTCTCTTTGTTACTCCTCGTCGTTTCCACCAGCCTCGGATTCACTTCCTGTGCCGACGAGCCGGTGAAAAAGCCGGTGGGTCCGGTTTCTGAGACCAGCAAGATCCCGTGGAACAGCCCGGTCGCCGGCCAAGGTCAGGGCCAGTTCGGCATGATGCCGCAGAATCAATATCGCCGCTGATCTGAGAGAACGGATCAATCCCGGTGGTAGGGCGATCCGCTTTTCAGCGACGCCACCCGGTAAAGCTGTTCTAGCAAGACGAGCAGCGCGAGTTCGTGTTGCAGGGTGAAAGGGGATAGCGTTAGGACGAGGTCGCACTTTTCCCGCAACCCCTCGTTGTGGCCGTCGGCCGCGCCGATCAGGAACGCCACGGTCTTCACGTCGCCGCGCATTTCGAGCGCTTCGAGTTTCTCGGCGAATTTCCGGGTCGTCAGGCACTCGCCGCGTTCGTCGAGGGCGACGCGGTAACAGCCTTGGGAGCGCTCTAGCAAACGTTCCGAAACCTCGTCACGACTGCCTGCTTTGATCACCACCAACTCATGCCCGCCGGCGCGCGACAGGCGTTTCAAATACTCCTCCACACCCGCTTTGGCATAAGCGAGCGCGGGCTTGCCGGCGACGATGAGACGAATTTGCATGTGCTGCTTCCGAGCTTGCCCGTTCCCGGTTGTCGCGCCAGCCTCAATCCATGATGAAGCTCTTGATTGTTCCATTGATTTTCGCCGTTGCCGCCTGCGCCAGTGGTCCCGGACCGGTCACTCCTGAAAACCGGACCGAACGGCAGATGCTCGGGCTTCTCGAAAAATTCGACCGCTGGGATGACGATGGCGAGCTGACCGTGAAAGAGGTGGACCATGGGATCAACCGCTTCAAGGGCACCTCGATGAAGGTCAATTACACCGGCAAGCAAGTCATCGAATTCTATGATACCAATCGCAGCGGCACCGTCACCCTGAGAGAGGCGCAAGCCGGCTATCACCGTGCGGACGAGGTGGAGGGCCGGCTTGACCGATGAGCGCGATTTACGAATCCGAAAAGCTTCTCGCGGAGTATTTGTTATTCCACTTCGGCAAGCCGGAGGAAATTCTAACTCCGGATCGCGTCTGGCCTGCGGGCATGCGCGAGGCCTTGGATTTCCCCGTCCGCACCACCGCGCATTTTGCTCCCGGAACCGCAGACCGCGGCTTGGACCTCGGGTGCGCCGTCGGCCGCTCGGCTTGTGAAATGTCCCGCACCTGTCGCGAGGTGGTCGGCATCGATTTCTCCCATGCTTTCATCAACGCCGCGGAGGCTTTGAGAGCCGGAAAAGCGCTGGCTTTTGACCGCCGGGAGGAAGCGTCCCGAGTGACGGCTCTCGAAGCGCGGTTTCCCGACGGGATTGACGGCTCCAGACTTGGCTTCCAACAGGGCGACGCCATGAACCTGCCGCCGGACCTCGGTGCTTTCGACCGCGTCCATGCCGCGAATCTGCTCTGCCGCCTGCCGGAACCGGCGAGATTGTTAGCTCGGCTTCCCGCCCTGGTCAAACCGGGCGGCGAACTCGTGCTGGCCACGCCGTGCACGTGGCTCGAGGAATTCACCCCGCCGGAAAACTGGCCCGCTGGCGGAACTTTCGAGTGGTTGCAAGCCACGCTCGCGCCGTCCTTCACGCTGCTGCGCCGGGCGGACGAACCTTTCCTGATCCGCGAAACCGCCCGCAAGTTCCAGTGGACCACCTCGCTGGTCACCGTCTGGCAGAAAATGTAGCCCGCGGCTTCAGTCCGTTCTTCGGCTTCGAGCAGCGGACTGAAATCCTCGACTGCCTTGAGACTTGGCCGGCGTGATGTGCGGCGGCTTGAGATACATCGGCTGGGGTGCCTCGGTGAGCCATTTTTCCCTGATCTCGGAGGGCGTCGCCTGCCAGGTCTGCCAGAGCCGTTCCGCGTTCGGGAATTCGTGGCGCACCTGCGTTTGGAGCTCCGGAGGCAGGGGAAAGCGTCCCGGCTCCTCAAATGAAAAAACCGCCAGTCCGTCCCGGACCGCTTCCGAGACGATGGCTTCCAGCCCGCTCGCGTCGGTGAGTTCGGGCTCGGCCAGCAGCCGGGATTTCTCCATCCTCGCCGTCCAAAAACTGCCGCGGCGCGCGTCGCCGATGGCCAGACAAGCCGCTCCATTTTGAGCCGACGGCACCGCGAGGATGGACGGCACCGCCACGGCCGGACAACCGCAAGCGATCGCCACTCCCTGGGCGGCGGCGATTCCCACCCGCGTGCCACTGTAACTTCCAGGTCCGCTGCCGACGAGGACCAGCCCGACTTCAATCCCGTCCCGCGCGTCGAGAAGTTCCTGGAGCGGCGAAAACAGCACGGCGTTGTGGCTTCGGTCGCTGGTGAAATCCCGCTGCTCCAAATGCCCGCCCGGCCCGATGGTCGCCAGCGAGGCGCGGGGCGTGGAGGTTTCGATAACCAAAGTGAACGTGCCGGTCATGCGGCAGAGGCTAAAGAGCGCCCCGCCAACCCGCCAGCCCGGTTTCTTGAAATGGTTTCATCTCTGGTGGCGGCGATCACCGGTCGCCGATCCAGTCGAAAAAATCCAAAAAATTTCGACCCTGACCCGCCATTTGACCCACCCCTTGGGGTAAAAGCTGAAATGCTGAAAACTGAAATGCCTGAAAATACCGGATCAACCGACCCCCTGCTCCCCCGTGAAAACGGGCTCCAACAGTGCCCAATTTGTTCAGATCCGGCAGCTCATCGAATCGGCTGAATCGGATAATTCCCGCTTTCCGCATCTCCTTCACCCCTCGCGCCTACCGCTTGGACCATCCAAACACCCGCTCAATCCTTCGCTACGACCACTTAGCGCTTAGCAACGACCACTTAACCCTCCGCAACGAGCACTTCGGCCTCATCAACGAGCCCTCCGACCTCAGCAACGAGCACCTAACCCTTAGCAACGAGCACTTAACCCTCAGCAACGAGCACTTCGGCCTTAGCAACGCCCACTTAGCTCTTAGCAACGAGCACTTAACCCTTAGCAACGCCCACTTCGGCCTTCGCGACCGCTCCGCCACCTCCCTCTCCCGAAAAAACGAACAAAAAACAGATACACACCATGCAAAACGAATACGCCAACCGCCAGAACATGCACCTCACCGTCCTCAAACTCATCGACACCCCCGAGCACGAAGCCGCCTGGAAAGACCAGAAACCCACCGCCTTCACCACCCGCGCCGCCCAATTCCGGCCGCTCGTCCAAGCCCTCACCGATCTCATCGCCGGCCAGCAGACCACCACCACCGGGTATGCCGAGACCAAGGAACGCGAGGAACAGGAACTCGAAGCGCTCGCTCACGAGATCGGCCAGACCCTCGCCGATTGGTATGAAGAAAACGGCCGCGAAGGCGACTCCGCCCAGATCAATCTCTCGCTCACCGCCTGGCAGCGCCTCCGCGATACCGAGCTCATCGCCAAGGCCCGCCTCCTCCACCAGAAACTCACCGCCGCCCTCGCCGAGAACCCCACCGAACTCGCCGACTACGACCTCAGCCCCGCCGATGCCATCCTGCTCGCCAAGGAAACCGCCGATTTCGAAAAAATCACCGCCGATCCCGCCGCCGCCATTTCCCGCCGCCGCGCACTCACCGTCACCCTTCGTCCGAAGTTTGCGGAAGTCGGCCAACTTCTCAAGAAGATGGACCGCCTCGTCTTCCGCTTCCGCCGCACCGAGCCCGGAGCCGCCTTCGCCGGTGCCTGGGAAACCTCCCGCATCATCCGCGACCTCGGCGGCTCCGCCCCCGCCGAACCGGAACCCGCTGCCCCCGCCGCGTAATTGAAACCCACCCCGGCGCGGCTCACCCCGCGCCGGGGAACCTTCTCCGATTGCGGCGGTGAAAAAGAGTGTGCAAGGCTTTAACAAGTAGCCACGGTGCGCTCAGCACCAACGGAAATTCGGCGGAGCGCCCACCTGCAGACATGTTTGAATCCCCGCGATGAATCCTCCCAAATTCAATTACCAGGACCTACCTGCTCTTGAAAGCTCCGTCGTCCGGGAAGACACCATCGAATACGGCTTCATCGGCACCCTCCAGAAGCTCAAATACGAATACCGCCCAGACATCACCAACCGCGCCACGCTGGAAGCAAACTTCCGCGAGAAATTCGAAGCCCTGAACCGAGTCCGCCTCACCGACTCGGAGTTCGCCCGCCTGCTCGACGAGATCGTCACCCCGGATGTATTCACCGCCTCCAAGACCCTGCGCGCCATCAGCAGCTTCACCCGCGATGACGGCACGCCGCTGAACTACACCCTCGTCAACATCAAGGACTGGTGCAAAAACACCTTCGAGGTCGTCCGCCAGCTCCGCATCAACACGGACAACAGCCACCACCGCTACGATGTGATCCTCCTCATCAACGGCGTGCCCTGCGTCCAGATCGAGCTCAAAACCCTCGGCATCAGCCCGCGCCGCGCCATGGAGCAGATCGTCGAATACAAGCACGATCCCGGCAACGGCTACACCAAGACGCTGCTCTGCTTCATGCAGCTCTTCCTCGTCAGCAACCGCGACCGCACCTACTACTTCGCCAACAACAACGCCCGCCACTTCGCCTTCAACGCCGACGAGCGCTTTCTTCCCGTCTATGAGTATGCCGACGAGGCAAACCGGAAAATCACCCACCTCGAAGAATTCGCCGACGCTTTCCTGAAAAAGTGCGACCTCGGCCGCACCATCAGCCGCTACATGGTCCTCATCGCCAGCGAGCAGAAGCTCATGATCATGCGGCCCTATCAGGTCTATGCCGTGAAGCACATGGTCACGTGCATCGATGACGACAACGGCAACGGCTACATCTGGCACACCACCGGCAGCGGCAAGACGCTCACCTCCTTCAAGGCCGCCACCCTGCTCAAGGAAAACGAGCACATCCACAAGTGCGTCTTCGTCGTGGACCGCAAGGACCTAGACCGCCAGACGCGCGAGGAGTTCAACCGCTTCCAGGAAGGTTGCGTGGAGGA
>CAMCCX010000094.1 GCA_945873305.1 Akkermansia muciniphila
TCGTCTCGATCATGCAGGGCTGCAACATGCGCTGCTCGTTCTGCATCGTCCCCGACACCCGCGGCAAGGAGCGCGGCCGGCCCATCGCCGAAATCGTCGGCGAGATCCGCCATCTCGCCGCGCACGGAGTGAAGGAGATCACCCTGCTAGGCCAGATCGTCAACCTCTACGGCCGCACCGAGTTCCCGAAAATAGACGGCAAGTCGCCCTTCGTCCAGCTCCTCGAAGCCGTGCACGAGGTCGAGGGCATCGAGCGCATCCGCTTCACCTCGCCGCATCCCATCGGTTACCGGGACGACCTCGTCGCCGCCTTCACCTACCTGCCGAAACTCTGCTCGCACATCCATTTCCCGATGCAGAGCGGCTCCGACCGCATCCTCCGCGAAATGCGCCGGCCTTACAAAAACGAGAAGTTCATCGAAATCTGCGAGAAAATGAAGGCCGCCCGCCCCGGCCTCGCCATCACCACCGACATGATCGTCGGCTTCCCCGGCGAGACCGAGGAGGATTTCCAAGCCACCATCGACACCGTCGAGCGCCTCAAATTCGACAACGCATTCGTCTTCCGCTACTCCAAACGCCGCAACACCCCCGCCGCCGAGATGGAAGGCCAGCTCGACGAGTCCGTGAAGGAAGAGCGCAACCAGCGTCTGCTAGCCGTCGTCGATCGCCTCGCCATCGCCAGCAACGCCGCCGTCGTCGGCACTCGCCAGCAAGTGCTCTGCGAAGGTCCTTCGAAAAACAACGCCGCCCGCCTCACCGGCCGCACGTTGCAAAACAAGATCGTCATCTTCGACGGCGACCCGGCCAGACTAACCGGCCAGCTTCTCGACATCCAGATCGAGCAATCCACCGGCTTCACGCTCTTCGGCACCGCGTGCCTGGAAGAATGTGTCCCGGCTGTCTCAGCCGGAGCCCCCGTCCCCGGCTGAGACAGCCGGGACACATTTCCATCCGGCCCAAGCGAAGGCTTGTACCGCAAGCCCCGAGGTTGAGGCAGGATGCGCCAAGGTGCATCGCGGTCGCCTCCAAAGTGCAATCCCATCCAACCCAAGGTCCGTATCAGGCAATGCCCAGCTTCGTGCTGACCGCCCCAAGGTCCGCAAGAGCCGATGCCAAGGTCTGTCCAGATCGTGCCAAGGTTCGTGCGGGATGCCGCCAAGGTCCGTCCAAACCGCCTCCAAGGTTCGTACGAGATCATGCCAAGGTTGGTGCAGATCGCCCCAAGGTTCGTACGAGATCATACCGAGGTTCGTTCAGTTTCGGTCTCACCCATTTCCTAGTCGTCTCAATACGAGCGACTTGCGACAAACTTCCTTGATCCTGTTCTAGAAAAGC
The DNA here is from genome assembly GCA_945873305.1 of Akkermansia muciniphila. Taxonomy (GTDB): domain Bacteria; phylum Verrucomicrobiota; class Verrucomicrobiia; order Verrucomicrobiales; family Akkermansiaceae; genus Luteolibacter; species Luteolibacter muciniphilus_D. The sequence continues at coordinate 1,339 of CAMCCX010000094.1, forward strand.
TCCTCAGCGGCGGAGGCCAACTCCACCCCCTTCCGCCCTCAAGTTTGCCGGCTTCCTCTCCTTTGCCCTTGCCCGGCAGCGCAGGGATGGATTGACTCACGGCGTCCGCTTCGTGGACAAGGATCACGCCTGGCTGCACTCGATGTGGCTGGAGTTCATGTTCCAGCGCCTCACCCTCGCCCGCGATCTTCTGGCTCAGGACGGAGCGATCTTCGTCTCCATCGACGACAACGAGATCTTCCATCTCGGGATGCTGATGAACGAGGTGTTTGGGGAAGGGAACTTTGTGGCGAACGTGATTTGGCAGAAAGCTTATGCGGAATTTTACTGATCGAGACGAAGCATGCCATCGGCTCGCTGGATTCACAGATCAAGGCGGTGGTGGAGCACAAGGCATACGGCAAGGCGCTGATGATCCACTGGAAGGACTGGCAGGAGGAAAAGCGCCGGACGCCGATGACGGTCCGCTACGATCCGCGGACGGATAAGAATGTGCTGGATACGGTCTTCCGTTGCGCCGCGATGCCAACGTATTGAGTTTCTAACTTCCGCCTTACACGCTACGCGACTCGGGAACAACTGACCCGCTCAAAAGTGTTCCGGCTGTCTCAGCCGGATGCCAAGGCCAGCACTCCCGGCTGAGACAGCCGGGACACTTTTCCGGTCACATCTCCAACAGCAGGCGCGTCGGCGACTCAAGGCAATCCTTGATGCGGATCAGGAAGGTGACGGCTTCCTTGCCGTCCACTAACCGGTGGTCGTAGCTGAGGGCGAGATACATCATCGGGCGGATGACGACCTGGCCGTTGAGGGCGACGGGGCGCTGCTGGATGGTGTGCATGCCGAGGATGCCGCTTTGGGGCGGGTTGAGGATCGGCGTGCTGAGCAGCGAGCCGTAGGTGCCGCCGTTGGAAATGGTGAAGACGCCGCCGGAAAGGTCGTCGAGGGTGATTTTCCCGTCCTTGGCCTTCTTGGCGTAGTCGAGGATTTCCTGTTCGATCTGGGCGAAGGACTTCTTGTCCACGTCGCGGAGGACCGGGACGATCAGGCCTTTCTCCGTGCCGATGGCGACGCCGATGTCGTAGAAATGGTTCTCAATGATGTCAGTGCCGTCGATGCGGCCGTTGACGGAAGGCACGTCCTTGAGCGCCTGGGCGACGGCTTTGACGAAGAACGACATGAAGCCGAGCTTCACGCCGTGCTTTTTCATGAAGTCCTCCTGCACCTGCTTGCGAAGGTCCATCACCGAGCTCATGTCCACCTCGTTGAAGGTCGTTAGAATGGCGGCGGTCTGCTGGGCGTTGACGAGGTGCGTCGCGATCTTGCGGCGCAGCATCGACATCTTCCGGCGGGTGGTCCGGCCGTCGCTCACTTCGGATAGAGCAACCCGCTCGACCGGGGCGGCGGGCGCGGAGAAATCCGGTTTGACCGCGGCAGGCGCGGCGACCGGTGCCGGAGCGGCGGGGGCGGCGACTGCGGGAGCCGGGGCTGGCTTGACGGGGGCGGGAACCGCGGCTGATGGAGCGGCGGTGTCGATGGTCGCGATGATCGCGCCGATCGAGACTTCCTCGCCTTCGGGCGTGATGATTTTCAAGCGGCCGGAGGCGGGGGCTTCAAGCTCGTTAGAAACCTTGTCGGTTTCGAGAGTGACGAGGACTTCGCCCGAGACGACTTGCTCGCCGTCCTTCTTGCGCCATTTCGCGACATTCGCGGAAGTGATGGATTCGCCGGCGGCGGGGACTTTGAGTTCGATGACCGCGCCGGATGTGACGACCGGAGCAGCCACAGGCGCTTGGACGGCCGGAGCGGCAGCTGCGGCCGCCGCCGCGACTTCACCGGAGATGCGGGCGATCAAGGTACCGATGGAGACTTCCTCGCCCTCGCCGACGAGAATTTCGAGAATCCCGTCGGCCGCAGCTTCGAGTTCGTTGGAAACCTTGTCGGTTTCGAGGGTGACGAGGATGTCGCCCTTTTTAACGGCGTCGCCGTTTTTCTTGTGCCAGCGGGCGACGTTGGCGGAGGTGATGGATTCGCCGGCTGCGGGAACTTTGACGTCGAGTGACATGGATGAAGCGTGGTGAGAGTTGGGAAAGTTGAATCGGAGTTAGACTTCGAAGGCCTGGGCGACGAGCGCCTTCTGCTCGCGGTAGTGCATCGCCTTGGAACCGGCTGCGGGACTGGAAGCAGTCCCCCGGCCAGCATAGCGGATTTTACTGCCGACGGCGCGTTCGAGGCGCGGGAAGATGTAGGACCAAGCGCCCATGTTGAGCGGCTCTTCCTGGCACCAGACGAAATGCGAGGCGCTCGAATACTGGCTGATGATGGCCTCCACCATTTCGCGATGGAACGGATAGAGCTGCTCGATGCGGATGATCGCCGCGTTCTCGACGCCCTTTTCCTGACGATAGGCCATGAGGTCGTAGTAAACCTTGCCGCTGCAGAAAATGATGCGGCTGACGTTCGAGGGATGGGCGAAGGACTTCGTGTCCGGAAGGATTTCCTGGAAGCAGGAGCCTTCCAGGAAGTCGGCTTCCTGGGAGACGGCCTCGGGCCGGCTGAGCAGGCTCTTGGGCGTCATCAGGACCAGCGGCTTGCGGAAATCCCGGTGCTTCTGGCGGCGCAGCGCGTGGAAATACTGGGCGGGCGTGGTGAAGTTCCCGACGATTAGATTCTTCTCGGCGCAGAGCTGGAGGAAGCGTTCGAGGCGGGCGCTCGAGTGCTCGGGGCCCATGCCTTCGTAGCCGTGCGGCAGCAGCATCACGAGGTCGCTCGGCGTCTGCCACTTGGATTCGGCGGAGGAAATGAACTGATCGATGATGACCTGCGCGCCGTTCGAGAAATCCCCGAACTGGGCTTCCCACATCGTCAGCATGCTTGGATAGGAAAGCGAGTAACCGTAGTCGAAACCCAGCACCGCGAACTCGGATAGGAAAGAGTTGTGAACGCAGAACCGCGATTGCGCCGGATCGAGATGCTCCAACGGAATGTAGCGTTCGCGCGTCTCATAGTCGTAAAAAACGGCATGCCGCTGGGAGAAGGTCCCGCGCCGGCAGTCCTGGCCTGATAGACGCACCGGAGTCCCCTCCATCAGCAACGAGCCGAACGCGAGCGACTCGGCGAAGGCCCAGTCGATCGGGCCGCCGTTGGCAAGCGCCTCGACCCGCCGCGGGATGAAACGCTTTTCAAGCGTCGGGTTCAAATGGAAGTCGCCCGGGATGGTGGTGAGCACCTTGCCGATGTGCTGGAGCGTGTCGCGATCGATGCCGGTGGGCACCGGCGCGTGCGAATACGCGGGCTGGACGATGCCGGTCGAGCCGCTGAACGCCGTGCGGTCGCCGGCCTCGTGCAGCTCGAGCATTTTCTGATAGCCGGTCTCCAGCTTGTCCCAGATCGCCTGTTCCAGCGAATCCAGATCACCTTGGGAAATGACACCCTCGGCGACGAGTTGCTGCTTGTAGGTTTTCCCGAAGGTCGGGCGGTCGGCGATTTTCTTCGCGACGATGGGCTGGGTGAACGCCGCCTGGTCCGCCTCGTTGTGGCCTTGGCGCCGGTAGCAATACATGTCGATGACGATGTCGCGGCCGAATTTCTGGCGGAATTCCAACGCAAAGAGCGCGGCCCAATAAAGCTCCATCGGCTCCTCGCCGTTCACGTGGAGGATCGGCGCCTCGATCATTTTCGCCACGTCGGTGGCGTAGGCGGACGAGCGGGCATCGGCCGGAATGGTGGTGAAACCAATCTGATTGTTGATGATCAGATGGATGGTGCCGCCGGTGCGGTAGCCTTTGAGCTGGGAGAGATTGAGCACCTCCGCGACCGAGCCTTGGCCGGCGAACGCGGCGTCGCCGTGAAGCAAAATAGGCAACACCTGCTTGCGGTCGATCTCGCCGCCGCCTTCGCAAAGCACCCGTTGGCGGGCGCGGGCCTTGCCCTCGACGAGGGAATTGACGGCTTCCAAATGGCTTGGATTTGCCGCGAGGCTGACGCGGACCTTACCGTCTGATAGTTCGCGGATGCTTTCGTAGCCGAGATGGTATTTCACGTCGCCATCGCCGGCGACCAAGTCGGGCTCGTAGGTGGGAGTGAATTCGTAAAGGACGGTGGTGAGGGATTTCCTCACGAAATTGGCGAGGATGTTCATCCGTCCGCGGTGCGACATTCCCATTTCGATTTCCTTCACACCCTGCGACGGGCAGGACTCCAGCAAGGCGTTGAGCAAGACCATGACCCCTTCGCCGCCTTCGTTGGAAAATCGCTTCTCGCCGAGGAATCGCTTGCCGAGGAAATTTTCGAACGCCTCGGCCTCCAGCACCCAGCACAGCGAGTTGAGCTTTTTCGCCGGAGTTTCCTCGGAACGCAGCGCGTGGGTTTCGATCCGTTCGCGCACCCAGTGGCGGACGGTCGTGTTGTGGATGTGCATGAACTCGAAGCCGATCTTGTTCGAGTAGGTCTTCTCTAACGCCGCCACCATGTCGCGCAGCTTCATTTTGTCGCCGTGGCGGAAAAACGCGTTCCACACCACCCGGTCGAGGTCGGCCTCGCTCAGGCCGAACTGCTCGAGCTTCAAGCGCGGATTGTGCTCCGGCACGTCGAGCGGATTGATCGCGGCCTGGGTATGGCCGAGCGTGCGGTAGTTATAAATCAAACTCACCACCTTGCCGAAAAACGCCAGGTCCGCATCCGACGCCGGCGCGGACGCTCCCGCGGCGGCGGCTTCCTCCTTGCGTTTCACCTGCGCCGAACCCAGCTCGAATCCCTCGAAAAAAGCAGCCCAAGTCGCGTCCACTGACCTCGGATCCTCGCACCATTCGGCGTATTTTGATTCCAGCAATTCTGCGTTCTGTCGCGGCGAAACCGAAGAGTTCATGAGAAATGAGTAAAATAGTGAGGCGAGCCCGCGAATTTCCCGCTTGGCCCGCCGCGCGCGGCGCTTCATTAAAGGGCACAGTCCGCCCCGTCAACCGCGCAGGCGCGAATTTCCCCGCAATCCACGGCCCTGAAATCATGATCGAAGTGAATCAACTTACCAAGCGATACGCCCGCCACGAAGCGGTCAGCGGCATCAGCTTTTCCGTGGCGCGCGGCGAAATCGTCGGCTTCCTCGGCCCGAACGGCGCGGGCAAAACCACCACCCTGCGGATGCTCACCGGCTACCTGCCGCCCACCTCCGGCACCGCCACCATCGCCAACCACGACATCTTCCGCCAATCCATCGAAGCCCGCCGGAAAATCGGCTACATGCCGGAAAACGTCCCGCTCTACGAGGACATGCGGGTCCGCGAATACCTGAAATTCCGCGCCCAGCTCAAGGGCCTCGGCGGCAGCGACAGTCGCCGCCGCGTCGGCGACGTCATCGACACCTGCGGCCTCGGCAACGTCCGCCGCAAGATGATCAAAACCCTCTCGAAAGGCTACCGCCAGCGCGTCGGCCTGGCCGATGCCCTCGTCCACGATCCCGAGCTGCTCATCCTCGACGAACCGACCAACGGCCTCGACCCGAACCAAATCCGCCAGATCCGCGAGCTCATCCGCCACCTCGGCCAGACCCACACCGTGCTCATTTCCACCCACATCCTCTCGGAAGTGGAAATGACCTGCAACCGCGTCATCATCATCGACGGCGGGAAAATCAAAGCCGCCGACACGCCCGCCAACCTCGTCGGCCAGATGCGCGCCGCCGGCCGCATCCAAGTGGAAATCCAGGCCGACCCGGAAGTCGTCGCCGGAGCCATCAACCGCCTCGACCCCGTGAAAAAAGTCACCCCCGAGCCACTCGAAGACGGCTGGACCCGCTACACCGTCTGGGTCGATTCCGGCACCGACTCCCGCGAGCACATCGCGAACCTCGCCTCCCAATACGGCTGGCCGCTGCGCTCGCTGTTCCGCCACGTCGCCACGTTGGAGGATGTTTTCGTCGAGCTGACGCGGAAGGATTGATCGGGGGGGGCATGGCCGTCTCATCCCTGCGGCGGCTCGCTCCAAGCATGAATTCGCTTTGCAAGGATTGCCCCCGTATTCTAGACCCCCGCGAAATGTTTTCCCATGAACCGATAGAATGGCCGGAAAAAGTCGAGATCCTCATCGATCGCCTTGAGTGCGAATCCTCCGAGCGGGCTCTCAGCCGCGAAGAACGTGCCCTGATGGACGTGTATGAGACCGTTCCGCTTCTTGAAAGCGAGGACGGCCTGCACGGTTTCTGGCAGAGCGGGGTGAATCACCAGCGCATCATCAACTCCTTCGAACTCATCGGCGCGACCACCCTGGTCGATCCTCTCAACGCCAGCCGTTGGTGCGAAACCCGCAGCGAGGACCGCAACGACTACAGCGAAACCGAAGCGGATTACCTCGCCACGATCGAAGAAGAACTTCCCGCCGGCCTCGACGAACTCATCGACCTCTTGCTTGAGTTTATTGAGGAAGAATTGGGTTAGGATGGGTTCTCGGGTGGGGAAACACCCTCCCAGAAAGGGCGGCGGCAACGGATCGTAATGTAGTCCGCGCCGCCATCTGGGTATGTGAATGGGGTCTTGCTCACGGATGAGCCATGTTTGACTGAATCCGTCACCCAATGACGACGTGGCTGGAGTGAGTGACGTCTTGAAATGGAATCGAGGACTTCAGTCCGGTCGAGTTTGGAATCGAAGGCGGACTGAAGTCCTGGACTACGTTTGAATAAGCCCGAAGCGCTTGCCGAGCGAGATGGCGTCGAAGGGGGCGCGGGTTTTGACGTCGTTGTCGAAGTAGGTGAAAACGTCGCGGCCTTGCTGGCGGACAGGCGGCGGGGGCGTGAGGAGTTTGGCGTTTTCCGGCGTGCCGCCTTCCGACCAGCGGCGGATTCTGCGGGCCCATTCGTCGAGGGCGGATTCCGTGTAGCCGCCGGTGTAGAGTTCCTCCGCGCCGTGCAGGCGGATGTAGATGAAATCCGCGGTGACGTCCTCGATGAGCGGCCATTTGCCCGCGCTGTCGGCGACGACGATGGCGACTTGGTGCTCGCGGAGCAGGGAGATGAATTCCGGTTGCTCGAAGGACGGGTGCCGGACTTCGAGCGCGTGGCGGATGGGGAGATCCGCGGCGGGCTTGAGCACGGCGCGGGCGCGGAGTTTTTGATCGTGGGAACGGGCGAGCATCGAGGCGGCTTCGGTGTCGCGGGGGAGCGATTTGAGAAAGGTTTCCAGCCGCTGGCGGTCGTAGCGGAAAGTCGGCGGCAACTGCCAGAGCAGGGGGCCGAGCTTTTTTCCCAACTCAAGAATGCCCGAGGCGAAGAAGTTGGCGAGCGGTGTTCTGGGATCCCGGAGGCGGGTGATGTGGGTGATGTAACGGCTGCCTTTGATCGAGAAAACGAAGTCGTCCGGCGTGGCCGCATGCCAGGCGCGGAAACTCGCCGGCCGCTGCATGCCGTAGAATGTCCCGTTGATTTCGATGGAGTTCACCTGTCGCGAGGCGAATTCCAGCTCGCGGTCATGCGGCAGGCCGGGCGGATAGAAATCGCCGCGCCACGGCGGATAGCTCCAGCCGGAGATTCCGATGCGGATTTGGGTCATTTGGCACGCTCCGGGTGAAGGGACAGGTCGTGTAGAATCCACCCGTGGCGGGGATTTTCCAAGGATGAAACGGGCTGAGAAAAAAACCTCGTCATTTCGGCACTCATTCGCAGACATTTCGGGGGTGATCCACCCAACCGCCATCGTTTCACCGCTCGCCTCGCTGGGGCAAAATGTCCGCATCGGGCCGTATTCCATTGTCGGCGCAAACGTCGAGCTCGGCGATGACTGCGTGCTGCATTCGCACGTCGTCCTCGACGGGCACTCGAAATTCGGCCGCGGCAACGAGTTTTTCCCCTTCGCCGCGATCGGCGGCAAGACCCAGGATTTGAAATACGTGGGCGACCCGACCTACCTGGAAGTCGGCGATCACAATGTTTTCCGGGAAAACACCACCGTCCACCGCGGCACCCACGAGAGCCTGCCGACGCGGATCGGCTCGCACAACCTGCTGCTTTGCTACTCGCACGTGGCGCATGATTGCCAGCTCGGCGACCACATCATCCTCTCGAATTCCGTCGGCCTGGCGGGCCACATCACGGTGGAGGATTACGCGATTGTCTCCGGCGTGGCGGGGGTGCACCAGTTCGTGAGGATCGGCAAGCACTCGATCGTCGGCGGTTACTCGAAGGTGGTGCAGGACGTGCCGCCGTTCATGATCGTGGACGGCCACCCCGCGGTCACGCGCGGGCTCAACATCATCGGCCTGCAGCGCCGGGGGTTCGCCGAGGACGACATCAAGGCGCTCAAGTCCGCTTACAAAAAGCTGTTCCTGAAAAAGGACGGCAACCTCGCCACCTCGATCAGCTCGCTCAAGGCGACTCACGCCGCGGACACGCCGCAGGTCGCGTATTTGCTCCAATTCATCGAGAGCTCCGAGCGCGGCGTGACGCGATAAGTGGCGAGTCCGCTTTCGACAAATCCATTTGGAGCGCTATATTCCGCCGCATCCGCAGCTCCCCTGCGGGGCTGAATTTTCCCCGCCTTCTCTATCATGCATCCGACTTCGCTCTCGAAATACCGCCCCTTCCCGGCCGTTTCCCTGCCCGACCGCACCTGGCCGGACCAGACCCTGACGCACGCGCCCGAGTGGTGCTCCGTCGATCTCCGCGACGGCAACCAGGCGCTGCCGCAGCCGATGTCGATCGAGGAGAAACTCGATTTCTTCGATCTGCTAGTCCGCGTCGGTTTCAAGCAAATCGAAGTCGGCTTTCCGTCCGCGGCGGACACGGAGTTCAATTTCCTGCGCCGCTTGATCGATGAAAACCGGATCCCGGAGGACGTCACGATCCAAGTGTTAGTACAAACCCGCGAGCCGCTCATCCGCCGGACTTTCGAGGCCATCGACGGCGCGAAGCGGGCGATCGTCCACATTTACAACTCGACCTCGCCGCTCCAACGCCGGGTCACTTTCAGCGACGCGTCGCGCGAGTCGATCAAACAGATCGCCATCGACGGCGCGGAGCTGGTGAAAAAGCTGGTGCCGAGCGTGCCGCGCACGGAGGTGGTGTTGCAATATTCGCCCGAGTCGTTTTCCGACACCGAGCTGGATTTCGCCTTGGAGTGTTGCAACGCGGTGATCGACATCTGGCAGCCGACGCCGGAGCGAAAAATGATCATCAACCTGCCTGACACCGTCCAGTGGACCACGCCTAACATCCACGCCGACATGATCGAGTGGATGTGCCGGAACTTGGCGAGGCGCGATTCCGTGCTCGTCTCGCTGCACACCCACAACGACCGCGGCACCGGCGTGGCCGCCACCGAGCTGGGCCTGATGGCCGGCGCAGACCGCGTGGAAGGCACGCTTTTCGGCAACGGCGAGCGCACCGGAAATCTCGACATCGTCACCGTCGCGCTGAACTTGAACAGCCACGGCGTGGAGACCGGACTGGATTTCTCCGACCTGCAATCGATCCGCACGGTTTACGAGCGGGTGACGCGCCTCAGCGTTCCCGAGCGCCAGCCTTATGCGGGCGAGCTCGTTTTCACCGCCTTCTCGGGCTCGCACCAGGACGCGATCAAGAAAGGCCTCGACCGCCGCACCAAGGAACTCGCCGCGGACGCGTCCACCCCGTGGGGCGTGCCGTATCTAACGATCGACCCGCAGGACATCGGCCGCTCGTACGAGGCGATCATCCGGATCAATTCGCAGTCGGGAAAAGGCGGCGTGGCCTATGTGCTCGACCGCGAGCACGGCTTCGATTTGCCCAAGTCGATGCACCCGCAAGTCGGCAAGCGCATTTACGACCTCGCCGACGAGCATGGCCGCGAGCTTTCGACCGATGAAATCCGCGAGGCGTTCTTCGAGGAGTTCGTGAACATTTCCACGCCGCTGGATGTGATCGAATATGAACTCATCCACCAAACCGGCGAGCGCGGCTTGGTCCAGTGCAAGGCGAGCATTCTAATCGATGGCGAAAAAAAGGCGATCGAAGGCTTCGGCAACGGACCGATCAACGCCTTCGTCCACGCGCTGGAGGGAGCCGGGCTGAAGGATTTCAAAGTCACCGATTACCGCTCGCACGCGGTGCGCGGCGGCTCGGACGCGAGCGCCGCGGCTTACGTCCAGG
>CAMCCX010000095.1 GCA_945873305.1 Akkermansia muciniphila
GGATGGCGGACAGGTTTTTCGCGTCTTCGCGGACGATCACGCAGCCGTGACGGCGCGCGATGGCCTCCGTGTCATCGGTGCAGCGGTTGAGAATGACGATGGTCTCGACCGTGGAATCGATCCGGCCCGCCGCTTGCCGCGCGGCTTCGAGGCATGCCGGAAGAAACGCCGATTCGTTGTGGGCCGGGATGATGAGGGAGATCCGTGACATCACTGCGGTTCGTCCTCTTTGGCGGGCGGCTCTGGATTTCCGCCGAGGATTCCATCGAGAATCCCAGTGATGTCGCGCACGGTCTTGCGGGTTTCCTCGATGATTTTCCCGCCCTTTTCGATCGTCTTGGGAGACGGGTCCCCCAGCAGCGAGCGGGTGAACTTGAGGACCTGCTCGCCGGTTTCCGGCAACTGGTCGAACATCCGCAGGCCCGCCGCGGCGATCAGTCGGTTCGTCAAATCCTCCTTCGGATCGTCCAAGGTGCCGGTGATGCGCAGCGTGGTCCAAAGCAAGCCGCGCTCGCCGGGCGCGAACACGTCGGTCTCCGCTCCCGGAATGGTGGCCAGCGTGCCGGCTGCCAGCCCGAGGCGGAAAACGCCGTCCATCTCCCGGCCGCGGAGGGTGATGCCGCCCTCGATCCGCACCAGTCCCTCGCTGGCAAGCACCAGCTTCGTCAGGGAGAGCTCGCCTTTTTTCCACCGCCATTCGGTGTGCGCCTCGTTGAGCGTGAGGATCCGGAAGCGCCGCATGTCGGCATAGGCGGCGAGCGCGTCGAGCATCGGCAAGGCGGTGAGCATACCGTTCTGGATGGTGAGTTTCCCGTCCGCTTGCGGAAATCCCGGGCGGTTGTTCAAGGTGAAACTCGAAGTCACGTCGCCCGTCAGCCGCTTCGCCCAATCCGGGCTGAGGACATTTTCACACTTCGCGCCGGTGACGTCGCCCTCGATGAAAAACCGCCGGGAATTCAGGTCCCACTCGCCGGTGCCTTGGACGCGCGCGTTGTCCCAGGCGGCGACCGTCGCCTCAGTCAGGAAAACCCGCCCGTCCTGATAGCGCAGCCGGGCGCGGTCCAAGCGCAGTTCCGGTGCCATCGCGAACGGCAGGCGGACCGCGCCGCCCTCGATCTCGGCGCGGTAAGCGTCCTTCGCCCCGGCCGGCTCGGCGTGGACATTCATGCCGTTGGCCGTGGCCAAGCCTTCGTTGAGTATCACCTTCACCACCAACTCGCGCACGTCGATGCCTTGAAGCTCCGCTTCCTTGGGAAACCACCCGGCGGGCTTCGCTTTCGCCGCCACGGCTGGCTCGATCCTCGGCGGCGGTGCAATTCCGTCGAGCGGCTTTCTCGCATCCACGGAGACTTCAAGCCGCCGCACGTTCGATCCGAGGATTTCCCAAACGCCGCGTCGCACGCCGCCAAGCCCGATCTCGGTGTGCAAGCCGTCCGCCCGCAGCCCGGTGACCGGCCCCGTGCCCCGCGCCTCGAAGGATTCCGTATCGACCGCCAGCCCTTGCCATTGGAACGGCGCGAACTCGCCCGTCACGCCCGCGGCCTTGCCGGCCTCGGCGGATAGAAACATCCGGAACGCGTCGCTGTGCAAATAGCGCCGCAACAATCCGTAGCCGACGCCGAAACCGAGCACTCCGAGCACCAGCAGCCAGACCGCCGCCTTGCCCAACCACCGGCGTTCCCCCGCCCCGCTTCGCCTTCTCGATCGCCGACTCATTTCCCGAACCCTAGCGCGCCCGTCCGCCACCGCAAGCTCACGAAAAGCGCGCCGGAAAACCCCTTGCGAGGCATCGCCGCACCAAGTAGCGTGCAGGGTGAAATCACAATCCACCACGCACCATGAAAGCCACCCAGGAGGATCCGTCGCTGCTTGCGGAGAAAATTTTGGAAGCAGAAGCCAAGCTTGAGCGACTCGAACAAGAGGTCGGGGAAATCGGCCAGCCCGCGGGCCGCGAACTGCGGCGGCGGCTCGACGTCTTGCGAATCGAGGAAAACGCGCTCAAGCGCAATTTCGAGGAATCCCGGCGGCGGGGTGAGTCCGATTCGGTCAGGATGGAGAAAATCGAGGCGCTGCTGCGGCACATCGAGGACGAGGAATCCTCGGTCGGGCATGATGCGGATTTCCTGCATCAATCCCCGCCGTCCTCGGTGACGCTGGCGGTGGAGGCGGGCTCGCACCTGGTCGGTGTTTTGCGTCACGGGATGAAGCGCGTGATCGGGGATCATCACCCGCTGGGCGAGTCGGTTTTCGTCAACCACAGCCACGCGAACCTGGCGGCGCAGTATGGTTTGGACGAGCCGGAAATCCCAAGCGCGGCACCGGACTGCTGAAGCGCGCCCTGCTCAGAGCCCCTTGAAACCGGCATACGGCTGATACGTCCCGGTCGGGACGACGACCGGCCGCCACTCGCGGTTGAGCTTGCGGAATTTGGTGATGAATTCCGTGGGATCGGCCCAGTTGACCAGGTCGGAAGGCACGTTGCTGCGCGCCATGCCGATGGTGATGTTGTGGCGGATCTCGAAATGGAGGTGAGCCGGATACATCCCGAAATTGGTGCCGATGGTGCCGATCTGCTGGCCGCGTTTGATCAACTGCCCGTCCTTGACGAGGATCTGGTTGAGGTGGCCGCTGAGGGTGTCGCAGTATTTCACCTGCCCGGTCCCCGGATCGCGGTAGGCGTGGCGGGTGAGCACCACGTTTCCCCAGCCGGTGCGGACGTTCTGAGCGAGGGTGACGATGCCGTCAGCCACCGCGTAAACCGGCGCGCCGAGGTCGGAATCGCCGCCGCTGCGGCCGTTCCAATCCTCGCCGAAATGCTGGGGGGCGCGCAACCGCAGGCCGCGGGCTTTGTAATAACCTTCGGCGTTGGGCTTGCCGACTGGAAAATCGAAGCCGTCCGCCAAGTTGATTTTCACCTGCTGGGCGGAAACGGAAAGACACATGAATAACATCCCCGCGAGGACAGCGCCGAATTTTTGCCATGTCTTGCCGCCTGCGGTCATTGGCCCCCAATGGACTCTTCGATGGGCCATGCCGCAAGCGCAAAAAAAGCGGCATGGCCGTGAAGCCATGCCGCTGATTTGCAGAAAACGAGGGATTTCTCAGACCACGGGGCCTTGCACGCCGCCAGCCATTTCCTCGATACTCAGCGGCTTGTAGCCACCGATGGTTTTGAAGTAGAGGAACATCACGAGGTAGATCCCCGCCATGATGAGAGGGATGAAGGAGTCCGCTTTGAGAGTCGCGCGGTCGCCTTTTTGGTCGGCGAGGACGACGGCTTTCTGGGCGTCGGTCTTGTCGGTGGCCTCCTTGGCCGCAGCGAGTTTCTTGCCGTCCAGACCGTAAGCGGCGGTCGCCGGGATGTTGAGGAAGGTGGAAGGCTTTTCCGCCTTGTACTCGGCATGGAGCGCCGCATCGGAGGACAGGAGCGCCTCGCCGGCGAAGCGGTCCTTGGCGTAGCCGAGACCCGGAGAGCCGATCAGCCCGGCGGACATCATGCCGATGCCACCCATGATGGACATGGCGATGGCTCCGGTGTGAGGAAACCGGTCACCCACGACAGCCAGCATGGTCGGCCAGAAGAAGGTCTTGCCGATGGCATAGATACCGAGCGCGACCAGGGCCATGCCGAAGGTTTCCATTTTGACGGCGAGGGAGAGGCCGATGAAGGCGAGCACCGAGCAGGCGAGCAGCAGGCCGATCGGCGAGAGCTTGAGCTTGGTTTCCAGCCAATGGGCGCAAAAGCGGAGTCCGAACATGATGGCGGAAGTCCAGAGGAAGAGGTATTTGCCTTGTTCCGAGGTGAACAGGTTGCCGGTGATGTTCTGGATCCAGCCGTCGGTGCCGAGTTCGACCGCTCCCACCAAGGCGTGGGTGACGAAGAGGACGAAGAGCAGGAAGGAGCCGAGGGAGAACTTCGTCATCACCGCGACGCCGACGAGCAGGGCGCCGCCGATTCCGTAACCGATCAGGTTGGCGGACTCGGGCGAGACACCTTTGAAAAGGTCTCCGAAGAACAGGGCGAGGAGGTAGCAGGCGACGAGGGCACCGATGATGCCGACGGATTTGAACATTTCAACGAAGCTCGCACCCTTGGCGGCCGCTTCCGACTTGGGATATTTCTGGCCGAGGAACATCAGGCCGTACGCGGCGGTCGGGATGAGATAGAGGGCGAGTTGGAGTTTCCAACTGAGAGCCATCTTGTCATCGAGAAGCCAGCCAGCCGTGACGCCGAGGATCATGCCGGCGGGCCAGGCGGCGTGGAGGATGTTCAGGTAATGGGTCCGTTGTTTCGGGAAAAGGGTGGCCACCAGGGGATTGGCGACGGCTTCCAAGGTGCCGTTGGCGAAGGCAAAGAGGAACATGCCCCAGTAGAGGAAGTTGTAGGCGTTTTCCGGAGTGCTGGCCCCGAAGGTGACGACTGCCGAGAGGATGTGGCAAAGGAGTGCGACGATGACCAGTTTCCCGTAGCCGATCTTGTCCACGATCACCCCGCCGCCGAAAATACCGAAACAGAATCCGATGAAGCCGGCACCGCCGATGGCACCCAACTGGGCACCGGTGAATCCGAACTCCTTCGACCAGTTGTCGAAGATGCCACCTCGGATGGCAAAGCCGACACCGGCTGCTAAAATGGCCATAAACCCGGCCCATAGGAGCCGCTTTGCGTTGGGTACTGTGGATGCGTCTGTGTGTGTCATAGGTGTTGGGGTCTGCGGGAATTATCGATTCCGATGATGGATGGCAAGGGCGGGAGTGGAAAAATATCAGGTTTTTCGATTTCCCCCCGGAGATTCGGTAAAAATGCCGTGAAATTACCTCGTTTCCGGCGGCTCTCTTTCAAAGATCGGCGTCATGGTGGCGTTCTCCGGCCGCGGCGGTGGAAAAGACGATACAACGGTCCAAAACCGCGTCCGCGGAGACCCGCCCGCCGGGCCAGATGACCGAATCGCGGACCACGGCTCCGCTTTCCACCAACGCGCCGGGGCCGACGACGGAGCGCTCGATGACCGCGCCGGTCACCACCGCTTGCGGGTGGATCGCCGGGGCGAGATCCAGCTCGCGGTGCGCCTGAAGGTAGGATTCACGGTCGCCGAGATCGAGCCAGACGCCTTCATCGAGGACGATGGCACCGAGCCGACCGGATTTCGCGAGTTCGAGAAATGCCGGGATCACCGAGATTTTCTCGCCCGCCGGGATCAGGTCGAGGAATGCGGGGCTCACGCAATAAATCCCGCTGAAGACGTGGGTTCCCTCCGCCTTGCCGAGTAGCTTGCGGATGTCGGTCACACGGGTGCCCGACGGGTCGAGCGCGATGTGTTTGGCGACGCCCTCCGAGCGCAGCGCCAGCGTCACCGGCAGACCGGACGCCTCGTGCGCGGCGATGAGTTTTTCCAGCGGCAGCGTCGAGAAAATGTCTCCGTTGTGGACCAACACCGCGTCGTTTCCCATCCAAGCGGCGATGTTTTTCAGTCCGCCACCGGTTTCCAGCAAGACGGGTTCGTGAAACAAAGTCACCGGGTTTCCCGCGCCGAAATCTTCCCACGCTGCGGGGAGATGATGCGTGTTGATCGCGAATTCGCCGATTCCCGCCCGCGCGCAGGCCGCCATCGCCCACTCGGCGAGCGGGCGGTGAAACAAAGGCACCAGCGGCTTGGGCAGGCGCCCGGTGAGCGGTCGCAGGCGATTGCCGAGCCCGGCGCCGAGGATGAAGGCTTTGTGCACGCGGCCTGCTTTGACTGGCGGAACCGGAAATTTCAAGTGCCATCCCGCAGGATTCGCTGGCCTCGGGCCTCGATCCGGCAAGGATCGCGGCATGAAATTCGGCATCATCGGCACCGGCTCGATCGGCCGCCTCCACGCGCAGGCGATCCGCGCGATGAGCGGCGGGACGCTTCACTCGGTTTACAACCACCGCCCGGAAAGCGCCGAAGCGCTGGCCGCAGAGCACGGGGTGAAAGCCCATTCCTCACTCGCCGATTTCCTCGCCGACCCCGAGCTCGAAATCGTCACCATCGGCACGCCGTCCGGCGCTCATTTCGACCCCGCGCTGGCCGCGCTCCAGGCAGGCAAGCACGTCGCTTGTGAGAAACCGCTGGAAATCACCGCCGCGCGCATCGACCAGCTCGCAGCCGCCGCAGCCACCAGCGGAAAGACCCTGGCAGCCATTCTCAACCGCCGCTTCAATCCGGCGATGACCGCCTTCAAAGCGGCTTGCGACGGCGGCCGCCTGGGCAAGATTGTTTCCGCTTCCTGTTACGTGAAATGGTTTCGAGACCAGGCTTACTACGATTCCGCCCCGTGGCGCGGGACCTGGGCGCTCGACGGCGGCGGCGCGCTGATGAACCAGGCGATCCACAGCATCGACGCGCTGCTCCACCTCGCGGGACCGGCGAAGTCGGTGCAGGCCAACACCGCCTGCCTGGCGCACGAGCGCATCGAGATCGAAGACATGGCCGTGGCGATTCTGGAGTTCGAGAGCGGCGCTCGCGGCGTGATCGAGGGCTCGACGTGCTGCTGGTCGAAGGACGGCCACCCGGGCCGCGTGCAGCTCTGCGGCACGGATGGATCCGTCTTTCTGGCAGATGAAACCTTCGAGGTCTGGGATTTCAAAAACGAAGCGCCCCAAGACGCTGAAATCCGCGGCAGCCTGATGCGCGGCTCCCAACCGGCGCTCGGCGCGAACGATCCGAAGGCGATCCAGTCCCTCCAGCACCAGCGGAATTTCGAGGAGATCGTCGCCGCCATCCGCGAGGGCCGCGAGCCGGGCACCTCCGCCGCCGAGGCGAGGAAATCCGTGGCGCTGATCGAGGCGATCTATCAAAGCGCGGCCAGCGACGGTGCCAAGATCCTGCTCTGATCGCGCCTGCTATTTGCCGATCTCCAACAGCAGCGCCGAGCAAGGCGCGAGCTCGGGCAGCGGCACACCTTCGGTTTCCAACAACGCGCGGGCCATGGAGCCGGACCAGTTGGAATCGAGCCGGTCGGTGAAGGACCAGATTTCATCGCCCGAGTGACCGAGGAACATCACCGCGTCCTGCGGAATGCTGATTTTCACGCCGCGCAGGGTTTCGGAGGGATGGAAATTCGCAACCACGAGGAAGGCCTGGCCGGTCTTCGGATCGCGCCGGAGGAAGGCATAAAGCCAATGGCCGGACGAGGTCTCGTCCCCCACCCTGCCGAACGCGGGGTTCTCTTTGTTCGCGTGATTGAGCCCGTAAAACCCGCCGGCGGTGAAGGCGCGGACCTGGGTGGCGCGGATGAGCTTGCCATACCACTCGCGCAGGGATTTCTGCTCGTCGCTCAGGCGGCCGCCATCGAACTTGCCGCCGTTGACCCACTTCGTGAACTCAGGCATCGACCAGTAATCGAAGATGGTCGTCCGCGCGTCATCGCCGCCGAAGCCCTCCGCGCCGGCCGCGGGCTCGCCGACTTCCTGGCCGTGATAGAGCATCACCGCGCCGCGACCCATCGCGAACAAAACGGCGGAAACCGGCTTGCCGACTTTCATCCCGACGCCGCCCCATTCCTTCGGGCTGGCGAGCCGGACCTCGTCGTGGTTTTCCGCATAGCGCAGGGATTTGTGGAACCGCGAACCAGTGAACGTCAGGGGATCGAGATCGTTCGCCCATTTCCCGGAATCGTAAATGCCCTCCAACACGTCATAGCTCGGATCGTCATAAACCGCGTCGAATCCCGCCTTGAGCAGCTCGTCGAGGACGTGGCCGTCAGTGAGTTTCGCGGGGTCGTTGTCGTAAGCCTCGGCCGAGAAAAACACCTCCGCCTGGCGGGCGCGGGCGCGCCTCACCGCCCAGCGCCAGAATTCCATGGGCACCATGTGGGCCATGTCCGCGCGGAATCCATCGACTCCGGTTTTCTGCCAGTAAGCGAGGATGGCGTCCATGGTCCGCCAGGTCTTTGGAACCTCGGCAGGCGCGGCGTCCGGTCCGGGGAGACCGGAGGTGGCGCGACCTTGGGTGAAGTCGTGGCCGTAGTTGAGTTTCACCGTTTCATACCAGTCGTGGATCGACGGGGCCCACGAAACCACGTCGTTTCCCGTGACCCGGCCGAAGCTCGTCTCGCCATCAAACTTCCCGTCGCAGCCCGGCATTCCGGCCGTCGGCAGCTTGAGCGGAGGACCGCCGCCCGCGTCGTCAGGGCCGAGGTAGTAGAAATGGTTGTCGCGGTCGAAAAACACGTCGCGCTTGTCGCCCTGGCCGAATGACAAGTCCGGCATCACGTCGGAAGCATAAGACCGCGCCACATGGTTCGGGACGAAGTCGATGATCACCTTGAGCCCGAGAGAATGACAGCGCGCGACCAGCGCCTCGAATTCCAACAGCCGGTTAGCCGGATCCACCGCATAGTCCGGGCAGACGTCGAAGTAGTCCTTGATGGCGTATGGGCTGCCGGCGACGCCTTTCAAAATATCCGGATCATCCGCCGGCCGGCCCGGATAGGCGGTGCCGCTCGCCTGCTCCAGCACGCCGGTCAGCCAGAGGTGGGTGAAGCCCATCTGTTTGAGGGAAACCAGCGCGGACTCGCTGATATCGGAAAATTTCCCGCAGCCGTTCTCCGCGAGCGTGCCGTTGGGTTTCCGGGTCTCGTTGGTGTTGCCGAACGTGCGCACCATGAGTTGATAGATCACGGGCCTGGCCGGTTCGGCGGAATGACTGCTGTGTGACATCGCCGCCATCAAAGCACCTGGCGGGCGGGTTTGCCAAGTCATAGTCAAACCCTCAGCGATCCTTCGACCGCTCCTCGCGGAAAGCCAACAGCGCGTCATACAGCGCGAAAAGGACCACAACGCAAGTCGCCACCGCGCAGCCGCCCCACCAGAAAAGCACCCGCCAGGGACTCGTCCAGATCCAGTCGTGGATCACCCACAGCCCGAGGCCCATCATTGCCAACGGCACCAGCACCATCCCGCCGAGCCATTTCCGCCGCTCCGCGCGGTCATGCAGGATCGCCCGGGCCAGGCCCTTGCTGTCGCTCCATGATCCTGGTTTCCTGTCCGCCATGGTCTGAAATCACGGTGCGCCCAGCGGGCCGAGCACGTCCATATACCATTCCCAAAGCCGCCAGGCGCCGAACAACCACGCCACCGCGCCCATCGCCAGAAACGGCCCGAACGGCAACTGCCTCCCGAAGCCGATCCGCCCGATCACCGCCGCGATGATCGCGAACACCGATGCCGCGAACAGCGAGAAGAACACTCCAGTCCAGCCGAAAAACGCGCCGATCATGCCCAGCAAATGCACGTCGCCCATGCCCATCGCCTCGCGCGGGATCACCGTGCCGGTCGCGATCCCGTCGAGCGACTTGATCTGCGCCAACTGATGGATCGTGCCGTCCGGCAGCTGGATTTCCATCTCGCGGATGACCAGCGAACCGCCGCCCACCGACTCGCCGCTGACCTGGATGTCGATCGTCTCGACTAACAACCGGTCCGACTTGCGGGAGAAAATGTCCCACCACGCGATCTCCTCGCCGTCGATCACGAAGCACATCGGGTCCTGGTCGGTTTGCGGCTCCTTGAGCGACCACGCGACCGGTTTGTCGAACTTGAGCGCCTTTTTGCCGAAGGCCTTTTTCCCCAGCTCCACGACGCACCACAAGCCGACGAACCCGGCGGTCCAGCCGATCGCGCCGTGCTTGAGTCCGGCAAGCCAGTTTCCCGCCTCGCCGCCCAGCACCGGGAGCTGCGGCCAGACCGCGCAAGCCCCGAGCCCGATCGCGGAGCCCGCCCAGGTGAGCGATGTCGGGATGATCAAATGTTCGGCGTCGATGAAAGTGATGGCGACTAACAACGCCATCAGCACCCACAGGAAAACCACCACGCCCACCGCCAGCGGCGCGAACTGCCACCATACCGCGGTGAACAGCAGCGCCGTCAGCAACTCCACGCCGAAGTAACGGAACGCGATCGGAGCCTTGCATTCCCGGCATTTTCCCCGCAACCAGAGCCAGCTGATCATCGGGAAATTCAGCCACATCGGGATCGCGTTCTTGCACAGCGGGCAGAACGAGCGCTTCGGTTCGTTCACCGACATGCCGAGCGGCACGCGGTAGATGACGACATTCAAAAACGATCCGATGCAGGCCCCGATCAGGAACGCGGGAATGAGCCAGAGCCAGTGATCAAGCGGCGGGTAGATGGGGATTGCAGCCAAGATGCCGCCATTCAAGCCAGCCACGCCCGCCTGCCAAGAACAAAGGTCTCAAGCGCTCGCGCAGGCTCCGTCCTCCTCTTCATCCCGCACATCTACGAGATCGAAAGCCAGGAGAGTGCAAAGTTTTTGGGCTGGCCTTTGGAGGCTTGATTGTGACCAAACTTCAAAGTAGCTTCATTTCATGTTGGCGATGGAACAAATTTCCCGAATGTCATCGAGTGAGCGGGTCGAAGCCATGGAACTCTTGTGGGAATCTTTTTCAAAGGAGGGAATCGACTACCCATCGCCCGATTGGCATGGCAAGGTTTTAGCCGAACGTTCCGAAATTATCGAATCCGGGAATGCAACGTGGCTTACGGTGGATGAACTCCAAGCCCGCTTGATAAGCCGATGAAAAAAAAGGTGCTCGTTCTCGCGGAAGCAGCTTCCGATATTGAGCGAGGAATCGATTTCTACAATGCGATCGAAGACGGCGTCGGCCTGTATTTCAGGGATTCGATCGTCACCGACATCCGGCGACTTGGTGTGTATTTTGGCGAACACCGGATTCATCTGGGTTACTTTCGCGCTCTTTCGTCCAGATTTCCCTATGCGATTTACTACCGAGATCTGGAAGGAACGCGACAGATCATTGCGGTGCTAGATCTGCGACGCTCGCCGGAATGGATTCGGGATCAGCTCTCGGCACGCCACTGAGAGCAAAAGCATCTGAAAACGCCCACCGTGGCAGTGACTTTCGCGATTTCCTCACCAGCGAAGGCATTCTACCCGACGGAGCAAAATGGTGTCCTCATCGTCGATGATGACTTCAAAATCCCGCCCCGGCTCCAAATGCATTTGCTCCCGCAGGCACTGCGTAAGACAATCTGACCTTTTTGTGAGGGAACCGTGGTCATCGTGGGAAGTCTTCCTTTTGCCCTTTATGGAAGCAACTCCTTTCACAGGAATCATTTGGCTGGCCGCTCGGGGCACGGCGATCAAGCTAGGGAGATCCGCAAAAATAGTTTGCAAACCATGACATTTAGGGCTTGTACACCATATCTAGTGGTCGAATCATGCCCGGATGCCTCGCAATCCTAACAAATCCGACTGGTCCGGCGGCCTGCCCGCCTGCATCGCCTCTTTCTCTGTCATCGAAGACCCGCGCACCGGCGGAAACAAGCTGCATCATTTCGGCGAAGTGCTCTTCATGGCCGTCAGCGCCATGCTTTGCGGCATGAA
>CAMCCX010000096.1 GCA_945873305.1 Akkermansia muciniphila
TCTAGCAGGCGCTCCACGAATCCATGCACCAGCGCCGGCCGGCGTCCAACCCGCGAGACCTCGTGAATCAACACCTTCTTGATCGCCCCGGCCGCGGCCAGAGCTTCCACCCTCGCCAGCCCATGCCGGTCGGCATCCTTCGCCGCGCCGGAGACTCCATCCTCCTCGACTACCTCGACCACAGACCAGCCCCGCGCCTCCGCGACGGCGCTTAACTCGTGAACTTGGCGCTCGGTTTCCTGACGCTTGGTGGAGACCCGGACGAGAATGGCGACCGGCACAACGGTGGATGGTTTGCTTTCCATGCCCGGGGTGTTCGCTCTAATGGACCATCTAATCAAATGATTTCGCGGTCCCTCCCGCTTCTATTTTCAGCAGCCGATTCTTGGCGAAAGCGCAAGGATTCCATCGTGCGGAAACGCCAAGAATCAGGTGGGGATTATTTGGTCCCTTCTGGGCATTCGTCTGACAGGTTCCGCTTTTCCGGCATGGCCTCAAGCGCCGCATCGGCACCTTCGAGCTCCGCCTTCTGCACGACGTGCTCTCCCCGGCGCATCAACCCGTGGATCATTCGCTCGGTCACACTGCCATCCAGCAAAGGAGACTTTACTCCGGCAGCGATCGCAGGCCCCTGCGTCTCGCCTTCCACCTGAACGCCGCCGATGGTGAGCCCTGGCGCATTGGGCTCAGCTTGATTGCGACCGGAGCCGCTGAGTTCGCGGATCTGCTCCAATCGTTCCATCAGGAGCGGCGACACGATGCGAACCTCGCGGCCCACGTCGCCCATGGAGAGCCCAAGAGGCTGTGCCGGTTCCCCCTTCACGTCATGAAGCTCCGCAAGCGCCTTGCACGCTTGCACCACCACCGCGCCATAGGCCGCACTCTGAACCAGTCGGGGCTGCGATTCCTCGATGAGCCTGCGGTAATGGCAATCCAGGTAGCCGCGGACCGCCTGAAGATGCTCGTCCTTTGTCCCATGCGCTCCATGAGCTTGAGCCACCACAGTCCGCCAGATCGCGTGCGCCCGGCTGTAGCTGATGCCCAGCTCCCGAGCGCACTCCTGCAAGCGCTTCCCGCCGAAAACATGCAACTCGATCAGCCGACGTCGCGTCTCATAGCCTCGAACGCGTTTCTTTTCCGTACCCCGCCGCAACGCCGCGCCTTGGCGGCCCTTTCGATCCCGCCCGGGATCGGGAACAACCTCTGCATGGACAATGTCAATTGGCTCTGAGGTAGCGCTGGAGCCAGAAATCCCAGAGGCAGCGTTGCGGATGGGTTTGGAGCTGCGATCTCCAGCGAGTGGGGCGTTTCGAGGGTCACCGTTCGGATGTTTCATGCAGCAGATGAAATCACTCCAGCGGACAGGGCGAAAGAGGAGCTAAAAACCGCGCAACGGACCGCGCAATAGAACTGGCAAATAGCCGCATTTTGATGCATTCAGGGGGCGGTTTCTGAACGCCATTCTCGCTCGGATTGAGATCCTTACTCGCTTATTTACAGTGAGTTGCGTTAATTTTTGACTGGGTTGCCAAAAGTGCCGGGAACAGGACTCGAACCTGCACACCTTTCGATACCAGAACCTAAATCTGGCGCGTCTACCAATTCCGCCATCCCGGCTTGCGGACGGGACTCTACCGGCGGGAAGGCGCGGGGCAAGCACACATTGCACGGCGGGAGAATCCGCTTGTGGACGGCTGCGGGAGTGGCTGTGTTGGGGGGAGATGAAAGAAGTTTACACTCACCACGATCTGGCGCGGCTGGGCTATTTCAAGACGGTGCTGGATGAGGCGGGCATCGCGAATTTGATCCGTCACGAGAGTTTGTACAACCTGGCGGTGCCCTTCGCGGTGATGCCGTCGTTGTGCGTGCGGGATGACGGGGATTACGACCGCGCGCTCGAGTTGCTGCGCAGCCACGCGGAGAGTCCGCCGGTTTCGGGAGCGGATTGGGCGTGCGCATCCTGCGGCGAGGCGGTGCCGGCGTCGTTCGATTCCTGCTGGAAATGCGGTGCGGTCCGACCGGCGGTTTAGGGCGGCCCGATCCCGAGGCGGTGCCAGGTTTCCGGCGGAGTGACGGGTGCGGCGGGTGAGTTCCACGAAAGTTCGAGGACGTGGAAACTGCCGCCGAGGTGGGCGGGATGGGTGAGGGTTTGGAATTGGCGGAGCGCGGCGGCGTCGGGATTTCCTTCCTGCGCGAGCAGCCAGTCGCGGGCTTGGGCGGTGAGCCAGCTGCCTTGCGAGGAAAACGCCGCGGGCCGGCAGCCGAGCTGGACGGCGGTTTCGGCGACGGCGGTGAAATCGACGTGCGCGGTGATGTCGATTTCGCCGGGCGTGGCGAGCGGGTTTTCCGCGGCGCGGTGTTTTGAGAATGTGCGGAGGGTGCCGGTTTTGCGGTCCGGGTGGTAATATTCCGGCCGCGCGAAACCGTAGTCCGGCCAGAGCAGCAGGCCGGAGGACAGGCAGCGGGTGAGGGGTTCCAGGAAGTCCCGGAAGTTCGTGCGGACTTCGGTGCGGTAGTTTTCCGGGAAGTCATTTCCTAGCCGCGCAAGCGCGTCGAGCAAGGCGGGATGCGTGATTTCATGGCCGCCCTGCCAGACGAAACCGCCGTCCGGAGTGGTCGCGACTTTGCATTCGCGCCAGCTGCCGTTAGTCCGCTCGACGACGTGAAACGGCAGGGCGTCGAGCAGTTCGTTTCCAAAGGCGACGCCCGGCAGGGGATCGGCGTGGAGTTCGCGGGCCTCGGTGATGAAGCGGGTTTTTCCCTGAAACCCGCCGAGCGTCTCCCGCTGCGCCGCTTGGAGACGGGGTAGCGGCTCGGGGATGGCGTATTCGAGCGCGGCGAAGGCGTGCGGATCGAGCCGGGAAATCGCGCCGAGGATGTCGGCGGCGAGCGTGCCGTCGTGTGCGCCGCATTCGATGATCCGCCAGCGCGCGGGCGAGCCGGATTCCTGCCATTCGCGGAGAAAACGCCGGGCGAGCAGCTCGCCGAACAGCGGTCCCACGCTCACGCTGGTGAAGAAATCGCCGCCGCGCCCGACCTGACGGGTTTCGCGGGCGTAGTAGCCGAGCGAGGGCTGGTACAAGGCGGCGGCCATGAAATCCGGAAATCCCAGCGGACCTTCCCGCTCGATCCGGTCGCGCAAAATCGCCCCCAACGAAGGAGTTGCGGGGACTGCATCGCTCGGATAGCGTTCCGCGCGTGTGACCGACTGGCAGGTCGGGGATGAATCCGGATCAGGCATGGCAACAATTCAAAAAACGAATCGGAAGAAGAGCAGCAAACCATGGTTCTTCAAGCGCAAAGGCTTCTGGCTGAGCCTCCTGGTGCTGGGCTTGCTGATGGGGCTGGTCGCGGGCGGAGCGGGCTGGTTTTTCATGGAGGCCTTCACCCGCGAATACCGCCAACGCGCGGCGACTTACGACTTGGCGCGGATCAACGACCTTGAGGAACCGAGCATCATTCTGGATCGGAACGGCAAGGAAATCGGCCGGATTTTCGTCCAGAACCGCAGCGTGATTCCGATCGAGCAGGTTCCGGAAATCTTCATCAAAGCGCTGCGAGCCGGCGAGGACTCGCGGTTTCTAACTCACCACGGCGTGGACTACATCGGCGTGGTGCGCGCGGTCATTCTGAACGCCCAGGGCGGCAGCCAAGGCGCGAGCACGATCACCCAGCAGTTAGCCCGGAACGCTTACAATCTCAAGGAGGAGGCGGTGGTGCGCAAGGAGACGACCATCCAGCGGAAAATGGTCGAGGCCTTCCTCGCGCGGCGGATCGAAGACCGCTACTCGAAGCGGGAAATCCTCAATTTCTATCTCAACCGCATCTATTTCGGCAGCGGGTTTTACGGCATCCGCTCCGCTTCGCTGGGATACTTCGGCAAGGAGCCGGCGGAGCTAACGGTCGATGAGTGCGCCTCGTTGGTGACCTTGATCAAAAATCCCAACGGCCGCTCGCCGCTGAACAATCCCAAGGCGAATCTGGACGGGCGCAACTACGTGCTCGGCCGGATGCGCGAGGAGCGCATGATTTCCTCCGCCGAGCTGGCCCGGCTCAAGAGCTTGCCGCTTTCGCTCAATTCGCAGCCGCTGCGCCGCGGCACGTCGCACCTTTACGAGCGGGTCGCGGAAGCCGT
The DNA here is from genome assembly GCA_945873305.1 of Akkermansia muciniphila. Lineage (GTDB taxonomy): Bacteria > Verrucomicrobiota > Verrucomicrobiia > Verrucomicrobiales > Akkermansiaceae > Luteolibacter > Luteolibacter muciniphilus_D. Next base: position 4,136 of record CAMCCX010000096.1, read on the forward strand.
CGTCCAAGCGCTCGGCGAGGACGCGCTGGCCTCCGGGAAATTCCGGATTCACACCACCATCCTCGCCGAAGCGCAGAACGCGGCGCAGAAGTCGCTGCTGGAAAGCCTGGCGAAAGCCGAGGCCCAGCCGGGATACGCGCACCAGAAATATCAGAACTATCGGAAAAGCAGCTCGAAGCCCGCCACCTATCTGCAAGGTGCCGCGTTGATGCTCGACCACGAGACCGGCGAGGTGCTCGCCCACGTCGGCGGGCGCGACTACGCGCAAGTTCCCTACGATTTCATCGAGCTCGGCAAGCGCCCGTTAGGCACCGCGTTTTTCCCCTACATCTACGCGGCCGGCCTGAGCGGCGGCCAGACGCCAGCGTCGCTCATCGAGGACGAGCCGATGGACAACCGCACGGTGATGGTGGGCGGGCAGGAAGGGATTCTCGGCGAGTGGGGGATGGAAGTCCCGTCGCCGACGTACGCGGGGAGGATCCCGGTGCGCGAGGCCCTGGAGAATTCCAAGATCGCCGCCACGGTGCGCTTCGCCGGGACTGCGGGCTTGCAGCGCGTCGTCGATACCAGCGTCGCCTTCGGCCTGCCGCTGCAGAAGGCGGAATTGCTGCCGCGGCTCGCGGTCGGTTTCGAAGAAGTCTCGATGAAACAAGCGGTGCGGGCGATGACGACATTTCCCCTCGGCGGGATGTCCGGGCCTGAAAAACTGGTCTATCTGGACCGCGTCGAGAACGCGGCGGGGCGGGTGGTCTATCGCCGCCAGCGCCAGCCGAAGGAGTCGCACCAAGTCATCGACGCTGCAACGGCGTGGCAAGTCCACAGCATGATGGCTGGCTCGCTTTACCGCGGCAGCTCGAAGGGCGTTCTCGGCGGATTGGTCGAAAAGCCGTTCAGCGGGGCGGGCAAAGGCGGCTCCACCTACGGCTTCTCGGATAGCTGGTTCATCGGTTATAACAAGCGGATCACCTGCGGGGTTTGGACGGGATTTCTGACGGGCAGTGGCGAGCCGATCTATCCGGGAGCCTTCAGCCGGGACCTCGCGATGCCGGTCTGGCAGGCCGCCATGAACGCGGCGGCCCCGTCGTTCGGCGGCGGGGGATTGTCGGCCCCGGCCAGTGTGATCGAGGTGCCGGTTTGTGCGACTTCCGGCCAGCGCGCGACCCAGTTTTGCCAAGAGCACGTCGAGGATATCAGTTCCGGGAAAGTCCGCTCACGGTCCACGGCGATGTCCGAGTATTTCCGCAAGGGCACGGAAAACCTGCCGTTTTGCACCCTCCATTCCGGCGCTGTCAGCGAGGGCGTGATCCCTGAAATGGCCATCCTCAACATGCCCGCGCTCGACGCCGTGCCGGTCCGCCCGAAGGAGCCGGTGCTCATCGGCGACGATCCCTATCACATCGAAGTTCCGAGTTTCGCGGCCACCTCATCCGAGCCCGGGCTCGTCCGCCGCCACACCAACGTGCTCGACAGCCTCGATCTCGGGGACGTCGAGGAAGGCATTCCGCTGAAGCCGCCGGTGCGGCTGCAGATTCTGGACGAGTGAGCTTTTTAAGGATGAGGAATGAAGTTTTGACCGAAAAATTAGCCTCATCTAAAATTCTACATTGATGCGAATCCGAAACCTGACATCGATACGCCCATGAAACGTGTTGCCCGCAGAAGCGTGCTCCTGCTCGCGGCCGGGTTGTGCGCCATGCTCGCCGCCGGCTGCGGTGGGGCGAAAAAGGCGTCTACTTCCGGGAAAAAACGGGTGGTGACGAGTTTCACCATCATCGCCGACATGGCCCGCGAGGTCGCCGGGGACGCGGCGGAAGTCGAGTCGATCACCAAGCCGGGCGCTGAAATCCACGGCTACGAACCGACTCCGAAAGACATCGTCAAGGCGCAGGGCGCGGACCTCGTGTTGTGGAACGGCATGAACCTTGAACTGTGGTTTGAGAAGTTTTTCACCAACGTGAAGGACGTCCCCGGCGCGGTGCTGACGGAGGGCATCACGCCCATCGGCATCGGCGAGGGGCCCTACTCCGGCAAGCCGAATCCCCACGCCTGGATGTCACCCGCGAACGCCGTGATTTACGTGGAAAACATCCGCCGCGCGCTCGTGAAAATGGACCCCGCCAACGAGGCGGTTTACTCCACGAACGCCGCCGCCTACACCGCGAAAATCAAGGCGCTCGACGAACCGATCCGTCAAAAACTCGCCGCCATCCCGGAAGAGCAACGCTGGCTTGTTAGCAGCGAGGGCGCTTTCTCCTACCTCTGCGCCAACTACGGCCTCAAGCAGCTCTATCTGTGGCCGATCAACGCCGACGCCCAAGGCACGCCCCAGCAAGTGCGAAGCGTGATCGACGGCGTGCGGGGGAACCGGATTCCGGTGATTTTCTCCGAGAGCACCGTCAGCGACAAGCCCGCCCGCCAGGTCGCCAAGGAAACCGGAGCCCGTTACGGCGGCGTGCTTTACGTGGACTCGCTGACCGCCGCGGACGGTCCGGCACCGACCTATCTGAAACTTTTGGAGAGCAACGCCGACACGATTGTGAAAGGATTCCTCAATCCGAAATGAGCACGCAGCAAAATCTCCCGCAGCTCGACGTCGAAGGCGTTTCCGTGGCCTATCCGAACGGGCATCTCGCCCTGCACGATACTTCGTTCCACCTCGAAGGCGGCACGATTTGCGCCCTTGTCGGCGTGAATGGCAGCGGGAAATCCACGCTGTTCAAGAGCATCATGGGGTTCGTGAAACCGAAGTCCGGCAGCGTGAAAATCAACGGGCTGCCGGTCAGCGCCGTGCTCAAGCAGCACCTCGTCGCCTATGTCCCGCAGGCGGAGGAAGTGGACTGGCAGTTTCCCGTTAGCGTCTGGGACGTGGCGATGATGGGCCGCTACGGCGCGATGAATTTCCTGCGAATCCCCGGCGCGATCGACAAGGCGAGGGTCGAGGAAAGCCTGCGCCGGGTCTCGATGTGGGAGTTCCGGGACCGCCAGATCGGCGAGCTGAGCGGCGGGCAGAAAAAGCGGGTTTTCCTCGCCCGCGCGCTGGCCCAGGGCGGGCGCTTGATCCTGCTCGACGAGCCTTTCACCGGCGTGGATGTGAAGACCGAGGAGGCCATCATCGTCCTGCTCCGCGAGCTCCGCGCCGAGGGCTGCATCATTTTCGTCTCCACTCACAATCTGGGAACCGTCCCGGAATTCTGCGACCAGGTGGTGCTCATCAACCGCACCGTGCTGGCGTATGGTCCGACTTCCCAAGTCTTCACCGAGCGAAATCTGGCGGCGGCTTTCGGCGGCGTGCTGCGGCAGTTCAAGTTCGATCAATCCACCATCCAGGATCATGACGGTCGGGCGGTTAGTATCCTCACCGATGATGAGCGCCCGCTCATTTTCGGCAAGGACGGCCACCTCGAATACAAGGATCGCGGCGAGCACGAGGAGTTGTTGAAACAGCGATCCGAAGAGCATGAGTGAATTCATCCAGTTACTGCTGACGCCGTTTCACTACGACTTCATGCTGCGCGCCATCGGGGTCAGTGCGCTGATCGGCGGCGTGTGTGGATTTCTATCATCCTTCGTGACTCTCAAGGGCTGGTCGTTGATGGGGGACGCCCTGTCCCACGCGGTTGTGCCCGGTGTGGCGCTCGCTTACATCCTCGGCCTCCCGTTCGCGCTGGGCGCGTTCGTCGCTGGTTTGTTAGCAGCGGCGACCATGGCATTCATCAAAGTGAAAAGCCGCATCCGGGAGGATGCCACCATCGGCATCGTCTTCACCGCTTACTTCGCGCTGGGCCTGTTGCTCATCTCGCTGTTCCCGGCGCGGGTGGATTTGAAAATCATCCTGCTGGGAAATATCCTCGGCATTTCCGATCCTGATATCTGGCAGGTTTTGGCTATCAGCACGGTCACGCTGCTGGTGCTGGGCTTGAAATGGAAGGATTTGATGCTCTTTTGCTTCGATCCGAACCAAGCCCGCACGCTCGGGCTTCCGGCCTCCGGGCTGCATGTCATCTTGCTCGCGCTGCTTGCCGCCACCGCCGTCGCCGCCTTGCAAGCCGTAGGCGCCTGCCTGGTGGTGGCTATGCTGGTCACGCCCGGCGCAACTGCTTATTTGCTGACGGATCGCTTCGGGAAAATGCTTTGGTTGTCATCCTCGATGGGAGTCGCCACCTCGCTGGCGGGGGCCTACGGCAGTTACTTTTTCAACGGCGCGACGGGCGGTTGTATTGTCACGCTCCAGACGCTGGTATTTCTCGCGGCGTTTCTTTTCGCGCCGAAACACGGCATGCTCGCCTCTCAACGCCGCCTTGCACGCGCGGCCACCTCGCCCGCGTCATGATGGATTTTTTCGAACCGCTGCAAGAGGCTTTCATGCGCGACGCGCTGCTAGTCGGAGCCATGGTCGCGGCTCTGTGCGCGGTGCTGTCGTGTTTTCTAATCCTGAAGGGATGGTCGCTGATGGGCGATGCCATTTCCCACGCGGTGCTGCCGGGGATCGTGCTCGCGTACATCGCCGGACTGCCGCTCGCGATCGGAGCCTTCGTGGCGGGGCTGTTTTGCGCCGTTAGCACGGGCTTCATCAAACGAAACAGCCGGATCAAGGAGGACACGGTCATGGGCGTGGTTTTCACCGGATTGTTTGCCTTCGGGCTGGTGCTTTTCAGCCGGACGCCATCGGACATGCACTTGGATCATATTTTGTTAGGAAACATCCTCGGCATCACGCACTCCCAATTCTGGCAATCCCTGGTGCTCGGCGGAGTGGTGCTCGGCGTGACGCTCGCCCTGCGGCGCGACTTGCTCCTGATCTGCTTCGACCCCGGCCAGGCGCGGGTGATGGCGCTGCCGGATCGGTTTCTGAATTATCTGCTGCTCGGCTTGCTGTCGCTTGCCATCGTCGTCTCGCTTCAGGCGGTGGGCATCATCCTGGTCGTCGCCATGTTGGTGACGCCAGGCAGCATCGCCCACCTCTGGACGGATCGCTTCGACCGGATGCTGGCCATCGCGGTCGCCGCGGCCGTGGGCTCCACCGTGATAGGGATTTTCACCAGCTATCACATCGACGCGTCCACCGGGGCCTGCATCGTGCTGGTGCAGGCGCTGCTGTTCGCAGGTTCGCTGCTGTTCGCACCGAAATACGGAATCATCGGGCACCGTGCTCAGCGTCCAGCCGCCAGCGCGTCGATTAGATAGCGCGCGGGCCGGAAGTTCTCGATGAGGATTTCCTGCTGCTGCCCGCGATTCATGCGCACTTGGCTGATGTTGAAATTGGGTGTCTTGTGCGGTGCGAACAGGATGTCGTCGTGAGTCGAATTCTCATGCTTCTTGAACATGCTCGGCAGGATGTCACCGCCGAGATGGTCGTCGCGGCCGGTCGCCAGATGGCAGGTGCCGAGCACCTTTTCATCCTGGATGTCCGCTCCTGAAACCGGCAGCACCTGTGTCCCAAAGCCGAGCTCGCCGAGCGTGCCGGTCATGGGATCATCGGCCAGACGGGCGTTGTGCGCGTCGATAGTCGCTTGGTCTCCTTGGATCAGCGTGGAGTGGATGATGCAGCGGTTTTTAACCTCTAGCACGCCCAGCGTTCCGTCTTCGTATTTCATTGGAAACTGGCCGTTGGCGTCGGCGGGCACGAAGTAAACCTCGCCGGCGGGAAGATTCGCGATGTCCGGAGTCTTTCCGAGGCAGAGACCGTGGGACTTCTGGGCTTCCTGGGCATTCAGACCGAGCCATGCCGTCAAGACTCGGCCGTCTTCAAGGGTGAAGTCGATTTCGATAGAGTCGGCTTTCGTCAACGCCACGCGCAGGCGCTCCGTGTCCTCCGACACCTCGTGATAGTCCACGGCAAGGCCGGAATTGAGGATCACATCGTTGAGCCCGTGTAGCGTGGCGCCACGGAAACCATATTCCCTGCACTTGGCTGTAAGTGGAGCCGTGGCGGAGAATGTGGAGATGCACAGAATCAAGTCGTAGTTCGGATAGATGTCGGCATCCAGCGAGAGTTTGGCTCCCTTCGTGTCCCAAACATCATCTGCCAGATCAAGGTTTGAGCCATGGGTGCACCGGTAGGCGAACATCTCGCCTCCGGTCATTCCAAGCTCGTCGAGAGCCCCGTTTTGTAGGCCGTGGTAGAAATACTTATGGGCGTTCTTCTGGACCTGAAACCCCTCACGATCAAGGAATGCGTAATTTCTGATCAGCTCTTCCGGATGGTCGAAATCGATTAGAATGCAAACCCGGCACCCTTGGGTGGGCGCGAACACGGTGCCAAGAAGACGAACGAGATCGAACGGCGGGAACTCACGCTTTTCGGGGTGAAGCAAAATCTCCTCGTGAAAGTAAGCGGGAAGGGAAGGGCTCGATATCGTTGTCATGGGGCGGTATTTTAAAACCGTCCGCGATTGCCGCAATAGAAGATTTACAGGATCTCACAGAATTCCTGAATCGGTCGCGTCACCTTCTTCCGTGCCACTTTGTCTTTGCATGTCTTCGAGGACGCGACTCATGTCATCGAGTCGGTCCCAAAGCTCTTTGACCACATAAAATGGAGCTCCGCACCGAACTGCCAACGCCAAACAGTCGGAAGGACGAGCATCCAGTTCGACGATCTTTCGCTGCATGATCTCGTTTTCGGCCTCTATAATCAGCCGGGCATAATAAACTTCCTGCTCCATCCGCACGATAACAGCCCGCGAGATCCTCGCCCCGAACGCCTCCAGAGCGAGCAGAAACAAATCATGTGTCAGCGGGCGTGCCGGGAGTTGGGAACTCAGAGAAAGGTTGATCGAGGCTCCCACACCGGGATCGATGTAAAATACGATACTCTTCTTGCCGTCTCCCAGAAAGACAGCACACCCGGCTTGAGTGGGCAAAAGCGCGATCGGCTCAACGCGAACAAGGTTTGGCATCGCCAATACCGTCGTCATTCAAATCAATTTATCCAAGGCTAAAGGTCAAATTGTGCCGGTCTCCAGCCGACCTGACCGGGTGATTTGAGGGTCACTTCACCAAGAATTTTTAAGGAAACAGGAGTGGCGGCTGATGCCGCTGTAAAAATTACGGGATTTAATACCTCATAATCAGCGAGTTGTGCATATCCGGCAAAAACTTTCAAAAAACTCCACAAAATGGATTGACCCGCGTCGCGGTGGCGGAATAGGTTCCGCCCGTCGCCACGACGGAGGGCGACCGAGAGACAGACAGTCAATCGCGGTGAGAACC
>CAMCCX010000097.1 GCA_945873305.1 Akkermansia muciniphila
GGGAAGTCCGGCTTCGATTGACATGCCACCCGTGGCCAGATGGCCAAGCTCACCGCACTGCTGACACTCAACACGGCTGGATTCCAGTCCGCGTTGAAGACTGCCAAGTCGGAAACCAGCGGCTTGAAAAACTCGATGGCCGGCATGTCATCGGACGCATCCAAGGGCTGTTTTGGGAAATCAGCGACGGCGGCGCAGCAGTGCCAATGCTCCAAAAGCACCAAGCAGTGTCGTTGTCGGCTCCGGGATGACTTGGAAGGTATAAAGTCCGGATGCGCTCTGGAAATCGTCATCGACGTGGTTGCCGGAAATTTCGAACTCCAGCTCGTAGATTCCTTTTTCCGTGAAACCCCAGTTGTAGTGCGTGTGGGAACCTGCGGCGAGGGTGAAGGAATCTCCTGCGGAATCGAAAAACATGTTGGCTCCGCCGAATCCATCGTCCTGCCACAGAAGGAAGTCGCCGGGGCCGCTGATGCTCAGCAGTTTCAAACTCACCGTCCCGCCAATCCAATCGCCCGGCACCAATTCCTCGATGCCGATACCGAGGAAGGGGGTCCCGTTGGCCGATGCATCCAGTTCAGTTTCCGGCAGCCAGTAGTAGTTGATTGAACTCGAAGTCGTCACGGAAAGCTCGGGCACCACGACGATCAAATCGCCCGGCGCGTATTCCGATTCGGCAGATTGCGCCACGCCGTCCACCACTGCCGCGTCCGGGTCACCGTGGTTGTGGTAGTGGGGCTCGAAGCCCTGAGTGAGCAGCGGATCCAGTAAGACGTCGGCATTTGACACGTAGCCAAATGCAGGGCCGTCCATGTGGCCGCCGGTCAGGAGCGAGGCCGCTTGCGTGGAAATGGGCAGAATCAATCCGAGGGTGAGTAGTGATTTTAGTTTCATGGTGTTGTTCGTGATTTGATGAGGTGTGGCACGGCAAAAAAACATTAAACGCAAGTCTTGTGCAATTATTATTTCGTTTTTGTTGCAAGTCCTTTGCGTTTGTGAATCTTAAGGGCGTGCCCAGCGTGACCACTCCATCTCCGGTATTTCTGAGTGACGCCGCCCGCGGACTTGCCCAGCAGATGGTCTTCTGGGGGCATGATGTCCGCCATCCGGAGGGAAACACGCTGCTGAGCTTCGGCTTGAAACGAAGCCCATCGCCCGGACTGACCGGCACGAGCTGCTACTCGATGCAATGGGAAAACGGCTTGATCGAACTCCACGGGGCCGTTGCCTCATGGGCCCCGCCGCTGGGAGTGACCGGCAGCGTGTTTTGCCGCGATCGCGGTCGCATCGAACTCTGGAGTGGCTCGCAGTCTCCCGTTCCCGGTCGCGAACATGGGGAGGCTGGAACGGTAGAGGAGCGCTGGCAGGCATTCCTCCCGTTCCTCCGCTGGCTGATCGCCTACGAGCAATGGATTCTCGAAACCCACGGTGCCGCATGGCGCTCCGGCTGCTGGCGTGCCCTCAAGCACCTACCAAAAGGCAAACCCTGGCTGCCACCCACTCTCGCGCTGAATTGGTGGGAACTTGCCGCTGTCGGCAATCCTCCACGTCCGAAACTACTCGTTAAATCATGACATCCAAGCTCCCCGTTACCGTCCTTACCGGCTTCCTCGGCTCCGGCAAGACCACCCTGCTCAACCGCATCCTTACCGAAAACCACGGCCTCCGTATCGCCGTGATCGAAAACGAATTCGGCGAGATCGGCATCGATCACGAGCTCGTCATCAACGCCGACGAGGAGATCTTCGAAATGAACAACGGTTGCATCTGCTGCACCGTGCGCGGCGACCTCATCCGCATCATCGGTAGCCTGATGAAACGCCGCGACCAGTTCGATCACATCCTGATAGAAACCACCGGCCTCGCCGATCCCGGCCCTGTCATTCAGACCTTCTTCGTCGATGACGAAATGAAGGACAAGCTCACCCTCAATGCCATCGTCGCACTCGTCGATGCCCGCCACATCCCACTCCATCTCGATTCCAGCGAAGAGGCGGTCAAACAAATCGCCTTCGCCGATTCCATCCTGCTCAACAAAACCGACCTCGTCACCGCCGCCGAACTCGATGCGCTCGAAGCTCGCATCAAAGCCATCAACGGCGTCGCGAAACTCCAGCGCTGCCAGAACGCGAACGTCCCGATTGCCAGCGTGCTCGACATAGGCGGCTTCAATCTCGACCGCGCCATCGGCATTGATGCGCGTTTCCTCGATCCCGAATACCCCTTCGAATGGGGCGGCATCCTTGAGGCACCCGCCGGCACGCTCACCCTCGCCGCTTCGCAAAATCCGGACCCATCCATGACGGCGGTCATCATTCCCGTGAACGGAACCGACGACGAATCACTCGCGTTCGCCCGTGAAATCGCCGTTCGCGCGTTCTCTCACAAAGCCATCGAAGCGGCCAGCGGCAGCGTTCTATCTGCGGATCGTATCCCTTACGACCTCGTTCTCAACGACGGTCCCATGCAATGGACTTGCAAGGTCGATGCATCCGGTCCTCTCGCCATCTTCACCCAGCACTATCCGGAGGAACTTGGACTGAAATTTCTAGCAGGCTCTGAGGAGCTCCATCCGCCCATCGCCGCATCCTACAAACCGGACCATACCCACGACGAAGCCGTCAGCTCCGTCGGCATCGAGGTCGATGGCGAGTGCGATGCTAAAAAACTCGATGCCTGGCTCTCCAAACTTCTCCGCGAGCGGGGCACCGACATCTACCGGATGAAAGGTGTCTTCGCAATCCGTGGAAACCCGAACCGCTTCATTTTCCAAGGCGTCCACATGCTGCTTGATCCCGCAGACGGCGGCCCATGGGGAAACAAACCGCGCCGCACCTCCCTCGTCTTCATCGGCCGTGATCTCGACCGCGACTCACTCAACCAATCCTTCCGCAAATGCCTCGCCTGACCGACCCCGATGCACTGGAAGAGGAGGAAATCGAAATCCGCTCCGCCGCCGACCTGCTGCCACTCGCTTGGACGGCAGACCTCGCCGAATACGCCCTCGACCTCCGCTGGTCGCCCGACGGCACCCACCTCGCCGCTTTACCAAGCACCGGCAAACCCCAGCTGTTCGATCTAGCAGAAGGCGAGATCATCGACCTCCCGTTCCACCTCGGCGGCAACGGCAGCCTCGCATGGCACCCGCGAGGCCACACTCTCGCCACCTTCGGCCAAGACGGCATGCTACGCCTCCACGAAATTCCCAGCGGCAATTCCCGCGAACTCCAACTCCCACGCGGCTGGACCGAGCGTTGTGCATGGAATGCCAATGGCTCGCTCATCGCAGCCGCCGTCGGCAAGAACGTGCATGTCATCGATGCCACCACGCTCGAAACCAAACGCATCATCGACGATCACCGCTCTACGGTCACCGATCTCATCTGGCATCCTGTTTTGTTAGATCAACTCGCCACCGCCAGCGACGGCGGCGCACGCATGTGGCGGCTTGGCGAAACGAAACCCTTCGCCCGCATCGACGATGGCGTCGCCGCCGTGCTCACCACCTGGAGTCCCGATGGTCGCTGGGTCGTCACCAGCGACCAGACTCCCTCGGTCCACCTTTACGATCTGAAAAAACGCGATCCACTCTACATCCAAGGCTTCGAGACCAAGATCAAAGCCTTTGCCTGGCAAAACGGCGGCACCCCTGATCTCCCATGGCTCGCCCTCAGCGGCAGCCCGGTCATCACCGTCTGGCCATGTTATGGAAAAAACGGCCCGCGCGGTGCGAAGCCACACCAACTCTACGGCCACCTCAAAGAAGTCACCGCCCTCGATTTCCCCAAGGACGGTCCCTACCTCGCCTCCGGCGCGCGCGACGGCTTCGTCCTCCTCTGGCTCCCGCACCACTCGGATGGACCCGCTCTGATCGCGCGCGAAGATCAGGAAATCACCGCCGTGCGCTGGTCCCCGGACGGCCTCCACCTCGCCTATGGAACCGCATCAGGCAAAATCGCCATCCATTCACTCAACCCCGAAGCAACAAGATGAAACGCCGCCTCTTCCTTTGCCTCCCAGCCATCGTTTTGTTCGCTGCCTGCAAGCCGGATGATTTATCTAACAAAAACGATGAATCCGGGAAACTCCGTGTCCTCGCCACCTTCCTCCCCGTCCACGCCCACGCCGCCTCCATCGCCGGGGATCTTGCCATCGTGGAATCCATCGTCTCAGGTGATGTCGGCGCCCACGGCTTCTCTCCGCGCCCGGCGGACATGGAACGCATCGCCAAGGCCGATGTCCTTGTCTTCAACGGCGCGGGCATGGAACCGTGGCTTGATGATCTTGTCCGCCATTCCGCGAAGAAGGATCTGAAGAAGGTCGATCTATCAATCGGCGTCGAACTCATGGCCAACCCGCCTGTTTTCGGCGCGTCCGATTCATCCTCCGGCGAACCGAACCCGCATCTCTGGCTTGATCCCGTCATCGCCATCCGCCAGGTGGAAACCCTGCGCGACGCACTCGTCGCCGCGGATCCGGAGGGTGCCGGAACCTATCAAAAAAACGCCGCCGACTACATCGCCAAGCTCCGCGAACTCAACGCCGATTTCCAACGCGTCCTCGGTCCGCTAGCGTCCAAGAAACTCGTTACCTTCCACGATGCCTTTCCCTATCTCGCGAAACGCTACGGACTGGAATCTATCGGCTACATTGCCGAGTTTCCCGAGCGCGATCCCGCTCCGGCGGAGCTCGCCGCACTCATCGAGCGCATCCATGCCGCCGGCGTGAAAGTCCTCTTCGCCGAGACCGGATACGAGCCAGCATTGCTCCAGCGCGTGGCTACCGAAGCAGGTGCGCGCGTTTCCACGCTTGATACTCTGGAAGTCGGCCAAGCCGGCCCGGATGCCTACCTCAAGGGCATGAGAAAAAACCTCGAATCCCTGCGCGCCGCCTTCGCCCCATGACTACCGATTCACCGCTTCTCGAATCCCACTCGCTCACCTTGCGCCACGGCACGCGCCAGGTGCTCACCGCTTTTTCTTGCGCCATTCATCGCGGCGAACTGTTAGGCATCAGCGGGCCGAACGGCTGCGGGAAAACCACCTTGCTCAAGGCCCTCGTCGGCATCCATCGCCCCGTCTGCGGCAGCATCGTACGCCACCGACTCGCCCGGAAACCCGGCTACGTCCCGCAACACGCGCCGATTGATCGGAATTTCCCGCTCACCGCCTCCGAGTTTCTCGCGATCAACTGCCACAGCCGCATCCCATGGATCGGCGGCATCCCGCGCAAGCTCCGCCATGGCATCTGCGGAAAGCTCGACTGCCTCGGGATCTCCCACCTCGCCGCCCGCCCGCTCGGCACGCTCTCCGGAGGCGAACTCCAGCGCGTCCGCATCGCCGCCTCTCTTCTCGATGATCCGGCACTTCTATTGTTAGACGAGCCCTCCAACCACCTCGATCCTGCCGCCGCCGCCAGCCTCAAGCAACTCCTGCTTCATCTTCACCAAGAGCACTCGCTCACCCTCATCGTCGTTTCCCACGACGAATCCTTCCTCGACGGCCTGTCAACCCGCCGTCTCACGCTTGACGCTCCGCTGCTCGCGGTAGCCTGAGACACATCCTCATGCACTTCATCGAGCTGTTCCGTTACGACTTCATTCGCTACGCGCTGGTGTCAGGTCTTCTATTAGGTCCCACTTGCGCCCTGCTCGGTGTATTCGTCAACCTGCGCGGCATGGCTTTTTTCAGTGATGCACTCGCCCACTCCGCCCTCACCGGAGTCGCCCTCGGATTCATGATCGACGCCTGGACCGGCTGGAAAATAGATCCCACGATCTATGTCCTCATCTTCTCCTGCCTGCTCGCGCTCGGCATGGGCTGGCTGTCCCAGCGCACGCCGCTTTCCCGCGATACCATCACCGCCTTCACCTTCACTGGCAGCGTCGCCCTCGGAGTGATCCTTATTTCTCTGCTCGGGAAACACCGCATGCTCGAAGGTTTGCTCTTCGGCAGCATCTACGCGAACGGCCCCGCCGACATCGTCCACCAAGCCATCCTCGCTGCCGCAGTGCTCGTGTTTTTCCTCACCCAACTCCGCCCGCTCACTCTCGCCACTCTCGATCCCGAACTTGCGCGCTCCCGCGGCATCAGGCCCGCGTTGCTCCATTACGCATTCTCCCTGCTTGTCGCCGCCACCGTGGCCGTCGGCCTCAAAATGCTCGGTGCCCTCCTGCTCAGCGCCCTCATCGTCATGCCCGCCGCCGCTGCCCGCATCGCGTCTTCCAGCTTTCGAAACCTCATCCTGGTTGCACTTCTGCTAGGTATTGCCGCCCCTCCCGTAGGCATCGCCGCCTCCGCCACGCTCAACCTCCCCACAGGCCCCTGCATTGTCCTCGTCCACGTCGCCGCCTTGGCCGTCTGCCAGCTCATTCATCTCATCCGTCCATTGAGAAGCCTAACCGCATGACCCCGTCCTCCGAGCGCATTCCCGTCCTCATCGTTGCTGGTTTCCTCGGTGCCGGGAAAACCACATTCATCCGCGAGCTGATCCCACGACTCATCCCCGGCCCACGCGCTCCCTATGTCCTCCTCAATGATTTTCTCAACGCAGCCATCGACGCTTTCACCCTCAAAGGCCTCGGCGCGGAAATTCAAGGCCTCGCCGCAGGCTGCGTCTGTTGCGATGACACCGGGAGTCTGATTGACGCCATCCTCCGCGTGCCCGTGTCCATCCGCCCGCTCATCATCATCGAAGCCAATGGCACCACCGATCCCTATCGCCTCATCGAAACCCTCACGCTCACCGCCGCCCTGCGTGATGTCCTCGGTTCCATTCTCCAGGTCACCGTCATCAACGAATCCCGCTGGGGTAAACGCTGGCTCCCCGGAGACAAACACACCGAACGCGCCCAAGTCCGCACCGCCAGTGCCATCCTAACGAACCGCAGCGAAACCGCCACCCACAAACAAAAACAACGCCTCCGCGACGACCTGCTAGAACTGAATCCCCGCGCCCCACGGCTCGACACGGACTCCTTCATCGATCTCCTGCTGCATGAAACTGCTGCGGAAACCCTGCCAACGCCGAACACCAGCGATCCCATTCCACACGCCCACCACCATGTGACCGTGCAACTGGAGCCTCCCTTGATGAGCGAGGAAGGCCTCCGCCAATGGCTCCAGGCACTCCCACGGGACATCCTCCGTGTGAAGGGACTAGCCCGCATTTCCGACCGGGAAATGTGTTACTTCAACCGCACCGACGATCCATTCGAATCACCCAGAATCATCAAGGTCCGCGCGCAGGAAGGCATGGAACCTGCCGCCGTTTTTATTGGCCCGGGACTCAACGAGAAATCCCTGCTCGCCAGCTTCCGAGATGAAACCCGCGTCTCACCATTCAAACTCTCTCTTTGAAACTCCAACACACCTCCTAACATGAATGCCGACCGCAAACTCTCCGTCACCGTCCTCTCCGGCTTCCTCGGTGCCGGAAAAACCACCCTCCTCAACCACATCCTGAAAAACCGCGAGGGCTTGAAGGTGGCCGTGATCGTCAACGACATGAGCGAGGTGAACGTCGATGCCGAGACCCTCCGACGGGGTGATGCGGCGCTTTCCCACACCGAGGAAAAGATGGTGGAAATGTCCAACGGCTGCATCTGCTGCACGCTGCGCGAGGATTTGATGCTGGAAGTGACGCGGCTTGCGAAGGAGGGCCGCTTTGACGCGCTTCTCATCGAATCCACCGGCGTCTCCGAGCCGATGCCCGTCGCGGAAACCTTCACCTTCACCGATGAACAAGGCCGCTCGCTTTCCGATCTCGCCCGGATCGACTGCATGGTCACCGTGGTCGATGCTCCGAACTTTCTGCGCGACTATTGCAGCACCGAGCAACTCAAGGACCGCGATCAGGAGGTAGGCCCGGAGGATGAGAGGACCCTCGTCGATCTCCTAACCGATCAAATCGAGTTCGCCAACATCATCATCGTCAACAAGGCGGACTGCGTGAGCGAGGAATGGCTCGCGACCGTCACGGGCATGGTGCGCTCACTCAATCCGAAGGCGAAGGTCCTCGAAACGAGCCATGGCGAGGTGCATCCAGGCCTGATTCTCAATACCGGGCTTTATTCCCTGTCCGAGGCCGAGAAAACGCCGGGTTGGATGGATTCTCTTGTCCACCACACGCCGGAAACCGAGGAATATGGCATTTCCAACTTCATCTATCAGCGCCGCCGTCCGTTTCATCCGGCTCGGTTCCATCAACTACTCGCCCATGAATGGCCCGGTGTCATCCGCTCCAAAGGCATCTTCTGGCTGGCTTCACGCCCGGACCTCGCCGGCTTCTGGTCGCAGGCAGGAGCGGTTGCTCGAAACCAGTGTGCAGGGCACTTCTGGGCCGCCATCCATGCGGAAGACCGCCCGGCCGATCCTGATTCAGCTGCCGCACTCAAACGCGTCTGGGAGAATCCCTGGGGCGACCGCCGACAGGAAATCGTCCTCATCGGACAGGGACTGGATCGGGATGCCCTTGAAGCGATGTTGGACGAGGCCCTCCTCACCGATGAGGAGTTCCGCCGGGGACCCTCCTCATGGTCGCAACTTCCCGATCCATTTCCGAATTGGGCGCGGCAAGCGACGGCGGTTTAAAGCCACTCATTATGAGAAATCGATCCAATACACGTCACCCAAGCGGCTTCACACTCGTCGAGCTGCTGGTGGTCGTCGCGGTCATTGCCACGCTCGCCACCCTCGGAGTGCTCGGGGGGCGCGCCGCTCTTACCTCGTCCCGGCAAGCCGCCTGCATGGGCAACCTTAGAAACATCGGCACGGCCCTGCATCTGTATGCCTCGGATCACGACGGGCAATTTCCCGAGACCACCCACTCGACCGATCTTGACGGCGCATGGCTCTATCAATTGGAAACCTCTCTTGGGGATTTCGAGAACACACGGGTCTGCCCGGAAGATCCGAAGAAGAAGGAACGCCTCAAGGCGAAAGGCACGAGCTATATCCTCAACAGTTATATCTTCGTGCCGGAGACCGACCCCTTCGGTGAACCGACCGGCCCGGCCTTGAACCGCGTGTCCTCCATTCCCGAGCCATCGCGCACGATCATCGCTTTCATCTGCTCGGACAACACTGGCACAGGGCCTGGCAATGACCACACCCACTCGAACCAATGGTCGTCCTGGGCTTCGCTGGCGGGGGATATTTCTCCCGGCCGTTTCGGCGGCAGCAAGACCGACAGAATCAAGGGCCGCTCGAACTACCTCTATGTCGATGGCCGGGTCGAATCCATTTCCGCCATCGAAGTCAAACGCAAGATCGACGCAGGACTCAACATCGCCAAACCACCGGGCGTTCCCGGACTCCAATGAAACCATTCATTCTAACACTAATTGTTACCGCCGCATCCCAACTCCATGCGGGCCTCATCCCCATCGGAGAACACGTGGACGTCCGCTGGCGCTGGGAAACACCCGGTGTCTGGACCTGTCAGGCGGTCACCGACAGCAACGGCGAGATCGCCCATGAAACACCTGACGTGTCATTCCCGCTTTCCGACAAACCCTACGTCGCTGGAAATCCGGCAAACTCCGGTGCCCGGTTCACACAACCAGCTTCCGCCGCGTTTGCGTTTACCGGTGTGCCTGCAGGTCAACCGCTGTGGATTGCCGTGCAAGGTACGCCCGGAATTGGCGAGTCGTGGCCGGGTTTGGAAAACAACCAAAACGCCGGAACGTTCGGAAGTTACATTCCAAGTGATCTCCGTGTTTCTCAAACCACGGCCCGTCCATGGATCAAAATCTCACTCGATGGCTACACGCCGCCGCCGGGGACCGTCTCGTATTTCTCCCTGTGGACCACCTCCGGCTCCACGCCGAAAGTCTGGATGTCCACCTATGACACGGGTGTGGTGAACGATTACTACTACGCTGAAGGCACCCACACTCACATGAACTGGGGCTTCAGCAGACCCGGCATCCACAAGGTGCGGATCAAGGCGTCCGCATTCATCGGGCCGGGCCAGACGAATCCCACGGGATTAAGCGCCGTCCACACGCTCACCTTCGCCATCGGCCCCTTCGCCCAGTGGCAGGCCGCCCATTTTGACAACTGGGAACAGGATGTCCTTGCCATCTCCGGTCCGGACGCGGACCCCGATCACGACGGCATGAAAAACCTAGTTGAATTCGCCTTCGGGTTCGATCCGAAAAACGGCGCGGCGGTTCCCGTGAGCACCGGACTCGGCTTGCCGAAGCTCTCTCTCATCGAGGAAAGCGGGACGTTTTACGAAGTGCTGGAATACCCGCGCCGTCGTGCCGGAGCGCAGCTTGCGCCATTGCTGTATCTCCCGCAGTTTTCTTCGGACCTGACTTGGCAAACCAACACCATCACCACCACGACAACTGATTTTCCTGCGGAAATGAACGAGCTCAACGCGCTATGGGAAAAGGCCAGCTCACGCCGCCCGGCAGGGCCGGCTCGCCCCGCACGCGGGTTCGGACGGGTGGCGGTGGGCTTCGGCGAATGACTGCACACGTCGCTTACTGATTCGGCGGATATTTCTGAGGCTTGCGCTGGAGCGTGGCGCTTTCCTGATAGGATTTCGAGGATCTGTTTCGCGTCTGTTTCGCGTCCGCCTGTTTGGCGAAGTAGTCGATATGACTCTGCTTCGCACGGCCTCTTCTGCGGTGACGATACTGCCAGTTCCAGTAGGTATGACAGCACGGAGATTAGCGTCGATGACGAATCCAGCGTCTGTGCGTTGACGGGAAGCTCCGTGTGCAGAGCCGTTCCATGGAAAAACGGCTGCTCTACTTCTTCGCCAACGTGAAGGGGAAGTCCGGCTTCGATTGACAAGTCACCCAGTGCCAGATGGCCAAGCTCACCGCACTGCTGACACTCAACACGGCTGGATTCCAGTCCGCGTTGAAGAGTGCCAAGTCGGAAACCAGCGGCTTGAAGAACTCAATGGCCGGCATGTCGTCGGGCGCTTCCAAGGGCTTTGCTTCGATGGGCAGCGCCATGAAATCGGTCGCCAAGGGAACGGCTGTTGTTGCCGCCGCTGTAGCCGCCGCAGGCGCAGCGATTGGAGCGTTGACCTACAAGCTGATTCTGTCGGGTGAGGCGGCGAATTCCGCCGACGCCCGCGTCCGTAACATCGCCAAGTCGATGGGGCTGTTCGGCGACCAGTCCGACGCGGTGGCCGAGCGACTCAACAACCTCGCGGACAAGATCGAGTTGCAGACCGGAGTCGATGGCAATGCGATCCAAATGACCCAGGCGAAGCTCCTCACCTTCAAGGACCTCGCCAACACCGCCGACGAGCTGGGCGGCAATTTTGATCGGGCCACCCAGGCGGC
>CAMCCX010000098.1 GCA_945873305.1 Akkermansia muciniphila
CGATGCAGGCGGGCAGGCCGCCGGACCAGTCGGATTTGTTAGGATTGCGAGGCATCCGGGCATGATTCGACCACTAGATATGGTGTACAAGCCCTAAATGTCATGGGATACAAACTATTTTCGCGACTCTCCCTAGCTTGATCGCCGTGGTGCGGAAATCACTTCAAAGACTGCGTTCCTTGATCTCGGTGGTGATCTTGGCGATGAAATCCTCCAGCGGTTGCGTGACGAGTTCCTCGTGGTCGCGGTGGCGGACGGAGACGGTGCCGTCCTCCACTTCCTTCGCGCCGAGCACCAGCATGTAGGGCACGCGGTCGAGGCGGGCGAGGCGGATTTTCGCGCCGATCTTGTCGTTGGTCCGGTCCACCGAGACGCGCACGCCGAGGTCGGCGAGCTTGGCGGCGGTGGCTTCGGCGGCTTCGAGGGTTTTCTCGGAAATCGGGATGACGCGGACTTGCTCGGGCGCGAGCCAGGCGGGGAATGTCCCCTCGAAGTGCTCGATGAGCAGGCCGGTGAAGCGCTCCAGCGATCCGAACGGCGCGCGGTGGATCATGACCGGGACGTGCGGCTGGTTGTCCGCGCCGACGTAGGTGAGGCCGAAACG
The DNA here is from genome assembly GCA_945873305.1 of Akkermansia muciniphila. Taxonomy (GTDB): domain Bacteria; phylum Verrucomicrobiota; class Verrucomicrobiia; order Verrucomicrobiales; family Akkermansiaceae; genus Luteolibacter; species Luteolibacter muciniphilus_D. The sequence goes on from CAMCCX010000098.1 coordinate 605, forward strand.
GACCGGCAGGTTGTAGTCCACCTGCACGGTGCCTAACTGCCAGTCGCGGCCGATGACGTCCTTGACGACGAAGTCGATCTTCGGGCCGTAGAACGCGGCTTCGCCGATTTCCTCGGTGTAGTCCACGCCGAGCGTTTGCACGGCTTCGCGGAGCGCGGCTTCGGCTTTGTCCCAGTTTTCCGCGGAGCCGACGTATTTGTCGGACTCGGGGTCGCGGAGGGAAAGCCGCACGCGGTATTCGTGCATGCCGAGGGTGTTGAGGACTTTTTTCACCAGGTCGAGGCAGCCGGTGACTTCCGCGGCGACCTGGTCCGGCGTGCAGAACAGGTGGGCGTCGTCCTGGGTGAAGCCGCGGACGCGGGTCATGCCGCCGAGCTCGCCGGATTGCTCCCAGCGGTAAACGGTGCCGAACTCCGCCAGCCTAACCGGCAGGTCGCGGTAGGAGTGATGGTCGCTCGCGTAGATCTTGATATGGTGCGGGCAGTTCATCGGCTTGAGCAGATAGCCTTCGTAGCTGCCGTCTGACAGACCGTTGATGAGGGTGGCGCAGGTCGCGTCCTCGTCGGCGAGTTTCTCCAGCACGTCGCGCTCGGCGATGGCCGGATACTGGCTCTCCTGATAGTAGGGGAAATGGCCGGAGGTCCGGTAGAGATCGAGCTTGCCGATGTGCGGGGTGAAGACTTGCGAGTAGCCTTGTTTGTCGAGTTCCTGGGTGATGAATTCCTGGAGCGAGCGGCGGACGAGCGCGCCTTTCGGTTTCCAGAGGATGAGCCCCTGGCCGACCATTTCGTCGATGTGGAATAGCCCGAGCTCCTTGCCGAGGCGGCGGTGGTCGCGCTTCTTCGCTTCTTCGAGGCGGGTGAGGTGCTCTAGCAATTCAGTGGAGTTCTTGAAGCAGGTGCCGTAAATCCGTTGCAACGACTGGCGGTCCTTGTCGCCTTTGTAATACGAGCTCGCGACGCTCATCACTTTGAACGCCTTGCAATTTCCGGTGCGGCCGACGTGCGGACCGGCGCAGAGGTCCCAGAAATCGCCGTTTTTGAAGATCGAGATTTCCTCGCCTTCCGGGATGTCGTTGAGGAGATCGACTTTGAAAATGCTTTCGATCTCCCGGTCGGCGACCGCGCCGAGGCGGCCGGCTTTCGCGAGTTCCAGCGCCTCGGCGCGGGAAACGGTGATGCGCTCGAAGGAATCGTTGTCCTTCACCACTTTTTTCATCTCCTCCTCGATCCGCGGGAAATCTTCCGGCGAGATCCGGTGCTTGAGATCCATGTCGTAGTAAAACCCGTTCTCCACCGGCGGGCCGGCGGCGAGTTGGACGTCAGGCCAGAGCCGGCAGATGGCGGTGGCGAGGACGTGGGCACACGAGTGGCGGAGCCGCTCGATGTCTGACATCTGGTGGCGTTCTTCGAGAGTCTTGCGTTCGGACATGGTCGGGAAAAATGGTTCGTTGGAAATTTGAAGTGCGGGCGGTGCCGGCTCAGCGGTCCATCAGCGCGAACTTGAGTTCCGCTTCGGAGACCACCTCGCCGTTGACGAGGCAGCGGGCGCGCGTCTGGCCGATGGAGCCGCGCATCTTGATGATTTCCGTCTCGATGAAAAGCGTGTCGCCGGGGAAAACCGGACGCCGCCATTTGACGCTGTCGGCGCTCATGAAATAACCGATTTTCCCGCTGTTCTCCGGCTTGCGGAGCATCAGCACCGAGGAAACCTGGGCCATCGCCTCAAGCTGCAGGACGCCCGGCATGATCGGGTGGCCGGGGAAATGGCCGGCGAAGTAAGGCTCGTTGATGGTGACGTTTTTCACGGCGATGCACTTGCTGTCGCCGAGGCAGTCAACGATGCGGTCCACCATCAGGAACGGATAGCGGTGCGGCAGGATTTTCATCACCTCGTTGATGTCGAGCACGCTCTCGCCGTCGGGGATGGAGACGGGGGCGGGGACCATCGAGCGCATCCGGGCGTATTCGGTTTTCAGCTTGGCGGCCATCATCGTGTTCGGGCCGTGGCCGGGTTTCACGGCGATGACGTGGCCGAGGATTTTGATGCCGGCGAGCATCAGGTCGCCGATGAGGTCGAGTGCCTTGTGGCGAGCGAACTCGTTGGTGAAACGCATCGATTCCTTCGACATGATTTCGTTGCCGCGGATGACCACGGCGCTTTCCAGCGAGCCGCCTTTGATGAGGCCCTTGTCGAGCAGCGGCTTGACGTCCTCGTAATAAACGAAGGTCCGCGCGGCGCAGATTTCCTTCTCGTAGGCGGCGGGAGTGACCTCGCTGGAGAAATACTGGGTGAAGCGTCCTTCCGGGCCGACATTGGTGACGGAGACTTTGAACGTCTTGCACGGGACGATGGTGATGATGGTGCCGTCGCCGGTTTCCAGATGGATCGGCTCGCGGATTTCCCAAACCTTGCGCGGCGCGTTTTGGGCGAGCGTGCCGACTTTTTTGATCAGCTCCACGAAAGGGCGGGAAGAACCGTCGCCGATCGGCGGCTCGTTGGCGTCCATCTCAATGAGCGCGTTGTCCACGCCCATGCCGGTGAGGGCGGAAATGACGTGCTCGACGGTGTGGACCTTGACCGAGCCTTCCGCGAGGGTGGTGGCGCGCTCGACGGTTTGGACCTTGTCCACGCAGGCGTTGATGAACGGCTGGTCCGGCAAATCGATGCGGCGGAATTTGAAGCCGTGACCTTCCGGCGCGGGTTTGAGGGTGAGCGTGACCTTCTGTCCGGTGTGGAGAGAGGTGCCTTCGAGAGTGGCTTGACCAGCGAGAGTGTGTTGAACAGCAGCGGACATGGGGGCGCAGGTTTCATTCTTACCCGCGAAGTATCAAGCCGGAATGGTGGGGGCGGCGCAATGCGCGCCTCAGCGGGTGAGCCAGTCGCGGAAGACCGCCTTGTCGGCGGGGAGCAGGGTGGCGACTTTTTCGCGCTGCGCGAGGATGGCGAGGCGCTCGGGGATTTCCACGCAGTTCGGGCCGAGCTCGGCTTCCATGACATCGAGAAACTTGGCGGGATGCGCGGTTTCGAGCGTGACGGTGGCGCTTCCCGGATGGGCGGCGCGCCATTTCTGGGCGGCCAGCCAGCCGACCGCACCGTGCGGGTCGATCTCGTAATCGTGGAGCGCCTTGACGGTGCGGATGGCGGCGCGCGTCTGGTCGTCGGTGAAGGACATGCCGGCGATGCGGGTTTTCATGGTTTCCCATGAGCCGCCGAAGAGCGCCTGCATGCGGACGAAGTTAGATGGCGCGCCCACGTCCATGGCGTTGGAAATGGTCGGGACGCTGGGGCGCGGCGTGTATTGGCCGGAGCGGAGGAATTCCGGGACCACGTCGTTGCGGTTAGTCGCGGCGACGAAGTGATCGACCGGCAGCCCGAGCTGCATGGCGAGCAGGCCGGCGGTGAGGTTGCCGAAATTTCCCGAGGGGATGACGAAGGTCGGCTTGACGCCTTCCGGTAGCTGGCGGGCGGCGTGGATGTAGTAGAAACTCTGCGGCACGAGGCGCGCGAGGTTGATGGAGTTCGCGGATGTTAGGTTGAGGCGTTCCGAAAGCTCGCGGTCGAGGAAGGCGGATTTGACGAGCGCCTGGCAATCGTCGAACGAGCCTTCGATTTCCAACGCGGTGATGTTTCCGCCGAGGGCGGTGAGTTGTTTTTCCTGCAGCCCGGAAACCTTGCCTTGCGGATAGAGGATGATCACGCGGGTGCCGGGGACGTTGTGGAACGCGGAGGCGACCGCACCGCCGGTGTCGCCGGAGGTGGCGACGAGCACGGTGAGCTCGCGGTCATCGCCGCGGGTGAGCCAGGCCATCAGGCGGGCCATGAAGCGCGCGCCGAAGTCCTTGAAGGCGAGCGTGGGGCCGTGGAAAAGTTCCAGCACATGGTCGCCCGGGCCGAGCGTGACGAGCGGCGCGTCGAAGGTGACGGTGCCTTCCACGATGTCCACGATCGCTTGCGGCGGGACGTCCTCGCCGAAGAACGCGTCCGCCACGGCGATGCCGATTTCCGGGAAGGTGAGCTCGCGCCAGATCTCCCAGAATCCGCCGTCGAGCACGGGCAATTGGTCCGGCATGTAGAGGCCGTTGTCCGGCGGCAGCGAGCGCAGGATGGCTTCCTTGAGATCGACGCGGTGGGCGGGGTTGTTCGTGGAGTGGTAGAGCACGGTGGGGGAGCGCTAAAGATGGGGCGGGAACGTCTCGTCCTCGGAAATCACACTTTCATCAGGTCCGCTTCCTTCGCCGTGGCGAGGTCGTCGATCTTCTTGGTGAATTTGTTCGTCAGGTCCTGGACTTCCTTTTCAAAGGTTTTCTGGCCGTCTTCGGTGATCACGTTGTCGGCCTTCATTTTCTTGGCGGCGTCCATGCCGTCCTTGCGGGCGGCGCGGAGGCGGACTTTCGCTTCTTCGGCGAGCTGTTTGATCATTTTGACCATGTCTTTCCGGCGCTCTTCGGAAAGCTCGGGGATCGGCACGCGGATCGAGCGGTCGGCGGCGGCGGGGTTGAGGCCCAGCTTGCACTCGCGGATCGCGCGCTCGATGTCGCGGGTGGTCGCCGGGTCGAAGGGCTGCACCATCAGCATCCGCGGCTCGGGCGAGCTGATGACGGCGATGCTCTTGAGTTTGGAAATAGCGCCGTAGGCTTGGACGTGCACGTCGAGGTTCTCGATTAAGGCCGGGCTGGCCTTGCCGGTGCGCACGCCGGCGAACTCGTGGATGAGGTAATCGACGCACTTGGTCATCGCGTCTTCGACATCGAAAATAGCTTCTTCAGGGTCCATGATAGATTGGGGATTAAAAATTATTCGCCGTGCACGAGCGTGCCGATGGGCAGGCCGCGGAGGGCGTGGGAAAGATTTCCGTGGGGAGCGAGATCAAATACAATGATCGGCACGTCGTTGTCCATGCAAAGGCTGAAGGCGGTGGCGTCCATCACGTTGAGGCGCTGGGAGAGGCAGTTCTGGAAAGTCACCGTTTCGTAGCGCACGGCGTCCGGATTGTGGCGCGGATCGGAGTCGTAAACGCCGTCCACTTGGGTGGCTTTGAGGATCACGTCCGCGCCCATTTCGCTGGCGCGCAGCGCGGCGGTGGTGTCGGTGGAGAAAAACGGATTGCCGGTGCCGGCGGCGAAAATGACCACGCGGCCTTCGTCGAGTTGGCGCTCGGCTTTGCGGCGGATGAAGGTTTCCGCGACGTTTTTCATCTCGATGGCGGACTGCACCACGCAGGAGACGCCGTGGTGTTCGAGCGCGCCTTCGAGGGCGAGCGCGTTCATGACGGTGGCGAGCATGCCGACGTAATCGGCGGTCGCGCGGTCCATCCCGCGGGCGGACGCGCTCGCGCCGCGCCAGAAATTCCCGCCGCCCACGACGATCCCGAGCTGGAGCCCGCCTTCCACGGCCTCACGGATTTCCAGGGCGATGCGGTCCACGATTTCCGGGGAAATGTTGTCGCGGGAACCTGGTCCGCGGAGGGCTTCACCGCTGAGTTTGAGGATGGCGCGTTTGAAAGGGCGTGGATCGGTTGGGGCGTTGCTCATGCGTGGTTGGTGCTGCCGGATCAAAGCGGAATCCCACCCGTGTTGGAAAGGGAAAATACGGAATCAATTCGCGCGGATTCAGTGTTGCATCCGGATAGGCGTTGAAAAATGATGGGCGCGACCCCAATTGAAAATGACATCCGGAAAAGTATTCATCGCCGTGGATTTAGGTGCAGGCAGCGGTCGCGTGATCGCCGCGAAGACGGATTTCTCCAAGCTCGAGCTCGAGGAAATCCACCGTTTTGACAATCCGGGGACGGATCTGCCGGGCGGATCGTTTTGGAACATCGTCGGGCTTTACCGCGAGATTCTCGAAGGCTTGCGCCGCGCGGTGGAGCGCCACGGCGAAAACATCGTCTCCATCGGCATCGATACCTGGGGCTGCGATTTCGGGCTGGTGGATGAAAACGGCGAGCTGCTCGGGATGCCGCATCAATACCGCGACCCGCGCTTCGAGGGCATGGCGGAGGCGATGCACGCGATTTTGCCCGAGGCGGAAATTTACGCGCAGACCGGGCTCAAGACGAATTTTTATAACAGCTCGCTCCACCTGCTGGCCGAGGCGCGCAAGAAAAGTCCCGCCCTGCTGAATGCCGAGCGCCTGCTTTTCGTGCCGGACCTGCTGGCGTATTGGCTGACCGGCAGGCAGGCGGTCGAGCGGACGGTCGCCTCGACCTCGCAATTGATCGACCCGCGCACCGGCGACTGGGCGTGGGGCGTGATCGACGCGCTGGGCTTGCCGCGCGGGATCTTCGGGGAAGTGGTCGCGCCGGGCACCGTGCTCGGGCCGATCCGGGAGGAAGTGGCGGCATTCATCGGCCGGGCCGGGATTCCGGTGGTGGCCACGGCGTGTCATGACACGGCTTCGGCGGTGGCGGGCATCCCGATGATCGGCAGCGGAAATCTTTGGCTGTCCTCGGGCACTTGGTCGATCATGGGCGTCGAGGCGACCGAGGCGATCACCACGCCGGAGGCCTTCGAGCTGGGATTCTGCAACGAGCTCGGAGTCGATGGCAGCGTCCGGTTTTTGAAAAACATCAGCGGCCTGTGGCTCATCCAGGAGTGCAAACGCCAGTGGGAGCTCGACGGCGAAAAACTCGGCTACGCGGAAATGGCGCAGATGGCGAACGACGCCGAGCCCTTCACCGCCTTCATCGACCCGGACGACGCGAGCTTCGCCAGCCCCGGTGAAATGCCCGCCAAGATCCGCGCTTACTGCGAGAAAACCGGCCAGTCCGTGCCAGCCGACCACGGCCAGGTCCTGCGGGTGGCCAGCGAATCGCTCGCTCTTAAATACCGCGTCGTTTACGACCGCGTCCGCAAACTCACGGGTCGCGATTTCACCCGCCTGCACGCGGGCGGCGGCGGAATCCAAAACGAACTTCTCAGCCAGGCGACCGCGAACGCGCTCGGGATCGAGGTCGTCGCCGGTCCGGTGGAAGCCACCTCTTGCGGCAACGTCATCACCCAAATGGTCGGGACCGGCCACCTGCCGGACATCAAGACCGGGCGGGATTTGATCCGGCGCTCGTTCGAATTCCGGATCTTCGCCCCCGGCGACTCCGCCGCGTGGGAAGCGGCGTTCCTCCGCTTCAAGGCGGTGGTCGGCGGGTAAAACTGACCAACCGCCGGAGCGGCGGAGTTTATTCGGGCGGTCGGTGATGGCGCGAACGGGCGTCCGGCTTGGTTTCTTCCTCGACGGCGGTTTGCGCCCGGTGCTGGCTGTTTTCCGTCACGCAAGCCTTTGAACCATGCCCGAACTCCCCGAAGTCGAAACCACCCGCCGCGGCATCGAGCCATACGTCACCGGGGCGCGGATGACCGAGCTCATCGTCCGGCGTCAGGATTTGCGCCAGCCGGTTTCGGAGAACCTCCTGGAAATCGAAGGCCGCGAGATCCGGCGCGTGACGAGGCGCTCGAAGTATCTGTTACTCGGAATCGACGACGGCTCCACGCTGCTGATCCACCTCGGCATGTCCGGCAGTCTGCGGGTGATCGATCCGGCGGAGGATTGGAAAAAACACGACCACGTCGGCATCACGCTGGGAAACGGCAAGCAGTTGCGTTTCCACGATCCCCGGCGCTTCGGGTTGGTGCTGCGGCTGATGGAAGCCGATCCGATGACGCACGCTTTGCTGAAAAGCCTCGGCCCGGAACCGTTGGAAAGCGCGTTCACCGCGGAGCATCTCAAAGCCGCCTGCGCGAAACGCTCCGCCGCGATCAAGCTCGTCATCATGGATGCGAAAACCGTCGTCGGCGTGGGAAACATCTACGCCTCCGAGGCCTTGTTCCGCGCGGGCATCCGGCCTGAAACCCCGGCTTGCAAGCTCACGAAGCCGCGCTTGGAAAAACTCGTCGCGTCCATCCGCCAGGTTCTATCCGCCTCTATCGAGGAGGGCGGCACGACGCTGCGCGACTTTCTCAACTCCGACGGCCAGCCCGGATATTTCAAGCAGCGGCTGTTCGTTTACGACCGGAAAGGCGAGCCCTGCCGCGTTTGCGAAACCCCGGTCCGCCACGCGGTGCTCGGCCAGCGGGCGACGTATTGGTGCCCGGTCTGCCAGAAGTGACATGGGGGAATGGACGTCTCGTCCATTCGCATCGACGAGACGTCGGTGCCCCTTAGTTTCCCGCCGCGATCAAATCCGCCAGATGCCCGCCGTGCGCGGTCACCCATTTGCCCTTTTTCACCACCTTGGTGAAGCCGAGCCCGCTGGCGGCCGCGGCTTTGAAAACGTCCCACGCCTGGGTCGCGAGGATGCCGGAAACGATCAGGTCGCCGCCGGGCGCGAGCGATTTCGCGATCACCGGCCACGCTTCGATGAGGATGGTGGAAAACAAGTTGGCGAGCACCACGTCGTAGCCCTTTTTGCGCGGCTTCCATTTCAGGACGTCCTGCTCCTTCATGAGGACGTCCGGCGTGCCGTTGCGCTCGATGTTGCGGATGCCGACGGCCACGGCGAAGGGGTCGAAATCACAGGCGAACGTCTCGCCGGCACCGAGTTTCTTCGCGGCGATGGCCAGCACGCCGGTGCCGGTGCCGAGGTCGGCGACCGTCCAGTCGGTGCCTTTGCGGGCGCGGGCCACGTCCACTAGCAGACGGAGGCAGGTCGAGGTGGTCGCGTGATCGCCGGTGCCGAAGGCCATTTCCGGCGGGATCACGATGATCTCGCGCTTCGGATTCGCTTTTTTCAGCGCGGCGAGTTCCTTCGGGCGCTTTTCAGCGGTCAGCACGAAAACGTCGCGCACTTTGACCGGGCGGGGTGCCTCGACGGGTTTGTCCCACTCGGCGGTGGTCATTTTCCGGACGCTGCCGCCGAACTGGGCGACGATGGCGTCGGCTTCCTTTTGGGTGGCGCAGAAGAGTCGGACGCGGATGGATTTGCCGCCCTTGACCATCTCGATGACCAGGTTCGGGTTTCCGGCGAACCGTTCTTCCCAGGCGTCCATCCACTTCGCGGCGGAGAGTTTCGACCAGACGAACATGGGTAATTGCAGAGGGAAATTGCGCTCCGGAAAAAATTGGAGCGGGCGATGAGATTCGAACTCACGACATCCACCTTGGCAAGGTGGCGCTCTACCACTGAGCTACGCCCGCGTCGGAAAACGCGTCGACGGCTTTCTACATGGGGGCGGATCACGGGCAAGCCAAAATTCACAAATTTTCCATGTTCATTTTTCCGGCACTGCGTTTCCTTTGCCGCACGCATGTCCGACAAGCTCGCCGAAATCATCGCCACCAAACATCTCGAAGTCGCCGCCCTCATGCCGCGCGCCGCGCTGCTCCGCGCCGGCGCCCTCCAGCGCAACGACTTCGGCGGCTTCCGCGCCGCGATCGACCGCGGACCCGGCCGCCTCGGCGTCATCGCCGAGGTGAAAAAGGCCTCGCCCTCCGTCGGCCTGATCGATCCGGACTTCGACCCGGTCCGCCAAGCGAAGCGCTATCTGGACGGCGGCGCGTCCTGCCTCTCGATCCTCACCGACGAGAAATATTTCCAAGGCTCGCTCGCCTATCTCTCGCAGATCTCGAAATTTTCCGACGCCCCGCTCCTCCGCAAGGACTTCATGATCCACGAGGTTCAAATCCACGAAGCCGTCGTCACCGGGGCCGACGCCATCCTGCTCATCGTCGCCGCGCTCGACGACGAAACGCTGCGCCGCCTCTACGACGAGGCGAAATCCTTCTCGCTCGACGTGCTGGTGGAAGTCCACGACCTCCGGGAAATGGAGCGCGCCCTCGAACTCGGCGCGGACCTCATCGGCGTGAACAACCGGAATTTGAAAACCTTCGCCGTCGATCTCGCCACCACCGAGCAACTCGCCGAGGAAGTCCCGGACGACGTGCTCCTCGTTTCCGAAAGCGGCATCAAATCGCTGGAAGACGCCCAGCGCGTGCTCGACGCCGGAGCCAACGCCGTGCTCATCGGCGAGGCGCTGATGCGCGCCCACGACCCGTCGCGGGAAATCGAAGCCTATCTGGCGCTGGAAAGCGTTTGATCCGGGCGATTCGTCCCGTCTGGGCCAAGGATTTCCTGCTTTTTCCGGCCAAAAACACGCCGGAGTGCTCTCCCTCCCTCGCCAGACCTCCGCCGGATGTCCGGGGAAGCTCTGGCGAGGGAGGTAGAGCACCGCCGGATGTCCGGGGAAGCTCTGGCGAGGGAGACGGAGCACCTCCGCGTGTCCGGGGACGCTCCGGGAAGGGAGACGGAGCACCGCCGCGTGTCCGGGGACGCTCCGGGAAGGGAGACGGAGCATCGCCGCGTGTCCGGGGAAGCTCTGGCGAGGGAGGCAGAGCACCGCGGCGTTTTTCACCGCCGCTCGTCCCGCTGGACATTGAAATAAAACGCCCCAGACTCCGCCGCAGGGGGTGTCATAATTTTTGTGTAAGTGCTTTCCGCTGATGTGCCCCATCACCAGAACCAGCACATCCAATGAGACCGAAAATCAGCAACGCGCTCCTCGACGAGCTACTCAAAAACTACAGCCAGCCCGGCGACCTGCTCGGCCCGGA
>CAMCCX010000099.1 GCA_945873305.1 Akkermansia muciniphila
ACAGTATTTATTCGCCCGTCGGCATATCGGAGAGTCATCTCTCCGCCTGCAACAGGCGTTGCTAGATGAAATCCGGAAGGCGCTGATTGTCAAACCATTTGATCCGGTCGGGACCGCCGGACACCGGGGAGATTTCCATTGGGCTTTGTTGATGGTTCGGAGAAACCGGGGTATCCCGGTAGCGTTGGTTAAGGTCTTCATCACATTTGTAGGTCGGCAATATCAGGAGGTCTTAAGTAGAAAAAATTTTGAACACCTGATGAACAGCGCGGTCAGATGAACACATGATCACCAGGAATTCCGCCGGGTTGTATCCGTGGTCGAAGGATCTTGAAGCCTCCTCGGATGTGCGTCTTCGGGAGCGCGAGGGGTTTGCCATGTTGTTGGGATGGCTCGAAAAATTTATCGCAGGGAGTGGATTATCGCCTGGCCGGGAGGCCTGCGAACGGTTTTGGAAGGAACAGATCCGGGCGAAGCCGCGCGAGAAGTGGCAGCTCGATCAATGGGCCGCCGCCATGCGCTGGTATGTGCGCTGGCTGGAACACCGGGCGGCGAAGGGCGGCGAGGTGCGCAGCCTGCCGGAACGGTTGCGGGATGCGGTGGATCGGGCGGGCGCGAGACAGGGGAAGTCAATGCGGACCCGCGAGACCTACGGGCGCTGGGCGGCGATGTTCGCGGTGTGGGCGGGTGACGAGCGGGCGGTGATGCGGCCGGACAAGGCACGGGATTTCCTGAGCTGGAAGGTGACGGAACAGAAGGTTTCCTTCGCAACCCAGAAGCAGGGCCTCAATGCGCTGGTGTTTTTCTTCAAGGCGGTGTGTGGGATGGCTGAGGTGGACCTGGAAGTGCGCCTGCGCAAGACCGAGCCGCGCCTGCCGGTGGTGCTGGAAGTCAAAGAGGTGTTGGCGGTGTTGGACAAGATTGATGAGAAATACGGATTGATGGCGCGGATCCAGTATGGCGGCGGATTGCGGCTGATGGAGCTGGTACGGCTGCGGGTGAAGGATGTGGATCAGGAACGAGGCATCATCACCATCCGGGAGGCCAAGGGAGACAAGCACCGGACGACGATGCTGCCGGAGTCCGTGCGCGCGGAAGTGGCGGAGCGCAAGGTGAAGCTGAGAGAGTTGTTTGAAGAAGATCGGGCGGCGGGGCTCGCGGGAGCTTGGCTGCCGGAGGCGTTGGTGCGCAAACATCTGCACGGAGGCGAGAAATGGCCGTGGCAGTATTTTTTCCCGGCGGCAAAACCTTCAAAGGACCCGCAGAGCGGATTGATCCGGCGACATCACGTCGGCGAGGATGCCTACGCGGCGGCAATCCGGCGGGCGGAGGAGGAAGCGATGATCGACAAGAATGCCACGAGCCATGCGTTCCGGCATGCGTTCGCGACGCACCTGCTCGAAGGAGGGACGGACTTGCGGACGATCCAGACACTGCTAGGACATGCGGATGTGAAGACGACGGAGATTTACACGCATGTGGCGAAGGGCGTGGGAGCGCTGGGAGTGAAGAGTCCGCTGGATCGGTTGGAGAGGGTTTGATTGACGATTGATGATTGTTGATTTTGGATTTTTGATTTGGAAGATGAAGAGGTGAAACCTCAGGAACTGGAAAACCGCCTAATTGATTTTGCGGTGGCGATCATGGATGTGACGGAGGCTTTGCCGAATACCAAGGCGGGCACCCACATTGCGGGACAGTTGATTCGGTCCGGGACTTCACCGGCACCGAATTACGGCGAGGCGAGGAGCGCGGAATCGAGGAAGGATTTCATCCACAAGATGAAGATCTCACTCAAGGAACTGAGGGAAACGATGATCTGGCTCAAGATCATTTCGCGGAAACAGATGGTCGCGCGAGGGGCCGTTGACGCTGCCATCTCGGAATGCGACGAGCTAATTTCCATCTTTGTGAGTAGCACCAGAACCGCAGATGGTGGCTGAAGGTTCTTCAAAATCAAAAATCAACAGTCGGAGTTCATCAATCGTCAATCCATCCGCCGGACTAACGGACCTGCCGGGATCTACTGGGGCACGAGGACATCAGCACGACGGAGATCTATCTGCACGTGGCGACGGGCGCGAATGGGCTCGGGGTGGTGAGCCCGCTGGATGTGCCGGGAGGAGCCGAATGGGCGTGGGATTCTTCCAAATCAAAAATCAACAATCGGAGTTCATCAATCGTCAATCCATTGGCGAGTGCCGCGGCTGCTGGGATTTGATTGACGATTGATGATTGTTGATTTTGGATTTTTGATTTGGAAGATGAAGAGATGAAACCTGCCTCGGGGTCAGTCCCGGCTAACAAGCATTGATCCGTCTTCGCTCAGATTGGATGGGAAGAAGGACCGGACCATTTGCATGACGCCACGAAAATGGCCCGGAGTCAGGAGGATCAGGGAGTTGCTGGTGCCGGGGTGGCGGGGGTGGTTTCTTCGGGTTCGCCGCTGCCGCCAGTTTGGCGGATGCGGGAGGCGGTGCGCCACTCGGCGAGGATCGCCGGGTGGGTGCGGAAGAAGTTGCGGACGGAGGTGTTGAGGCTCTTGATGAGCGCGCGGCCTTCCTTGATGAGGGCGCGGGTTTGGGCGGTGTCGCCGACGTCCGCGAGCTGGTCGTCGGTTTGTTCGCCGCCTTTGCCGGAGATTTTGGCGAGGTCGGCCTGGAGGGTGGTGACGAAGTCCGCGGGGAGGAGATAGGCGATGAACTTGGCGACGGTGGCGGCGTCTGCGAGGTCTTCCAGGAAATCGTCGGCGGTGGCGAGGATGGCTTCGTGGGTATCGTCACCGAGGCGGAAGCGGGTGGAAAAACCGGGTTCCGTGGTGTTGATGGTGCGGGCGGTGCCGGCGACGGCTTTGAGATCTTCCCAGACCTTGTCGAAGAGATGGTCCATGGCGGCGGTCGCCGGGCTGGCGGGAGTGCCGGAAGCGGTGTCGTCCGGGCCGATTTCTACGACCAGGGTGACGCAGCGGGCGAACTGGGTGCCAGCGATGCTGCCTGCGGGCAAGGCACCTCCGTGGGTGAAGCTGAAGCGGTTGATGCGGCCAAGGGTCTTGCACACTTCGATGTCTTGTTGGTTCATAATGGGGTCGGATGGGTAGAGCGGGCGCTTTTGGCCCGATGTAATGTCTCCTATCAGGCTTCCATTGGGTTGCAATGTGCAATCACGACAAGCGTGATTTTTCTGCTGGAGAGGATGTCGGCAGGAGGGTGGCGTTTCCGGAGTTTTCCCATGAATCGTTGAAAACCAGTCATATCCGCACCGGAGGTCGATCTCATGAGCACCGGAGGTCGATCTCGTGAACTCCCGGGGTCGATCTCATGAACTCCCGGGGTCGATGTCATGAGCACCCGGAACGACATTGCGTGACCGGAGGCCGATCTCGTGACCGGCGGAGGGAGAACTCGTAAGCGGCGGGAGGCGATCTCGTGAGCGCCGGACTGCGATCTCGTCCGTGGCGGCGGTGAAATAGCGGAACCCGGGGGCGATCTCGTGGACGCCGGAGGGTGATGTAAGGAGCGCCGGGAGTCGATGTGGGCGGCTTGGGGCTCGGGTGGGCTAATAAGGCTGACTCCTATTTCAACCGGCGATGAAGCCGCTTGAAGGTAAATCCCCCTGCCGCGGCACCGAGCACATCCGCCAACCAGTCGAAAGGATCGTTCCCGCTGCGACCCGGCGTGAAGGTCTGGTGCCACTCGTCGAGCCCGCCGATCAGCGCGAGGGCGAGGATCGTGATCGATAAAATTACCGTCCATCGCGGGCGATCCGGCCGCAGCCGGAAAAGCCAGGCGCTCAACAATCCGCCGCCGCCGAAGAAGTAACCGAAATGCGCGACCTTGTCCAAATGATCGATCGGCGGGGCGTATCCTCCCGGCCCGGGGAACGAGGAAAACGTCCACAAAACGGCGAACCAGAGCAGGAAACCGGCCAGCCAGAATTTCGGATTCCGTGGAAGCCGCGCCATCCTCAGAGCTTGCGCATCTCGTCCTCAAGCCGCTCCGCCAGCCACTGCTTCATCATCGACTGATAGTTGAGGAAGCGGCCGCGGGCGATGCGCTTGATGCGCGAAAGCATCCGCGGATCGAAGCGCAGGGTGATGGTGGTGGACTCGCGCGAGTCCGCCTCGTGGACGGAGGTGGCCATCAGCCGGCCATCCAACTCGTGGGTCTCCCAGTAACGGGCTTCGGCGGCCTCATCGGCAAATTCGGGAATCTCGGTCCAGCGGGTGACGGCTTGCATGGGATCAAAAGGAGTCAGCGGAATTCCGCGTATTTGCGGTCGTAGAATTTCTGTTCGGCCTCCGACATCTCGCGGGCGGCGACGACGCGGGCGGATTTCCCGTCCGTGCTGAACGAGAGAAACAGATACCGGTCCGCCACCGTGCGACCGAGCGCGTAGTAGCGGGAAGCGCCGTCCGAGCGCTCGTTGTCCGGCAGGAAACGCACGGCAAAAGGATCCTCGAAAGCTTCTTCAAGCTCACGCGGTTTGATGTTTCGAAGGTCGAATTGAACGTCGATAAGGTCGAGTTCCATGGCGGAAGTTTGCGGATAGGCGGCGAAAGTGCAACAACGAGTTTGGCGGAGTCAGAGCGTGTGGCCCATGCGCGTGCGCTTGGTTTCGAGGTATTTCTCGTTGTGCGGATTCGACGGCAAACTGATGGGAAGTTGCTCGACGATTTCCAGTCCGTAGCCTTCCAGGCCGATGACTTTTTTCGGGTTGTTCGTCAGCAGGCGCATCTTGCGCACGCCGAGATCGTAGAGGATTTGCGCGCCCATGCCGTAGTCGCGGAGGTCCGAGCCGTAGCCGAGTTTTTCATTCGCCTCGATGGTGTCGAGCCCTTCTTCCTGGAGCTTGTAGGCATGGATTTTCGCCGGCAGGCCGATTCCCCTGCCCTCCTGGCGGAGGTAAAGCAGCACGCCGCCTTCCTTGGAAATGTGCTCCAGCGCGGCCGCCAGCTGGCCGCCGCAATCGCAGCGCTGGGATTGGAAAACATCGCCGGTCAGGCACTCCGAGTGGACCCGCACGAGTGTCGGTTTTTCCGGATCGATCACGCCCCGGCTCATGGCGAGGTGGTGGCTGGTATCGGTGGAAATCCGGTAGAGATGGCAGTCGAACTCGCCGAAATCCGTCGGCATTTTCACGGTCTGCTCGCGGACCACGAGCTTCTCGGAGCGCCTGCGGTATTCGATGAGTTGCGCGATGGTGCAGGCCTTGAGACCGTGGCGCTTCTGATAGTCGCCGAGCTGGCCGACGCGGGCCATCGTGCCGTCGTCGTTCATGATCTCGCAAATCACCGCCGCCTTCGGCAGTCCGGCGAGACCGGCGAGGTCGAGCGCCGCCTCGGTGTGGCCGGTCCGGCGGAGCACCCCGTCCACCACGGCTTGCAGCGGGAAAACGTGGCCGGGACGGACGAACGCATCCGCGCCGACGCCCGGGTCGGCGAGCAGTTGGATGGTCAGCGCGCGGTCGGCGGCGGAAATCCCGGTGGTGATGCCCTCCGCCGCATCCACACTCACGGTGAACGCGGTTTTATGACCCTCCCGGTTGCGGCGGGTCATCTGCGGCAGTTCCAGTTCCTCCGCCCGCTCGGCGGTGACCGGTGCGCAGATCAATCCCCGCGCATGAACCGCCATGAAATTCACCATTTCAGGCGTGCATAGCGATGCGGCGCCGACCAGGTCCGCTTCATTTTCGCGGGACGGATCGTCCGCGACGATCACCAGCCGGCCAGCGGCGATTTCCGCGATGATTTCAGGAATGGGGCTGAACGTGAGAGACGGGTCTGACATGATGGATTGGGAAAATCGACGGTTAGTTGAGTGTCGGATCATCCGGAGCCTCGGCGAGGATGCGATGGAGCGGGGAAAGACCGCGCAGCAGCTCGGACCACAAATTGCGATCATGCTCGTAGCCCAGCAGCTCGCGTTGCGGGCGGGTGGCGATCCATGAACTGCGGCGAAGTTCGTTCTCAAGCTGCCCGGCGGACCAGCCCGAATAGCCGATGAAGGCCCGCACGATGCGCCCCGGCCGGTGGGCGTGGATCACGGCCTGCTCGGCGGAAATCCGCAGCGCCCAGCGCAGGCCGAGTTTTTTGCTCCACCAGAACGAGGAAAATGTCAGTTGGTCCGGCGCGACCGGCCCGCCATCGTGCACCGCAAGCTGCCGCAGCGGCGCGAAATCCTCGCCGTGCAGCAAATCGCCGACGATTTTTCCCGTCGGGTGATTCAAGATCAGGCCGAAGGCGCCCTCGTCCGATTTATGCTCCGCCAGCAAGATCACCGAGCGATGAAATGTGTCGCTCCGCAACGACGGATCCGCCAAAAGCAGCTGCCCTTGGAGCTGGATCGGGTGATTGGGATTGAACGGATCGTCGGCCACGGCCTGACCCTAATGCCAGCTCCGGCGTTCGCCAATCGCGGATTGCGGGAGATTTTCATTTCGGGAAATTCCGGCGATTTCACGTGACAGTGAACCGCGAAAAGTCCGTAGTCTGCAAAATTTCACGATGCTTCGCCCGCTTTCCCTTTTGCTGTCCATCCTTCCCGCCGCGCTCGCGACGGCCGGGGAGCGCGTGGAATTCAACCGCGACATCCGGCCCATCCTCACCAAGCACTGCACCGCCTGCCACGGCGGGGTGAAAGAGGCGGGCGGAATCTCTTTCATCTATCGGGAAAAAGCCCTGGGCCGCGGGAAATCCGGCGAGCGTCCCATCGTCCCCGGCAAGCCCGCCGAGTCCGACATGCTGCGCCGCCTCCGCAGCAGCGATCCCGACGAGGTGATGCCCCAGCCGAAACACGGGCCGCCGTTAGCCGCCGCCGAAATCGCGTTGATCGAGCGCTGGATTTCCCAAGGCGCGGACTGGCAGAACCACTGGGCCTTCGTCCCGCCGAGGGAGACCACGGTCGCGGAAATTTCCGACGAGAAATGGCCGTCCGCATCGCTGGACCGCTTCATCCTGCAACGCCTCGACCGGGAAAATCTCAAGCCATCGCCCGAAGCCAGCCCCGCCGAGTGGCTGCGGCGGGTGAGCTTCGACCTCACCGGCCTGCCTCCCGCGCCGGAGGATTTGGCGGCGATCGGGACCGATCCCGCCGCCGCGGTGGATCGCTTGTTAGCCTCGCCCGCTTTCGGCGAGCGCTGGGCGGCGGTGTGGCTGGACCTCGCCCGCTACTCCGACACCTACGGCTTTGAAAAAGACCCGCCGCGCGACATCTGGCCGTTCCGCGACTGGGTGATCCGCGCGTTCAACGCGGACATGCCGTATGACCGGTTCACCATCGAGCAACTCGCCGGCGACCTGCTCCCTAACGCCACCGCCGACCAGCGCCTCGCGACCGCGTTCCACCGCAACACCCAGACCAACACCGAGGGCGGCACCGACGACGAGGAGTTCCGCGTGGCGGCGGTGATCGACCGGACTAACACGACCTGGACCGCCTGGCAGGCGACCACCTTCGGCTGCGTGCAATGCCATTCGCATCCCTACGATCCCATCACGCACGACGAGTTTTACAAGTTCACCGCCTTTTTTAACAGCACCGCGGATTACGACCAGGACGACGATTTCCCGAAGATGAAAGTGGCGGCGGATCCCGCGAAGTCCGCCGAGGCGTCCGCCTTGGAAATCAACCTGCGAGTCCTCCGCGAGCAGCTCAATGCCACCGGCCATGATCTCGCCAAGTCCACCGTGGATTGGAAACCCTTCACGCCGGATGTCTTCGCGCCGAGTCACGGCAAACTGATGCTTTCCGACGACGGGACGATCCGCAGCGAAGGCACCCTGCCCAAGGGGAACGTCCACAAGATCTCCGGTCCGGCGCTCGCATTCAGCGCGCTCCGCCTGAGAATTCTGCCAGAAAAAGACGACCCGAAAAAATGGCCCGAGCGCGGCTCGCTGGTCACGAAGTTCCAGGTGAATCTCATCGATGCCGCGGGCGCCGTCACGCCGGTCACGATGAAGGAGGTTTTCGCAGATCATCTGGGAGATCCCACCGAGCCCGAGCCCGGCGGCAACGTCGGCGGTTTCCCGAAACTCGACGGCCCGCGCGGGTTCGTCTTCGTGCCCGAAAAAGCGGTGAGTCCCGGCCCCGGCGCGCGACTGGAAATCTCGATGACCCAGAAAGGCGAAACCGCAGGCTCTCAAGCCACCCCGGTCCGTCGCTTCGCCGTGGATGTCTCCAACAGCCCGGAATGGACCATGCTGGTAGAAGACCCGCAGCGCGCCGCCTCGTGGAAATCTCACGACGAGATGGCCAGGCAATACAAAGCCATCGAGGGCAAGATGGTCCCGGTCATGCTCGAGCGCCCCGCCCGCGAGACCCGCGTTTTCGCCCGCGGCAACCGCTTGTCGAAGGAAAGCCTGGTGACGGCCGGGGTGCCCGCATTGCTGGCTAACAACACCGCGAAAGACGGCATGAGCCGCCTCGACATGGCGCGCTGGATCGCCAGCCCGCAAAACCCGCTCACCGCCCGCGTCATGGTGAACCGCCTGTGGGGCGAGCTTTTCGGCACCGGCCTCGTCCAGACCGCGGAGGATTTCGGCACCTCCGGCACGCCGCCGAGCCATCCGGAACTGCTGGACCATCTCGCGCTGAAATTTGAGAACGATTTGAAATGGTCGGTCAAATCGATGCTCCGTGAAATCGTCCTTTCATCGACCTATCGGCAAACCCACCGCGCGACGAAGGCGCTGGTGGAGAAAGATCCGGCTAACCGGCTGCTGGCCCGCGGCCCGCGCAACCGGCTTTCCGCCGAGATGGTCCGCGACCAGGCGCTCGCCGTCGCCGGCTTGCTAGCGCCGAAAATGCACGGCCCGCCGGTGTTCCCGCCGCAGCCGAAGGGAGTCTGGAACTCGGTTTATAACGGCGCCACGTGGACCGAATCGGAAGGCGAGGACCGCTTCCGCCGCGGGATTTACACCTACTCCAAGCGGACCAGCGGCTTTCCGGGCTTCCTCACCTTCGACGCGCCGAGCCGCGACCTGTGCAGCGCCCGCCGGATGGTTAGCAACACGCCGTTGCAGGCGCTGGTCACCCTCAACGACCCCGCCCACATCGAGGCCGCACAGGGATTCGCCAAGCGCATGAGCGCCCACTCCGCAGAGCTCCCGGCGCAGCTCGCGTTCGGCGTTTTGCTCGCCACCCAGCAAGCCGCCTCGCCCGCGATGATCGACGACCTCGTCTCGCTCCACGCGTCCTGCGCCGCGGACTATCAGAAGAACCCGGCGGAATCATCCAAGCTCGCGGACTCCTCTAACGCCGCCGCTCTCGTGCTGGTGGCGAACACCATTCTCAACCTGGACTCCGCCCTCACCCGATGAATCCCGAACACTTCGCCCGCCTCCGGCATTCCCAACTGGAGCACCTGACGCGCCGCCATTTCCTCGCGAAGTGCAGCACCGGCCTCGGCGCGATGTGGCTGGCCAGCTCGGCCGGCCGCGCGTGGGGCGCTTCCGGAACCTTGCAAAAAGACCCGCTCGCAGCGGCGATGCCACACTTCGCCGCCAAAGCGAAACGCGTGATCTATCTGCACATGGCCGGCGCGCCCTCGCAGCACGAACTCTTCGACTACAAGCCCGAACTGCTCAAGCTGAACGGCAAGGAATGCCCGAAGGAATTTCTCGAAGGCAAGCAGTTCGCCTTCATCCAAGGCGTGCCGAAAATGCTCGGCCCGCAGTTCGAATTCAAACAGCACGGCCAATCCGGCGCGTGGCTATCAGACCGGCTGCCGCATTTCTCCTCCGTGGTCGATGACGTGTGTTTCATCAAGTCGATGCACACCGACCAGTTCAACCACGGCCCCGCGCAGCTGCTCGTCCACACCGGCAGCCAGAACCTCGGCGCGCCGTCCATCGGCGCGTGGGCGACTTACGGGCTCGGCTCGGAAAACCAGAACCTGCCCGGCTTCATCGTCCTGACGTCCGGCGGGAAAAACCCCGACGCGGGCAAATCCGTCTGGGGCGCGGGCTATCTGCCGTCCATCTATCAAGGCGTGCAGTGCCGTTCGCAAGGCGAGCCGGTGCTCTATCTGGACGATCCCGCCGGCATCTCGCGCGGCCTCCGCCGCCGCTCGCTCGACACGCTCGACCGCCTGAACCAGAAGATTGCCGAAGACGTCGGCGACCCGGAGACGGTCACCCGCATCGCCCAATACGAGATGGCCTATCGGATGCAGACGCACGCCACCGACGCCTTCGACCTGAAGCAGGAAAACGCGGCCACCCACGCTCTTTACGGCACCGAGCCGGGCAAGGAATCCTTCGCCAACAACTGCTTGTTAGCCCGCCGCCTCGCCGAGCGCGGCGTGCGCTACATCCAGCTCTTCCACTGGGGCTGGGACTCACACGGCGCAAGCGCGAGCGAGGCGCTCAACAAGGGATTCAGCGACCGCTGCAAAGAGGTGGACCAACCGATGACCGCGCTTCTGAAAGACCTGAAACAGCGCGGCCTGTTGGAAGACACGCTCGTCGTCTGGGGCGGCGAGTTCGGCCGCACGCCGATGCAGGAAAACCGCGGCGGCAATGAAATGGCCTTCGTCGGCCGCGACCACAACCCCGGCGCCTTCACCATTTGGATGGCCGGCGGCGGCGTGAAGCCCGGCATTTCCTACGGCGAGACCGATCCTATCGGCTACGAGGCAATGACCGACAAGGTCTCCGTGCACGACCTCCATGCCACGATGATGGAACTGATGGGCTTCGATCACGAAAAACTAACTTACCCCTCGCAAGGCGTGCCGCAGCGCTTGTCCAACATCACCAAGCCGGGAAGCAAGGCCGTCAAAGGCATCCTCGCGTAAGCCAAGCCGCCGGGACTCCATCTCAATGGAGTCGCCTCGTTAGCAAGCCGGCGCAAGATTTCATCGTGAACTTTCCGACGCGGCGCGGGCTGGCCGCGTATTGCGCCAATGATAAATGACACCGAAGGGGCTGAGTCGTTGCGCCAGGATTCATGACACCCGGCGCTTGGTTTGGTTTTGGTTCTGCGGGGTGGTTTTGACAAGGTTTTCCGCTGGT
>CAMCCX010000100.1 GCA_945873305.1 Akkermansia muciniphila
GACTCCGCCGCCGCGACGGTCTCGCTCACGGTGACTTCGGTCAACGACGCTGGAAAATCCCGTTAAAATCCTCAATACCAGCTTGCGCCGGTGCCTGTGTCCCTGTCTGTTCGTTCATGGTGTTGGTTGGTTTGAAGTCAATTCCAAACAGGCGATGTCGGAACATCGCCCGATCAACCAGCACCAATCCATTTTAACGTTTTAACGGAAAAAAATCCGCTTCCTTGGCCAGTGAATGACGCGGCACAAGCGCAAGATGCCGATGGAAAGGTGGAGAAATATGCGGACGAGGATTTCGATCTTGTAGGGTTTTTCCGCATGGCGGCGGATGGTCAGAGCGAGAGCCAAGGTGGGAGTGGTGCGACTGGTCGTTCCGCACCGCAGCGTCCCTACACTTACAAGTTGCGGGAGGATGCGCCGCGATTTTTCCAAACGCAGGAGCTTTCCGCAGATGTCACGGCCACGGAAGAGGATTGCGCCCAGCGATTCCTGATTTCAACGCGGGCTTTGTTTGAAGCCATCCGCAGCCGGGTGAAGGTGGAGCGCAAGACGCTGGATGTCTTCACCGGCCAGATGCAGCTCGATCTGATGGGAGCGGAGTTGGAACCCTCGGAAATCGAACGGCGGGCGCTGCGAGCCTTACAGCATTCCCCGGTGTTCGATCCACGGGAATTGCGGCGTGCCTTGTTGCGGAAGGTCGAAGCGGTGTTGCGCGAGGAATTTCTCGATGAAGCAAACGACCCGCTCGCTGTGCGTCGGATGCTCGATACCCTGCTGGCGCTTCACCCGGAAATGCTTTACGACGCGCAGCGTTCGGCCTTGGCCAAGCACGCGATGATTCTCCCGGCGGACCCGCTGCCGGTGGTTTGGGAATCAGATGACGAACTTCCGCGCTCGAACCGGAATCTTTATGGAATCCTGCCAGCCGATCTCAATTCTTGGGAACAGCACTTCGCCCAGATTCTGGATCACGACCCGAGCGGCGCGGTGACATGGTGGCATCGCAACCAACCGCACAAGCCATGGGCGGTGAATGTGCTCTTACCGGACGGGCGGGGCTTCTTCCCGGATTTCCTCGTTGGAGTGAAAGACCGCAAGACGCCGGATGGCGTGTTGCTGGCAGAGCCGAAATTTCACTTCGAACGCCGCGATGAAGTGCCGAAAGCCGATGTGGCGCATGCTTCATACGGCAAGGTGCTCGTTCTCCACCGTGAGGGCGGCGTGGAGTGGAAAGTGGTGCGACTGGATGGGAAGAGCCAAAGGCCAAGTCTCGGCGACAAGTTGCGCATCGCGGATCTCGCGGGTTGGGGGCTGTGAAATTCTCTTGCGTCACCTATTTTGTGATACGGGACGCCCGACCACCTGAATCCGCCGAGGAGAAACAAAACGGCTCCATCTGCAGGAGATGGGGCTGTGTCAGCGGGAGGCAGTGAGTTAGCCGATCAAGAAGCCGACCGGAAGCCAGCGATTTCATCCGGGAGCGGATTTTTTATTGAAAATCAACGGATTGCGAACCGGAGACCAACGTGGACAGCACCGGAGATCGATGTGGACAGCACCGGGGGCGATGTTTCACGACCGGAGGGCAATGTGGACGGCACCGAAGACCGATGTGGACGGCACCGGAGACCGAAGTGGACGGCACCGGAGATCGATGTGGACAGCACCGGGGGCGATGTTTCGGGACCGGAGACCGATGTGGGCACTACCGGAGACCGATGTCGACAGCACCGGAGACCGATGTTTCCAAAGGCGGACACGATGTGGAGAAGAGCCAATCCGTCGCTGCCCCACCCGATTTTTCTTCCGGGATCGGCTCGTTGTGTTTCACTCCGGGCATGAAATCGCGCGTCGCAGCACTCCTGATGGTGGCCATCCTGGCCCTCGCACCGCCGCTTTTCGGGGGCGGTAAGAATGAACCCAAGGCTTCCGTGACCTTCCACTTGGAAACGGAAGCCACCGACAATCCGAAGATGATTTTCCCGCAGGGGATCGGCAACCAGACGCATTATTTCCGCCGGATGCCGGAGCTCGGGATCAAGGACATCGTTTCATTCAGCCCGTTTCCTTCGGAGACGGGTGAGAATTTCGGAATCGTTTTCAGACTCAAGAGCAACGCCACCAACCGCTTCGCAGCTGTCACCGCAGCCAATCAAAACCGCTGGCTGATCGCGCAGGTCAACGGCCGCGCCGTCGATGCCGTGGTCATCGACAAGCAAGTCAGCGACGGGGTCATCGTGATTTGGAAAGGCGTGACGCTCGCGGACGTCAAAATTCTCGAAGAGGAAATTCCGCGCTCCGATGCCGAAACCAACAAGCAGTAACCGCCTCGCCATGATCCGTTTCCCCGCTCTCTTCCTCGCGCTGGCCGGTTTACTGGCTGCCGAGCCGATCGATCTCCGCCTGCCGACGGAAAACCACCACCTTTTCACCGGCGAGCCGGACCGCTTTTACATGTATGTGGACCGGACTTTCGAGGGCCAGACCAGCAAGCCATGGGAAGCCGGATCCTACGGCTTCGTCCGCACCGCCATCCGCGTCAACGACCAGGTCTTGCTGACGAAATTTCACGAGGGCATCGATATTTCCCCGGTGAAACGCGACAAGGCGGGCAATCCGCTGGACCTGGTTTCCAGCATCGCCGCGGGCCGCGTGGTCCATGTGAGCCCCCTCGCCGGACGCAGTAACTACGGGAAATACGTCGTGGTCGAACACCTTTGGGAAAACTCGGCGGTGTTCTCGCTTTACGCCCACCTCGCGGAAATCACCTGCCAGCCGGGAGATCCGGTGAGCGCCGGTTCGGTGCTCGGGCGGATGGGCTACACCGGGGCCGGCATCGACCGGACGCGCGCCCATTGCCATCTCGAACTCGGCATGCTGTTGAGCGCGCATTACGAGGACTGGCACAAGCAATCCGGCGGCGGGACGAATTTCCACGGGCTCTTCAACGGGATGAACCTCAGCGGCTCCGAGGTCTCGCGCTTTTTCATCGAGCATCGGGCGAACCCGGCGCTGCAGTTCAGCGAGTTCATCGCCAACACCCCGGTCTATTTCAAGGTCACCGTGCCGTCGCGCGGCACGCCGGATTTCGTCACCCGCTACCCGTGGATCAAGCGCGGGTCCGCCGCCACCGCCGTCTCGTGGGAAATCAGTTTCAGCGCCACCGGCCTGCCCGTTGCCTTCAATCCCAGCCAGCGGGAAGTCGCCGCGCCGCTCGTCACCTCCGTCCGCCCGTCGAGCGTTCCGCAGCGCTATTTGACCCGCGGACTCATCACCGGCGTGGGCAACCAAGCGACGCTCACCCGCTCCGGCGAGCAGCTTGTCTCACTCATCACCAACGATTTCCCCATCACTCAATAACCGAATCTTCCCATGTCCATCCTCGAAAAAATCAGCGCCCTCGGCCTCACCCTGCCCGCCGTCCCCACTCCCATCGCCGCTTACGTCAACTGCGTCCGCAGCGGAAACCTGCTTTTCCTCTCCGGCGGCCTGCCCATCGACGGCGACACCAAAGTCATCGGCAAGGTCCCGAGCGAGGCATCCATCGACGAGGCCAAGGAAGGCGCCCGCATGTGCATTCTCAACCGCCTCGCCGTGATCCGGGATGAGATCGGCTCGCTCGACAAGGTGAAGCAGATCGTGACCCTCAACGGCTTCGTCAATTCCGAGCCGGACTTCCACGGCCACCCGCAAGTCATCAACGGCGCTTCCGAGCTGCTGGTGGAGATTTTCGGCGACAAGGGCAAACATTCCCGCACCGCCCTCGGCGTCGCGGCACTGCCACTCAATGTCGCGGTCGAGATCAATCTGATTGTCGAAATCGAATCCTGAGTTCAGCATCCGAGCGGTGCCCTTCACCCCCCAATACCGCGTTTTCTCGACGCGTGATTCCGCTAGCGTGCAGATCGCGGCGGAGATCGCGCATCTGATCCGTGACCGCGCCGTCCTCGGCCGCAACGCGGTTCTGGGCTTGATTGCCGGGAAAATCCCGCTGCCGCTCTATCAAGAGCTGATCTATCTGCACCGCGAGGAGCGCCTGTCGTTCGGCAACGTTGTCACCTTCAACCTCGATGAATACCTGGGGCTCGAAAACGGCCACCCCGCTTCTTTCCGGTCCTTCATGCGGCGGAACCTGTTCGACCACATCGACATCAAGCCGGCGAACATCCACTTCCTATCAGCAACTATCACCGATCCAAGAGCATTCCGGCACTGTGCGAACTACGAGGCGAAGATCGCCCGCGCCGGCGGCATCGACTATCAGATCCTCGGGATCGGACGCTTGGGTGAAATCGGATTCATCGAGCGGCAAATCGCGTTCGATTCCCGCACGCACCGGGTCTTGCTCAGCGAGCGGCTCCGGAAGGAAGCGGCCGGCGCGTTCGGCGGCATTTCACGGGTTCCCACCCACGCCATGAGCATGGGCTACGGCACGATTTTGAAGGCCCGCAGGATCGCGATACTCGCCTGGGGAGCGGCGAAATCTCACGGTGTCCGGCGCGTCATCGAAAGCCCCGTGGCCATCAAACTCGGCGCTTCCTGCCTCCACACCCACCCGGCCGCGCAATTCTTCCTCGACGAGCTGGCGGCCTCGCGGCTCAAGCATTCATAAAAAAGGCCCGCCATCGGAAAATGGCGGGCCTTTTTGAAAAAATCAGAACGCTTCAGCAGCCGCATCCGCCGCCACCACCGCCGCCGCAGCAACCGCCGCCCTTGTCAGAAAGCTCCTCGGCCGTCGGCACCCGGCCGAGCTCGATGGTGCTGCCCACATATTTGCCGATTTCCTTCTGGAGCGTCTCCAGTTCGCGCTGGGCGGAGAGGAAATCACGGGCGACTTCGTTTTCAAACAGCGCGTCGCGGGCGCTTTCAAACTCGCGGATCTCGGACGCGCCAAGCTCGACGCCGGCGTGTTGCTTGTGGTGAAGCTCCTCGCCGCGCTCGTGGACGCTTTGGTATTGGAGCCGGGCCGAGTCGTCGCCCAAGAAGCGCTCGACGTCGGCTTGAAGCTTGAGAAATGAAGGATCGCTGGCGATCTGGGCGCACAGTTCCTTGGTTTTAACGATCACAGCGGAGTCTTCGGCAACAATGGACATGGCGCTGCATAACCTTGCGCGAGCGGACTGGCAACGGACTTTTACGGAATTTTTCCCACACCGATGGCCTGCGAAAATGAGAACAAATGCGTGACAGAACCCGTCGGCGGAGCTTCCCTAATGGCAAGTTTATGGCCTTCGAACCTCTCAAGGACGGCATTCGCTCCAACGTGCGGATCGATTTCTACGGCAACGTCCACAAACGCTTGCGGGGGACCGACGCCGACAAGCGCTACGCCACCGAGGTCGCCGTGCTCAAGGTTTTGGAGGAACGCGGTTGTCCGTATGTTCCCCGGTTGCTCGAGGAGCATCCCGACGAGCTCTACTTCGTCTCGACCAACTGCGGCAAACTCGCCACCCAGATTTCCAAGACGAAATCCGACCAACTCTTCGCCAAGCTGGAGCGCGAATACGGCGTCCGCCACCTCGACGCCGAGCCGCGCAACATCACCTACTCGGACAAACTCGGTTGTTTCTGCATCATCGACTTCGAGCTCGCGGAAATCCTGCCGCCGCCGCCCGGCCTCCTCTCGCCCGCCATTTGACCCCAAGCCATCCGTGACCGAAGCCGCCATCCTTCACTGGGCCGCCCTCACCCACAGCGGGTCCCGCAAACTCCAAAACGACGACTCGCTGGTCGCCTTCGCCTCCGGGCCAAAAGGCGCCGAACCGCTGCCAGAAACCGGCAGCCGCGCCCTCGCCACCTACGACCTCGTGTTCGCCGTTTCCGACGGCATGGGCGGCAGCAACGCGGGCCACGTCGCCTCATCGATCATCCTCCAACAGATGACCGAAATCATCCCGGAAACCTTCAAGGCCGCCGCCTCCGGGCTGTTTCCCGACTCCCTCAGCCATCTCGCCGACGCCCTCCGCTCCATTCACGACGAGATCAACGCCACCGGCAACGGCAGCGCGGACAAGACCGGCATGGCAGCCACCCTCGCGCTCGCCTGGTTCACCCCGGAAAATCTCTACATCGCCAACGCCGGCGACTCCCGCATCTATCGCTCCCGCGGCGGCAAGCTCGAACAACTCAGCCGCGACCACACCTACGCCTGGAGCCAGTGGAAACGCGGCGAAATCAGCGAAATCCAATACCGCTCCCACCCGCGGCGGGCCGCCCTTTACGAAGTCGTCGGCGGCGGCCACGACAAGGTGAATCCCCATTTCGCCGCCATCACCTACGAGGTCGGCGACTGTTTCCTCGTCTGTTCGGACGGACTCGTGGACGGACTCTGGGAGCGCCACATTTCCGACGCCCTCGCCAACTGCTGCAACGCCCCCGCCGCCACCGCGCAAACACTTCTAAAACGAGCTATCGACAACTCCGGAATCGACGATACAAGCCTCATCGTCATCGCGGTTGCCGCTCCTCCCGGGAGTGAAAATCACGGCTGACAAAATCGGCTTGAAGCTTGGCACGCATGATGCTTTTTCATGCGCGTCAGCGGTCCCCGACAGGTGAGGCAGTGCCTTCATTTCAGGGGAATTCTGAAACTAATTACCGTTAATCACTGAAAATCAACATCATCATGGCCAAATACAAATTGGAATACATCTGGCTCGACGGCTACACCCCCGTGCCGAATCTCCGCAGCAAAACCCAAGTCAAAGAATTCGCCAGCTTTCCAGCCCTCGATCAGCTCCCGATGTGGGGCTTCGACGGCAGCTCGACCCAGCAAGCCGAAGGCCGCAGCTCCGACTGCATGCTCAAGCCAGTCGCCATCTACCCGGACAGCACCCGCAAGAACGGTGCCCTCGTGATGTGCGAGGTCATGATGCCAGACGGCGTCACCCCGCACCCGACCAACGGCCGCGCCACCATCCTCGACGATCCCGGCGCATGGTTCGGCTTCGAGCAGGAATATTTCCTCTATCAAGACGGCCGCCCGCTCGGCTTCCCCGCCGATGGCTTCCCCGCCCCACAAGGCCCGTATTACTGCGGCGCCGGCTACAAAGCCGTCGGTGACATCGCCCGCCAGATCGTCGAGGAGCACCTCGACCTTTGCCTCGACGCCGGCATCAACCACGAAGGCATCAACGCCGAGGTCGCCAAAGGCCAGTGGGAATTCCAGATCTTCGGCAAAGGCTCCAAGAAGTGCGCCGATGAGATTTGGGTTGCCCGCTACATCCTCAACCGCCTCTGCGAGAAATACGGCATCGACGTGGAATACCACTGCAAGCCGGTCAAAGGCGACTGGAACGGTTCCGGCATGCACGCGAATTTCTCCACCACCTACCTGCGCGAAAAGGGCGGCAAAGCCTATTTCGAAGCACTCATGGCAGCCTTCGGCGAACATTGCGAAGAGCACATCGCCGTCTATGGCCCGGACAACCACCTCCGCCTCACCGGCCTTCACGAGACCCAGTCGATCGACAAGTTCACCTACGGCCTCGCCGACCGTGGCGCGTCCGTCCGGATTCCTCACAGCTTCATGCAGAACGACTACAAGGGCTATCTCGAAGACCGTCGTCCGAATTCCCAGGGCGATCCCTATCAAATCGCCTCGCGGATTCTCAAGACCATCTCGCTGGTGCCGACTCCTTGAGTTGGCCGCCTGAGATCGTCCTGAACGATTCATTTAAAAGCCGTCTTCCCCACCGGGAAGGCGGTTTTTTCTTTTCCCCGCTTGAAGCACTTGTCACATCCGAGGTAAAAACAATCATGCCGAAAGACCCGATTTTTGGAATGGAAGTGAATGAAGCCAGCGCCCCCAAGGCCATTCACTCCTGTTGTGGCGGAAATCACGCGACCGTCGCGCCCGCCGCGGACGCGAAATTTTTCTGCCCGATGTGCCCCGGCATGGAATCCGACAAACCCGGCGAATGCGCCAAGTGCGGCATGGCGCTGGAACGAAACCCGACATTCGCCGGCAAGACGGTTTACACCTGCCCGATGCACCCGGAAATCCGCCAGGACACGCCCGGCGCCTGCCCGAAATGCGGGATGCCGCTAGAGCCGGTCACGGAAACTGCGGACGAAGAGGAAAACCCCGAACTGGTGGACATGACCCGCCGTCTCCGCATCGGCACGGCGTTAGGCCTGCCGGTTTTCCTGCTGGCGATGGCCCACCTGATCCCCTCGCTGGCCCACGACCCGCGTCTGAGCGGCGACGCCTCGCGCTGGGTCCAATTCATCCTCTCGACGCCCGTGGTTCTGTGGGCGGGTTGGCCGTTTTTCAAACGCGGCTGGCGTTCGCTGGTCAGCAGAAATTTCAACATGTTCACGCTCATCGCCATCGGCGTCGGCACCGCCTATGTCTTCAGCGCGGCGGTGATGCTCGCACCCGCCGCGTTTCCCGAATCCCTCGCCACCCACGGCCGGGTCGCCATCTATTTCGAAGCCGCCGCCGTGATCGTGGTGCTCGTCCTGCTAGGCCAGGTGCTCGAACTCCGCGCCCGTGGCAAAACCGGCAGCGCCATCCGCGCGCTGCTCGACCTCGCACCCAAAACCGCGCGCCTTGTCGAGAACGGCGACGAACGCGACGTGCCGCTCGAATCCGTGCAAACCGGCGCGAACCTGCGCGTCCGCCCCGGCGAGAAAGTCCCGGTCGACGGCCAAATCCTCGAAGGCCAATCCTTGCTCGACGAATCGATGATCACCGGCGAGCCGATGCCCGTTAGTAAAGCCAGTGGCGACCCGGTCACCGGCGGCACGCTCAACACGACCGGCAGTTTCATCATGACCGCCACCCGCGTCGGCAGCGACACGGTGCTCGCCCGCATCGTGAAAATGGTCGCCGAAGCCCAGCGCAGCCGCGCGCCCATCCAAGCGCTGGCGGACCAGGTCGCCGGTTATTTCGTCCCGGCGGTGCTCGCCATCTCGCTGGTCACTTTTCTGTTATGGTCGGCGTTCGGCCCCGAGCCACGGCTCGCCTTCGCCATCGTCAATGCCGTGGCGGTCCTGATCATCGCCTGTCCCTGCGCCCTCGGCCTCGCCACCCCCATGTCCGTCATGGTCGGCATCGGCCGCGGCGCGCAGGCTGGCATCCTCATCCGCAACGCCGAAGCCATCGAGGTGATGGAAAAAGTCACCACCGTCGTCGTGGACAAAACCGGCACGCTCACCGAGGGCAAACCGCGCCTCACCGAAGTCATCGCCGCGGATGGCACGAGCGAAAACGACCTGCTCCTCGCCGCCGCATCCATCGAGCAAAACAGCGAGCATCCCCTCGCCGCCGCCATCGTCAACGGAGCCAAACAACGCGGGATCACGCCGCAAGCGGTCACCGGCTTCGACTCGATCACCGGCGGCGGCGTGACCGGCAATCTCTCCGGACGCCAAGTCATCATCGGCAAACTTGAACTTCTCCAACAGAAATCCGCCACCGGGTTTGAAACTCTCGCCATCCAGGCAGCGGAACTTCAATCCCAAGGCCGCACCGTGATTTTCGCCGCCATCGACGGCCAGGCCGCGGGCATCCTCGCCATCGCCGACCCCATCAAAGCGTCCACCCCGCAAGCCATCGCCCGGCTGCACGCGCTCGGGTTGAAAATCATCATGCTCACCGGCGACAACGAGCGCAGCGCCCAAGCCGTCGCCAAATCCCTCGGCCTCGATCACGTGGAAGCCGGTGTCGAGCCGCAGCATAAACACGAGCGTATCCGCCAGCTCCGCGAGCAAGGCCACATCGTTGCCATGGCGGGCGACGGCATCAACGACGCGCCCGCACTCGCCGCCGCCCACGTCGGCATCGCCATGGGCACCGGCACCGATGTCGCGATGGAAAGCGCCGGCATCACCTTGGTGAAAGGCGACCTCCGCGGCATCGCCCAAGCCATCACGCTCAGCCGCGCGATGATGCGGAACATCCGCCAAAACCTGTTCTTCGCCTTCATTTACAACACCCTCGGCGTCCCCGTGGCCGCCGGAATCCTGTATCCGTTTTCCGGCATCCTGCTCAGCCCCATCCTCGCCGGAGCCGCCATGAGCTTGAGCTCCGTCTCGGTCATCAGCAACGCGCTCCGCCTGCGGAAAATCAAACTGCCAGACCACTGATCAGGCCACCACTTTCTTCACGAAACACGCCTTCAGTCCGATGGTGATGCCATCCATCTTGCAGGTGATTTCGTGGTCGCCGTCCACCAGACGGATCGGTTTCGACTTCGTCCCGACCTTGAGAACTTGCGACGAGCCCTTCAATTTCAAGTCCTTGATCATCGCCACCACATCGCCATCCGCGAGCACGTTGCCATAGGCATCCTTGACGATCCGGTCCGCGGCGGAAGATTCTTCCGGCAGCGCTTCGGTTTTCCAATCATGCCCGCAAGTCACACACTCGGAGTGGGCGGAGTGGATCAAAACATCGGTCATTTCACACATCGGGCAGGCAATCTCGCTCATGGCTGGCCACCAAAGACCACCCTTCGCCCGAACTCAAGCACTTACTCCGCAGGCATGTTCCAGACGCAGGGAAGAGCGTCGCGCCCGCTGAAATTCCCAGCAGCCCCCGCCCGTTTCGAGGAATGCTTTTCAATGAAAGCCTGCCACTCCGCATTGTAATGATTGATCCATCTTTCATCGCTGCAACACATCCAGCTCTCGGCCGATGCGGAGGAATCCAGCGATGTGTTTTTGACCTTTTGCGAGCCGCTTTGAGACGTCACAGATGACACTCCCTTTCTTGTGTATTGAGTAGCATTCATATATTTCGAATTGATGGGTTTTAGGGATTAACCAATCACATCACTACACTACAATTTTGGAGATAAAAGGAATTTCTGTTGAATCGTGCTCACTTATCCGGAATCGAAGGACGAAGCACCCCATGAACCGCCTCAAACCCTCGTTTTTCGAGAGAAAT
>CAMCCX010000101.1 GCA_945873305.1 Akkermansia muciniphila
TGACGAATTTGTTGTGAGCGTCCGGTTTTTCGCCCCATTTCCAGCGGGCTCCGGAGATGATGGCGAGAACGAGCAGCGACCAGCCGAGGATGAGCTGCAGCATGAAATAACTGCGTTTCCGTTTCTTGACCGGGCGTTTCTCCCGCTCGCCGGAGTTTCCTGTTGGAGCTGGCGCAGGGGCGTCCGCGGGCGTCGGATCGATGCCAAGCGACGGGTTGCGGCCGCACGCGGTGCAGAGCCGGCCATCCACGACTTCGGGACTGGATTGGAAGAGCGAACCGCATTGTCCGCAGTGAAACCAAGAAATGTTATTTTCGCTCACGGGTGAAGTTTAGGCTGCGACTTGGCGGATGTGAAGATCTCTCTCAGAAACCTCATGCGCCGGCGAGTTGGCGGTCCAGCGCGGCGTCCATCGCCTGCTCGACGAGGCGGGCGGCGAGCGCTTCGGTGGCGGCGTCGAGGCGTTGGACCGCGGCTTTGAGCGGATTGGCCGCGCCTCCCGCCAGCGCGGCGCGGACGGCGGCGGCGGCGGATTCGATTTCACCGCGCTCGTCGGCCATCGCGAGGCCTTGGCTCAGGACGGCTTCCACGGCGGGCAGCAGCTCCTCGGCTTTCATTTTCGCCTCGGTGAAGACGCGCTCCGCCATGTCGGTGAAGGCGTGCTCGACGGATTCGCTGACCATCGCCTCGACCGCCGCGTCATCGACATTCACGGCCGCGCTCTCGATCTGGATCACCGTGTCGATGCCGGTGTAAACGTCGCGAGCGAGCGCTTCGAGGATGCCGTTCTCATCGATCCGGAATTGCACGCCGACCCGCGCCTGGCCTTTCGGCGACGGGGAAAACGGGACGTCGAAGTTGCCCAGCTCCCAGTTGTCCTTGGCCATTTCCCGCTCGCCTTGGAGCACGCGCACGCGCATCGCGGCCTGGCCGTCGGCGGCGTTGGTGAACATTTCACCGGCCTTGCAGGGGATGGTCGTGTTGCGCGGGATGAGCACGTTCATCAGCCCGCCGAAGGTTTCGATGCCGAGGCTCAGCGGCGTCACATCGAGCAAGATCATCTGCCGCAGCGCGCCGCTGAGCACGCCGCCTTGGATGGTCGCGCCGAGGGCGATCGCTTCGTCCGGGTGCTGGGAAATGTCCGGCTCGCGGCCGAAAAGCTCGGCCACCGCGCGGCGGACGGCGGGCATCCGGGTGCTGCCTCCGACGACCACCACGGCGCTCAGGTCGTCCGGTTTGAGCGCGGCGTCCGCAAGCGCCTTGCGGCAGAGATGCAGGGTTTTCGCGATCCACGGCGCGGCGAGTTTTTCCAATTCTTCGCGCGTGATTGTTTCTTCCAAGCTCCGGCTGCCGTCGTAAAAAGGCACCCGGAAAACCGCCTGTTCGCCGGTTGAAAGCGCCAGTTTCACCCGCTCCGCCTCGGCCATCAGGCGGACCCGCGCGGCGAGATCGATCTCGCCGATCCCGGATTTTTCCATGATGCGGCCGAGAATGAGCGCGTCCAAATCGTCGCCGCCGAGGCGCGTGTCGCCGTGGGTGGCGAGCACTTGGAAGACGCCGTCCTGCATTTCCAAAATGGATAGATCGAAGGTCCCGCCACCGAGGTCATAGACGGCGACGCGGGCTTTCTCGCCAAGTTTGTCGAGGCCGTAGGCGAGCGCGGCGGCGGTTGGTTCGTTGAGAATGCGGACCACCTCAAGTCCGGCCAGCTCGCCCGCGCGCTTGGTGGCGGCGCGCTGGGCGTCGTGGAAATAGGCGGGCACGGTGATGACCGCCTGGGTGATTTCCTCGCCCATCCGCCACTCGGCGACGCGTTTCATCTCGCGCAGGATTTCCGCGCTGATTTGCTCCGGCGATCTCCCCAGAACACGCGGCAATCCATCCGCGCCGACGGTCACCGGCACCGGGAAATTTTCCTCCAGCTCGTTCGTTCGGCGGCCCATCAGGCGCTTGATGCTGGTGATCACGCGCTCGGGTTCCAAAGTCCGGCGGCGCAAGGCTTTCGCCCCGACTTCGACCGAGCCGTCCGCGCCGATCCACACCGCGCTCGGGGTGATCCGGCGGCCGTCCTCGTTGGCGAGCAGGATCGGGAATCCCGAGTCCACCACGCCCACGGCGGAGTTCGTCGTGCCCAAATCGATTCCCAAGATCAAGTCGCTCATCGCGGCGAGCTTCGTGCCGCGACGGGACCACGTCAACGCCGACACTTCCGGAATTTGGCATCGCTTCCGCCGCGGTGAAAAGGTATTGCTCACGGCTCATGAAGCGACGGAATTTTATCGGGCTTTCCACCGTGGCGGCCTCGTTGTCCAAGTTGCGCGCGGCGGAAAACGGCGACAAACCGCTCCTTTCCTTCGGCCTGCTCACGGATGTCCAATACGCGGATATCGATCCCGAGGGCGAGCGGCATTTCCGGGAGTCCATTCCGAAACTGAAGGCGGCCGCGGCGTGGCTGGCCGGGAAAAAGCTGCCGTTCACCCTGCATCTCGGGGATCTCATCGACCGGGATTTCAAATCGTTCGCCACGGTGATGCCGTTGTTTGACGGGCTCGGGCATCCGGTGCGGCATCTGTTGGGAAATCACGATTACTCGGTGACGGACGGCGAGAAGGGCGGGGTCGTGCGGGTCGCCGGGATGCCGGGCGAATACTATCAGTTCAGCCATTCCGGCGTGCGGTTCGTGATGTTGGATACCAGCGACCTTTCCACTTACAAATATCCGTCGGGCAGTCCGCGGGATTTGGAATCCGAGGCGCGCTTGAAGGAACTCGTCGCGGAGAAATCCAACGGTGCCCAGCGATGGAACGGCGGGATTTCCGAAGCCCAGCTCAAGTGGCTCGACGACGAACTCACCGCGGCGGATGCGGCGAAGCAACGCGTGATCCTCTGCGGGCATCACCCGCTGCTGCCCGGCGCCGGCCATCAAGCATGGAACTCGGGCGATGTTGTCGCCGTGATCGACCGCCATCCTGCGGTGGTCGCCTATTTCAACGGCCACAACCACGCCGGCGCGGAGGTGATCCGGCAGGGCGTTCCTTACATCACTTTCAAATCCATTTTACACGAGCCGGAGGTGAACGCGTATTCGGCGATTCATCTGTTCGCGGATCGGTTGGAAATCGAAGGTAACGGCCGCGAGCAGTCGCGGGTGATTCCGCTGTCGCGGGTCTAGCAGTGGATCCCCGCCAGCCAGAGCGCGGCGTGGATTTTGAAATCGATGAGTTTTCCCGCTGCTTCCTGTCCGGCGAACCATTCGCGCAGTTGCGAAAGCGGGACGTGGTGGACGATGATGTTTTCACCCGCGACTCCGCCGCCTTGGTGCTCGCGGACGAGATCGGTGGCGTGGAAAAGGTGGGTGAATTCCGACGACATCCCTGCCGACGTCGGGCTGGCGATGAGTGGTACGATCGATCCGGCGCGGTAGCCGGTTTCTTCGAGCAACTCGCGGCTCGCGGTGGCGGCCAGCGGTTCGCCGACGTGTTCCGGCTCGTCGCCGACGAGTCCGGCGGGCACTTCGATGACGTGGCGCTGCATCGGGATGCGGAACTGCTCGACGAGGACGATTTCCCGCGCGGGGGTGATGGCGAGGATGCCGACGCAGGCGTCCGAACTCGGCCGGCGGACGAAGTCCCAGTGGCCGATGCGATAGAGGCCGAGCCAGCGGCTTTCAAAAAGGGTTTCCGGAGTGGGCATGAACTGAATTAGGGCAAGAAACGATGGCGTGTCGGCGTAATGGGCGCTACTGCTTCCGCCCGCTGATGTCCCGCTACGATTTCCAAATTCCCGTCATCTTCAAGCACCGTATCGTTTTCACCCGCGACGCATTTTGTTCCGGAAATCCGGCACTGGCTGAAATTTTAAGCGAAGGCGGTGGACGGCGGGCGGTGGTTTTCGTGGAAGAGACGGTGTCGGAATTGTGGCCGGACCTGCAGGCTGAGATTGAAAGCTACTTCGCCGGACTGGACTTGGAGTTCCGCGGAATCACGGTTTTACCCGGCGGCGAATCGGCGAAAGCGGAGGATCACTTGGTCCGCGAGGTCTGGGCGGCGATCCACGCGGCCCACCTCGATCGGCACTCGTACGCGCTCGTCATCGGCGGCGGGGCGTTTCTCGATGCCGTCGGCTACGGCGCGGCCACGGCTCACCGGGGAGTCAGGCTGGTGAGGTTTCCGACCACCACGCTCTCGCAGGACGACAGCGGCGTGGGCGTGAAATGTGCGATCAACGCCTTCGGTAAGAAAAACTGGGTGGGCGCGTTTGCCGTGCCTTACGCAGTGATCAATGATTTCCGCTTTCTCCAAAGCCAGGATGAGGAGACCCGCCGCGGCGGGCTGATCGAGGCGGTCAAAGTGGCCTTGGTGAGGGACCGCGGGTTTTTCGACTGGATCGAGACAAACCTCGCCGCGCTTGCCGCGCTTGATCCGGAAACGCTCGAGGCTTGCGTCGAAAAATCCGCCCTGCTCCACGCCCGGCACATCGCCACCGGCGGGGATCCGTTTGAAACCGGATCGAGCCGGCCGTTGGATTTCGGCCACTGGGCGGCCCACAAACTGGAGGCGATGACGTCTTACCAACTTTCGCACGCGCCGGCGGTGGGGGTCGGGCTGGCGCTCGACACGCTTTATTCCGCAAGGGTCGGATGGTTGAAGCCGTCCATCGCGGACCAAGTGCTGCGAGTGCTCGAGGGCTTGCAGGTCGCGATTTATCACCCTGCGCTTGATTGGCTGGATCCGGCCGGGAAGCGGCGCGTGTTTGATGGCTTGGATGAATTTCGCGAACATCTCGGCGGACGACTCACGGTTTTGTTGCTGGAGGATTTGGGTCGGGGCATCGACGTTCATGAGCTCGATGAAGGGCTGCTCGGCGAGTGCATCGACGAGCTCAAAACCCGCTGGGAGTCGCGTGTTTGAGGGCTTTTCATCGCGCTTGCATTCCCCGGGAAATCGCGGCTAGTGTCGCAAATGCGTTTGCGATCCATCCCTCAGTTGTTGCTGTTTTCAGCGTTCACCGCGTCCGTTCAAGCCGCTGTCTCGCTGCCTTCTGACAATTCCTCGGCACTTCCCGCCGCCCAAGGTCCGGCCAAAGAAGCGATGGAGGCCTTTCAAGCCGGCCGCCACGCCAAGGCCGTGGAACTGGCCAAACCTCTTGCCGAACAAGGCAACATGGACGCTTTCTATCTGCTCGGTTTCGCCCACGAATCCGGCAAAGGCGCGGAAGCCTCCCGCGACAAGGCGCTCGAATATTACCGCAAGGCAGCCGCGGGAAAGCACAAGGACGCGATTTACCGCCTCTCGTTCATCCTGCTCGCTTCTGAAAAGGAAGAGGAGCGCAACCAAGCACGCGAAGCGCTTGAATCCGCCGCCAAGGAAGATCCCGCGGTGGCCGGACGCATTTTGGGCGAGGCCTATCTGCGCGGCAAACTCTCTCCCACCGCCGATCCGGACAAGGCGATCTTCTGGTGGAACCGCGCGGCCGATGCCGGTGATATCCCGTCGATGTTGCTCGTCGCACGGTTCTATGAAGGCCAGTTCGGCTTTCCTGAATTGAAGGATGTGAAGGCCGCGTTGGCCGGTTACGCCAAGGCCGCGGGCTTGGGCGATGCCGGTGCCATGGCGGCGCTCGGTTCCCGTTTGCTCAGCGGCGATGAAAAAAACCGCGATGAGAAAAAAGGCCGCGAGTGGCTCAAAAAAGCCATCGCCGCCAAGGAATACAGCGGTTACCTCGCTCTCGGAGACTACGAGGAAAACGTCAAAAAAGACCTCAAAGCCGCCCTCACCGAATATGAGCGGGGCAAAGATGTCGGCCAAATCGACTGCATCCTCCGCACCGCGGATTTCTACATCCAAGGAAAAGGCGTTGAAAAAGACCCCGTCCGCGGTCTCGCGCTGCTTGAAAAAGCCGCCGAATCCGGAAGTCCCGTCGCGAGTTTCCGCCTCGCCGTGCAATCCCTCTCCGGTGAAAAGCCCGACCTTCTCACGGGCTACAAGCACCTCACCGCAGCGGCCAACGGCAACCTTCCCGAGGGCCAGAACGAGCTCGGCCTGCTTTACCTCTCCGGCAAACTCGGCTCCGCCGATTCCGTCGCCGGCGTCGCTTGGCTGACCCGCGCCGCGCAAAGCGGCTCGGCCCAAGCCCAGAACAATCTCGCCACCCTCTATGAACGCGGCGCGGGTGGAGTGAACCAAAGCATCGAAAACGCCGGCCAACTTTATTCCCTCGCCGCCAACCAAGGCCACGGCCCGGCGACTCTTGCGCTGGCGCGCTTGATCAACGAAGGAATCGGCACCAAGGCCGATCCCGTCAAGGCATGGGCGCTCGCCACCCTCGCCCAAGAGCGCGGTGAGGAAGCGGCCAAAACGATGATCGACGAAATTGCCAGCAAGCTCGACGACACGCAAAAAACGGCCGCCAAGAAAGAACTCGCCGACATGAAGTCCGGCAAAACTCCCGAGACAAAGCCTGAGGCAACTGCTCCGGAAGCCGCTCCGAAGGCTCCTGCCGCTCCGAAAAAAGCCAAGTAAGAACCACCTTTCCATCAGCCCGCCCCGGTTCGTCCGGCGGCGGGCTTTTTGTTTTCCAATTCAGCACCGCCTCGCCCCGTGCTTCCGCTTGCCTCTTTCCGCCCGCCGATCAGACTCCCGGCGTGAAAGTCCTTGTCACCGCAGGCCCCACTCGCGAACCGATCGACCCGGTTCGTTTCCTGACGAATCGTTCGTCCGGGAAAATGGGCTATGCGCTCGCCGGAGCCTTCGCCCATGAGGGCCACTCGGTGCTGCTCGTCTCCGGCCCGACGAATCTGGACGTGCCCGCCAATGTCGATTTCATCCCGGTCGAAACCGCCGCCGAGATGCATGACGTCGTTTCAAAATACATCGGGTGCATGGACATCGCCGTGTTTGCCGCCGCCGTCGCCGACTACACGCCCGCCACCGTCCAGCCCCGGAAAATCAAGAAATCCGGCGACACGCTCACCCTCGAACTCGTCCGCACCGCCGACATCCTCGGCTCCGCCCGCCAGCCGTTCGGCTTCCGCGGCACCCTCGTCGGCTTCGCCGCGGAGACCGAAAACCTTGAGCCGAACGCCCGCGAAAAACTCACTCGCAAACACTGCGATCTCATCATCGCCAACGACGTCTCCCAACCCGGCATCGGCTTCGACTCGGATCAAAACGAAGTTCTTCTCGTATACCCCGACCGCACCGACTCCTTGCCAGCCGCCTCGAAACACGAACTTTCGCTCGAACTCGTCGATGCCATCGTCCGACTCTCTCAAACACTAACCACCCACTGATTTCCCATGACCGATCTCCAACTTGCCACCCAAGCCGCCCTCGAAGCGGGCAAACTCATCCGCCAGAATTTCGGCGGCGATCCCACCGTGGACGAAGCCACCCACCACGACATCAAGCTCGCGCTGGACAAGGAATCCCAGGATCTCATCACCGGCATCCTGCTGGGAGCCCGGCCCGGAGACGCGCTTTACGGGGAGGAAGGTCTCGCCGGCAACCAGGATTCCGAGCGCCAGTGGATCGTCGATCCCATCGATGGCACCGTGAATTTCTTCTACGGCATTCCCCATTTCTGCGTCTCCATCGCCCTCCGCGTCGCCGGGGAAATCGTCGTCGGCGTGATTCACGATCCGATGGTGGGCGAGACCTGGACCGTTGAAAAAGGCGGCCCCGCGCTGCTCAACGGCCGTCCGATCCAAGTCAGCAAGCGCGTCGATCTGGCGGAATCGATCCTCTACGTCGGCTGTGGCAAGGACGAGGAAGCGCTGCGGACCGGCGTCGAGCGATTTCACCGCGCCTCGCTCTGCGCCCGTAAAATGCGCATGATGGGCTCCGCCGCGCTGGGCATGGCC
Source organism: Akkermansia muciniphila (assembly GCA_945873305.1). Classification (GTDB taxonomy): domain Bacteria; phylum Verrucomicrobiota; class Verrucomicrobiia; order Verrucomicrobiales; family Akkermansiaceae; genus Luteolibacter; species Luteolibacter muciniphilus_D. The sequence continues at coordinate 7,862 of CAMCCX010000101.1, forward strand.
TACATCGCCAGCGGCCGGATCGATGGCTACATCGAATCCCGGATTTCCCTCTGGGACATCGCCGCCGGGCAGCTTCTGGTAGAAACCGCCGGCGGCAAAGTGGACCTCACCGCCGTCCCCGGCCATGCGGATGCTTGGTCGATCGTCGCCAGCAACGCCAAAATCCCGCTTGAGGAAATCCTTTAACTTTCAAATTTCATGACTGGCATCGGCTACGACGTTCACCAATTCGCGGAAAACCGCCCGCTCGTCCTCGGCGGCGTGACCATCCCGCACAGCCACGGCCTCGCCGGGCATTCCGACGCGGACGTCCTCTGCCACGCGATCGCCGACGCCGTGCTCGGTGCGATGGGGCAGCCCGACATCGGTTATTTTTTCCCGCCCGGCGATCCGGCGTGCAAAGACATCTGCTCGCTGGAAATCCTCGTGAAATGCCGCGAACTCGCCGCCGCGGCCGGCCTGACCATCGTCAACGTCGATTCCACCCTGATCGCCGAGGCCCCGAAAGTGCTGCCTCACCGCGAGGCGATGCGGACCAACATCGGCACCGCGCTTGGAATCGCCCCGGAGCGCGTCGGGATCAAGGCCACGACTAACGAAACCATGGGCTTCATCGGCCGGAAAGAAGGCATCGCGGCCCTCGCCGTCGCGCAGGTGGATGTCTGGTGATCAACCCGCCATGGGCTGGCCGATTACGTCGCGCACCCGGCCGGCGATGACTTCCGCCAGTTGCGCCTCGCCTTCCTCGCGAAGAAACTCGCAGTAGTTCGAGGCGACGGCTTCGAGATCCGCGGCGTATTCGGAGCCGAGTAATTCGTAGCTGGTAAGGGCTTTTTCAAAATGCCGGCGCGCCCAGGAGCGGTCGCCGGTATTGAGCAGGGCGAGGGCGAGATTGTTGTGGGATTGGGCGGTGTCCGGGTGCTCCTCGCCGAGGAGTTTGCGGCGGGTTTCCAGCGCGATCATGTGCATCTCGCGGGACTGCTCGAAGAACCCGGCGGCTTGGTAGAGCGCACCGAGATTGCTGGAAACGGTGGCGGTTTGTTCATGCTCCTGACCGAGTTGCGAGTGGAGGATTTCCAGCGCCCGCAGGAAATGCGACTCCGCGGTATCCAGATCGCCCGCGGCCTTGGCGATGAAGCCGAGGTTGTTGGCGATGGCGGCGATATCGAGCTGCAAGGGCGGATCGTGACGCTCGAAGAAATCGATGGATTGATGCCAGTGCGCGACGGCCTGTTCTTCCCGGCCGAGTCCGTCATAGGCTGCGCCGAGCCCGGCGTGGAGCCTGCCGATCTGGGCGAAACGATCCGGGCGGTCCTGCAATTGATCGATCGCCTGGCGGTAGTCATCACGGGCGAGATCGAAATTTCCCAACTCGCGGTGGATGTCACCACGGATTTCGAGGGCGGAGGCGAACGCGTCGATACTGTCGAGATTCGGGCCGAGTGTTTGCTGGGATTTCTCCACGGCTGCGGCCGCGGCATGCAACGCTTCGTTGAGGTTTCCATCCGCGCGAAGGGATTCGACGCGGTCTTGAAGAATTCCAATCAGAGTGGCGGTCGGGGAGTCCATAATTTATTGCGATGAACCTACTATCGGTGGATTCCGTCCGGTGACGAGCCGAAATCACTCGCCGGGGAAAGTCTTTCGATCAGCTCCCGCCGCGAAGCGGGCAAGGTGCCGAGCGCGTCGCGCAGGGAGGCCTCCGCTCGGCTCGAATCTTGAAAGACCCCGAGGAGGCGGGCCAGTTCGGATTCGAAATGGCGGAGCGCCCGCAGCCCGGGAGGCGTGGTGTCGAGATGGTCGAGCGCCCGCTTGAGTAGATCGTGCAGTTCCGGTTCCGGATGCCCCGGCTCCACCGCCATTTCGATTAATTGGCAGCAGTAAGCCGCCAGCAGGGTGGAGGTATAGTTTTTGCGCAGCCCCTCTCGCCATTCCCGGATCGCAACCTCTCGCAACGAGTGAAGTTCACCGCTGCGCGACAAACCGAAACTGATCTCACCGCCAAAAAAAAGGTCCAGTTGACCGTTGAATTTACTTTTCGACCGCCTGGCTCCCTTTGCGACCGTTTTGACCAAGCCATGCGCTTCCGTGAACCAGTGAACAATCAGACTGGTTTCTGTCAGGCGGGTGAGACGGATCACGATGGCTGCCGTGGATTGCACGCCGTGATCTTCGGGCGCGTTTCGGAAAATGGCGATACTCATTGATCCGCCGCGATGTTTTTCTCCTGTGCCAATCAATTCCAGAATTGACTGAAGCAATGCCTTTCAATAGCTTGTATCTGTCGCTGGATAAAATTTGTTAGTCATTAGAAATTCGCCCTCCTCCGACTACTTGATCGACCTGTCAGAGAAGTCATGTGTTCCGGATGAATGCCGTTAAAGATGCCGAAAAGTTACATTGACCCCGTGCGGGTTGAAGTTATGAAATTCAACTCTGTCTATTAGATATCCCTCCCTTGAAAATCATCAGGTCAAATCAAACATGGCGCGTCGTCAGGTCCTTCTCAGGTGAGAGTCACTGCCTGGAGCGGCTCGCGTTGAGCAAGGGCTATCGCGTCGCCGGCGTGTGCCGCGCCCTCGGGTGCAGCAGCCGGTATTTGTATATTTTGTTCACCAGGGACATCGGGCTCTCGCCGAAGCATTGGATGAAAATGGAGCGAATGGTGGTGGCCAGGAGGAAGCTGGAGGGCGGCAAATCCCCGGATGATGTCGCGAGGGACTTGGGCTTTCTGTCAAGCGCCACGTTTTGCCGGCAGTTCCATGCTTTCTATCAGACTAGCCCTGCGTTGTTCCAGAGCAAACGGAAGATGTTCATCCATTCCGAGGGATCTGCGTCAAGCCGGGAGTCCGGATCGGAATGACACGGCGATCAAGCTAGGGAGAGCAAAGAATTGCGGTAGTTGAGGTCGAGCATGGCGCGGCGGCGCTTCTTCGGCAGGCTGCGGGTGTCGGATAGATCGATTTTGAGCAGGTTGAGGACAATCCGGCGCAAGGCTCCGAGGTTTT
>CAMCCX010000102.1 GCA_945873305.1 Akkermansia muciniphila
GCCGAAGGGTTTTTCCGGATCAGGCAGGGAGCGTTGATAGACGCGTTCGAGTTCGCGGCCGCCCCAAACGCGTTCCATGTAGAGGGGCTTGAAGGTGATAGCTTCCACGCGCGAGAAATAGGCGCGCGCCGGGCGGTTGGCAATTCCGGAAGCCTTTTGAAATCCGGGCAACAAAAATCCGGGCAACAAAAAGGGGTCGCACACTCATGCGACCCCTAATGTTTGCCATGAATCTTTTCATGAAACCGGGGACCTCTCCCCTCGACGAGTGAGAACATGCGGGAAACCCCGGATTTTGTCATGTCCCTAAGAATTGGGACACTGCCGGAGTCAGGACAAATCCAGAAATCCGCGGCGGATCGCCTCGCTGACGGCGGCCGGAAGGTTGCGGACGTGGAGCTTGTCAAAACTGCGTTTGATATACTCGGTGACGGAATGCGTGCTGAGGGTCAGTTCGTCGGCGATTTCCTGGCGGGTGAGGCCTTTGGCGGCAAGTTGCAGCACCTCGCACTCCCGGCCGGAGAGGGATTCCGCGTCGGGGATGGGGCTGAGCTGGCGGAAAGTTTGGAGGATCATGCCCGCGATCTTGGGGTCGAGCGGAGTGCCGCCGGAGAGGACTTCCTCCAGCGTTTCCATCAGGCGCGTCGCGCTGCCGGCCTTGACCAGATAGCCGTGCGCGCCAGCCTCGAGGGCGGCGAAAACCTTGGCCTTGTCGGTGAAAGCGGTGAGCACCAGCACCCGCGCGTCGGGTAAAAGCTCGCGCACCTTGCGGATGCCGACGATGCCGCTCATCCCGGGCAGCCCGAGATCCGACAGCACGAGGTCCGCCACCAGTCCGCCGCGGAACGCTTCGAGCGCGTCTTCCATGGTGGAGAATCCGCCCACGCACTGATAGCCGCCGCGCTCCTCGAGAACCATCGACACCGACTCGCGGAAATCAGCGTGGTCCTCGATGAGAACCAGCCGGATGGGATTTTCCTTCGACGATGATGATGAGGCCATGGGGAAATTTGATAACCCATCTGCGGGCGTTCGCAAAGCCAAGCTTTACGGAATGGCCGTCCGCTTTCGTGACTTCCGTTCCAAGGGCACGGTGAGCTTGAGTCGCATGCCCTCGCCGGGCCGGGTCTCGACGCCGAGTTCCGCGTTTAACGCCTCGGCCCGTTGGCGCAGCGCGCGCAGCGTGGCGGGGCGTTCCAGTCGCTCGGGATCGATGCCGATGCCGTTGTCGGCTATTGTTAGTGTGAAATGGCGGTCCGTCGCTTCGGCCCGGATTTCCACCGTCGAGGCCTTGGCATGGCGGATGATGTTATGCAGCGCCTCCCGGAAAAACAGAAACAGGTGGCGGGTCTCTTCTTCGGCAAGCTCGGTCTGCCAGGCCGCCTCGTTCGCGGTGAATTTCCATTCCACCGTCTCCAACATGATCGAGCTGGTTTCCCGCAAATGCTCGACCGTGCCGATGCGGTGGTCACCTTCCGGTCGGAGCAGCCAGACGATGTCGCGCACGGCGCTAACCGTCTCCGCGGCGATTCGCTGGATCCGCTTCAGCTCGTTGGACGGACCGGACCGGCCTTCCGCCAGATCGGCGATCATCTGGATGCTGCCGAGATTGCTGCCGACCTCGTCGTGAAGGTCTCCGGCGATTCGCTCTCGCACCTTGATCAGCTCCCGGTTCGCATGAATGCGGTAGCGGATCGGCAAGGCGATGATGAGAAACGCCCCGGCCAACCCGACAATCACGATGCCCATCTGCCCGGTCCGCCGCCAGCCGGCGATCCGAGAGTCGGCTTCGGCACGCAGCTGGTGGCGGCGGGTTTCGATCTGCAACCGCCGGTCTAGCAGTTTCATCCACTCGCGGGTCGAAACAAGGCGTCCGTCCGGCCCGAAGCCGTCACTGAGCGCGGCTCCGCTCCAGTAGCGGCCGCCGGGGGCGATGATGTTCAGCATCCCGTCCGAAGAGCGCACCAATTTGCCGAGTGCCAGGTTTTTATTTTCGGCTAAGACTTCCACCTCGCTCAAGGCGAAGAAAGCGGGGTAGTTTTCGAAGTCTTTCCACATCTCGACGGCTTCGATTCTAACGTAGCGGCCGTGGGCGGCAGGGAAGGTGAGCTCCACCGGATTGTGGCCGGGGTTTCTCATTTCGTGCTCCTTAACGATGGATGCGGGAGATGCGGACGGGTCCGATTCTGAAATGGAAACCCTGAGTTTTCTCGGGAAACCGAATCCGCTAGGCAGGTCGGAGGTGGGTTTCCTGGCTGGCAGCAGCCGGACGGCGTCCACCGCCACAGACTCGCCGAGGTCGATGGTCAACGAGGCCGACTCCTTCGCGCTTGCCCGGCCTTCGGAAAGCCAGCCGATGTTCCGGTGCTCTTCCACGAGGATTTCAGGAAATCCTAACGGCGTCTGGCCGTCGACAAGAAATCCCGGGCTCCAGTGCCACGGCGCGGATGGGGGCGAGCCGCCGAGACTGCGGACTTCGCTGCCGCGGGCGATGTTGCGCTCGCCCTCGAACGCAAACACCTCCGCCCAGGCATGGACGAATGTTCCCTCGCCCTCGTCATCCGGATGCAGCACGCCGGCGGAAATTCTCAGGCCGTCAGCTTCGACGGCCGGGGAAATTTGATAGACGAACGGATGGCCTTTTCTCACCGGATGGCTGCCGGTGTTCTGTTCGCGGGCGATCGTTCGGAGGACTCCGCCGTTAGCGTCTAGCAGTTCCACGGAGAAGCTCTCCGGCATGCCGTATTGGGCGTCCAGCCCCCTCGCGTCGTAGCGTCGGCTGGGGACCAGCGCGACCAGATCCACCGTCGCGGTTTTCGGCCAGCGGACTTCGACCGCGTATTGCGAACCGCGCTCCGGCGCGGCTTGCGGGTGATTGCTGGCGAAGCCGCCGGTGCCGCCTTGGTCGTCGATCGGGATTTCCGGCAAACCTTCCAGCCGGGGAGCGAGTGTTTTCAGCTCGCTTTCGATTTCCTTCAAACGCCCGGAAAACACTCGCGTCAAGTTCTCATCCCAGCCGGGATCAGCGGCAAACGTCATTTGAACTGTCAGTAAAAACAGGACGGAGATGCGGCTCATGTGGAGTGTCTAGAGCAGTGATCCCGGCGGGTCAAAGCCGGACTTCGGTGAGCCATTTCTCGCGGCGGAACCACGTTTCCTGGCGTTTGGCATACTGGCGGGTGGCGGCGTTGATCAAGTCCTCGCAAGTGGCGCGGTCGATTTCCCCGGCGACAAGCGCGCGGATCTCGCGGAAGCCGATGGCTTTCTCACAGTTGGCGGAAACGTCCGCCAGCGCGGCGACCTCCTCCAGCGCGGCGCCGTCGAGCATCGCGCGGGTGCGCAGGGCGATCCGGGCATGCAGGTCGGGCCGGGTCCGCTGGATGACGACGCCGCGGAGCTGTGAGGAAATCTGGGCGGTCTTGGCTTCCCAGCCGTCGCGCAGGTCGGAGGCCTTTTGTCCGCTAAGCAGGCAGATTTCCAGAGCGCGGGACACGAAGCGGCGGTTCTGCAAGGCGGTCCGCGCGGCTTCGGCCGGATCGAGCTGTTGGAGTTGGGCGACGAGATCTTCGAGCGTGCGCGCGTCCATTTCCGCCCGCAGCGTGGCGTCGGCGGTGGGCAGCGGGGCGGCGCCGTGGGTGAGGAATTTCAGATAGAGGCCGGAGCCGCCGGTGATGACGGGCGTCTTCCCGCGCGACTGGATTTCCGCGATGACGGGCCGTGCTAGATTCACGTAAAGCTGGGCGTCCGCCGCGACGGTGGGTTCCAGAACGCCATAGAGGTGGTGGGGGACTTGCGCGAACTCTTCGGAAGAAGGGGCGGCGCTGACGATTTCGAGGCCGTGATAGAGTTGGAACGCGTCGGCGTTGACGATCTCGCCGTCGAGCTGGCGCGCCGTTTCCAGGGCGAGCGCGGATTTCCCGGAGGCGGTGGGGCCGCAGATGTAATAAGGAGTGGTTTTCAAAACGGGAACTTGCCGCCGCCGAGACCCTTCATCATGTCCTTCATGCCGCCCGCGCCGCCCATTTGCTTCATCATGGCGTTCATCTTGTTGGGCGACTTCATCATCTTGCGCATCTCGCCGAACTGTTTGATGAGCTGGTTCACCTCCATGATGGATGTGCCGGAACCGGCGGCGATGCGCTGGCGGCGCGAGCCCTTGATGATCTCCGGGCGGCGGCGCTCGACGAGGGTCATCGAGAGCACGATGGCTTCGGTGCGCTTGAGTTTCTTGGTGTCGAACGCGCCTGCGGGAAGCTGCTTTTTGATCTTGCTGAAACCGGGCATCAATCCGAGCAGGCCTTCGAGCGGACCGAGGTTCTGGATCATCTTCATCTGGTCGAGGAAGTCGGTGAAATCGAATTTCCCGTCCTGCATGCGCTTCATCGAGCGCATCGCGTCCTCCTCGTTCACCTTGCCGGCGACTTGCTCGACCATGCCGACGATGTCGCCCATGCCGAGGATGCGGTCGGCCATGCGGCTGGGGTGGAACTCGAAAAGCTGGTCCAACTTCTCGCCCTCGCCGGCGTATTTGATTGGCTTGCCGGTGACGGCGCGCATCGAAAGCGCCGCGCCGCCGCGGGCGTCGCCGTCGAGCTTGGTGAGGATGATGCCGGTGATGCCGACGGCGTCGTCGAAGTGCTGGGCGACGGAGACCGCTTGCTGGCCGGTGGCGGAATCGGCGACTAACAAGGTTTCCTTCGGGTTGACGAAGGCGTGCAGCAGCTTGAGCTCGGCGATGAGTTTTTCGTCGATTTCCTGGCGGCCGGCGGTGTCGAAAATGAGCACGGTGCCTTGCTGTTTCTCGGCCCAGGCGAGCGCGTCCTTGGCGACCTTGACGACGTCCGTCTCGGTGGCTTCCGGGGTGTAGCAGGGGACGTCGATCTGCTTGGCGAGCATGGCCAGCTGGTCGATGGCGGCGGGGCGATAGAGGTCGCAGGCGATGAGCAGCGGACGGCGGCCTTCTTTTTTCAGGCGGTTCGCGAGCTTGGCGGAAGTGGTGGTTTTTCCGGCGCCGTTGAGTCCGCAAATGAGGATGCGGGCGGGCGGGTTGAGATCGAGCGGGGATTGGTCGCCGCCGAGCAGCGCTTCGAGCTCGTCGTGGAAAATCTTGACGATTTGCTCGCCGGGCTTGATCGACTTGAGCACGTCCTCGCCGAGGGCTTTTTCCTTCACCTTGGCGATGAAGTCCTTGGCGACACCGAATTCGACATCGGCCTCTAGCAGCGCGATGCGGATTTCACGGAGCGCGTCGGCGATGTTTTTTTCCGAAATGCGTCCGACGCCACGGAGGTTGCGGAAGGTCTTGTCGAGGCTGTCGGAGAGTGAGGAAAACATGAATTTGAGATTTGAGGATTATTCGCCGTCGGGAAGATAGGCGGATTCGCGGTCGATTTGGAAAGACCAGCGGAGCGGGGTTTCCGGGGCTTTGCCGGTGGTATCTTTCCACGTGATGGCGACTTGGCAACTGGTTTGGCGAAGGCGGCGGTTGACCTGCCAGGAGAATTTTTTCGTCTCCGCGGCGAACTGCGCGGGGACCTCGCCGAAGCCGGAGACTTTCATCGTGAGCGTCGCGGGGTCGAGGTTCTCGACAGTGGATAGATCGGCGGAGATTTCCGGCAGGCGGGAGTTGACGATGGCGCCGGCTTCCGGAGTCACGGGGAAGGGCGTGGTTTGGATGGTTCCGGCGATGGCTCCGCCCGGCTCCGCGGCGCTTCCGCCCTCGCGGAAGGTGGTGGCGGTTTCGAAAATCTTGTCGTAGTTGCCGAGGATGATGTAGCGCGGCAACAAGGTGTCCGGCAGCGCGCGTTTGATCTTGCCCGGCAGCACCGTGAACATCTGGGTGTAGCCGAATTCCTGGCAAAGCACGGGCATTTCCTCGGTGTGAAATCCGCCGGGGTAAGCGTAGGTGGTGACCTTCACGGGAAACTTGGACTCGAGGAATCGCTTTGATTCGCCGATTTCCTTGCGCAAATAAGCGTCGAATTCATGCGGGCCCTTTTTCCGGAAATTCTTCACCGTGAGCGGATAGGGGTGGCTGACGGAATGGCTGCCGACAGTGGCTCCAGCGGCGATCATTTCCTCGATCATCGGGGTGGTTAGGGCCTTGCCGCCGCCATCGACGTAGTTCTTGTAGAGAAAGACGGTGAACGGAAAGCCGAACTCCTTGAGGACCGGATAGGCGTCGGTGTAAACCGATTTCCAGCCGTCGTCGAAGGTGATGAGGATAGCTTGTTTCGGGATTTCCTTCTCGCCTTTTTTCCAAGCGGCGAATTCGTCGAGCGTGATCACCTTGAGCCCGAGCTGGCGGATGGTCTCCATCTGCTTGCGGAATTTCGAGGTGCGGATGCGCATCGCGGTTTCCGGCAGATTTTCGGCGAGGTCGTGATAGCCGAGGATGGCAACGCGGACGCCGTCGTCGGGAATCGCGGGATCCTCCGCCGGTGGTGCGGCGGGGGGCAGCGGGATTTCGGGGACGGGGGCTTCCTGTGCCCACGAGCAGACGCTGGTGAGCAGGGCGAGGAGCAGGGCGGATTTCGTCATGAAAAAGGAGAGATGAAGCGGCAAGACCGCCCCGGTGGGTGCGGAGCTTTTCAGACGTCCAGTTTCACCAACAAATCGTCGCTGTCCACTCGGTCGCCTTTTTTCACGAGGATTTCCGTGACCGTTCCATCCTCGCTGGCGCTGACGGTGGTGAGCATTTTCATCGCTTCGAGGACGACGAGCTTGTCGCCCGCCTTGACTGCCTGGCCGGGGGAAACGGCGACTTCGGTGACCATGCCGGGCATCGGCGCGCAGGCGTGGGCCGGGTTGTCGGGCTCGCCTTTCGGGCGGGACGCGGTGCTGGTGGATTTGAGCGAATTGTCGGTGACGATGGATTCGCGCGGCATGCCGTTGAGTTCGTAGAACAGCGCGCGGCGTCCCGCGGAGTCGGCCTCGCCGATAGAAATGAGCTTGATGATGAGGATCTTGCCGGTATCGATCTCGATCTCCATTTCCTCGCCGATCTGCAGGCCGTAGAAGAACGCGGGCGTCGGCAGGCCGCTGAGGTCGTCGTATTTCGCGCGGAACGCGGTGAAATCCGCGAACACCTGCGGATACATCAGGTGCGAATAGAGGTCGTCCTCGCTGGCGGGGCGGCCGAGTTTGGCGGAAAGCTCGGCGCGGGTGGCGTCGAGGTCGATCGGGTCGGCGAGCTCGCCGGGGCGCACGGTGGTGGCCTTGCGGGTTCCTAACACGACCTTCTGGACCTCCACCGGCCAGCCGCCGTCGGGCTGGCCGAGGCCGCCTGATAGCATGTCGATGACGCTCTCCGGGAAATCCATGGAGCCGGGCTTGAGCTTCGTCACGTCCGCCGCCTTGATGCCGCGGGTGACGAGGAACATGCACATGTCGCCGACGACTTTGGACGACGGCGTGACCTTGACGATGTCGCCGAAGAGCTGGTTGACGTCGGCGTAGGTGCGGGCGATTTCGCGCCAGCGGTGGCCGAGTCCCATGGCGTTCGCCTGCTCGCGGAGGTTGGTGTATTGGCCGCCGGGCATTTCGTGCTCGTAAACTTCCGCAGTGCCGGAGCGCGGCGCGGAGTCGAACGGTTGATAGAAGGTGAGGACGTGCTCCCAGTAGTCGGAAAGCTCGTTGAGCGAGTCGAAATCGAGTCCCGGATCGCGCTCGGTGTTGGCGAGGGCGGCGGAGATGGAATTGAGGTTCGGCTGCGAGGTCGAGCCGGACATCGAGGAGATCGCGAGGTCCACGATGTCCACGCCGGCCTTGGAGGCGGCGAGCACGGAGGCGGAGTTGATGCCCGAGGTGTCGTGGGTGTGGAAATGGACGGGAATGCCGATTTCCTCCTTCAGCGCGGTGACCAGCTTGAAGGCGGCGTGCGGCTTGCAGAGGCCGGCCATGTCCTTGATGCAGAGCATGTGCGCGCCCATCCGCTCGACTTCCTTGGCCTTCTCGACGTAATACTTGAGCGAGTATTTGTCGCGCCGCGAGTCGGTGATGTCGCCGGTGTAGCAGATGGCCGCCTCGCAAACCGCCTTGCCGTGGTCGCGGACGGCTTCCATCGCCACCTTCATGTTAGGCAGGTAGTTGAGCGAGTCGAAGATCCGGAAGATGTCCATGCCGGAGTCCGCCGCGTGCTTGACGAAGCCGGCGACGACGTTGTCCGGATAGTTCGAATAGCCGACGGCGTTCGAGCCGCGGAAGAGCATTTGGAAACAGATGTTCGGGACCTTTTCGCGCAGGCGGCGGAGGCGGTCCCACGGGCATTCGCTGAGGAAGCGCATCGCGGTGTCGAAGGTCGCTCCGCCCCACATTTCCAGCGAGAAAAGCTCGGGCGTGCGGTGGGAGATCGCCTCGGCCACGCGCAGCATGTCGAAGCTGCGCATGCGGGTGGCGATGAGCGACTGGTGGGCGTCGCGCAGGGTGGTGTCGGTGATCAACAGGCGCTTTTCGTTGAGAATCCACTGCGCGAATTTCTCCGGGCCGAGGTCCAACAGCACGTCGCGGCTGCCTTTGGGGACTTTGGCGTGGTGCTCGATGACGAGCGAGTTAGGCACGACCGCCTTGTGCAGGACGGTCCCGGGTTTCCAGCCTTTGGTGGTCGGGTTGCCGTTAAGCGTGATGTCGGATAGATAGGAAAGCGTGCGGGTCGCGCGGTCGCGGCGGCGCTTGAACTGGAACAGCTCGGGCTTGGTATCGATCAGCTTGGTGTGCGCCTGGCCGGCGCGGAAGGTCTCGTCGGCGATGACGTTTTCGAGGAAGGGAATGTTGGTTTTCACCCCGCGGATGCGGAACTCGCGCAGCGCGCGGTCCATCCGCTGGCAGGCCATCGGGAAATCCCGGCCCATCGCGGTGAGCTTGACTAACATCGAGTCGTAATACGGCGTGACGACCGAGCCGGCGTCGCCCGAGGCGGCGTCCAGACGGATGCCGAAGCCGGCGGCGGAGCGGTAGTTGAGGATGCGGCCGTAGTCCGGGGAGAAGCCTTTTTCCGGATCCTCGGTGGTGATCCGGCACTGGATGGCGAAGCCGATGCACGGCATTTCCTCCTGTGGCGGAATCGCGATTTCATCGCTGAAAAGCGTGTGCCCGGCGGCCACCAGGATCTGCGAGCGCACCAGATCGATGCCGGTGACGCATTCGGTCACCGTGTGCTCCACCTGGATGCGCGGGTTCATCTCGATGAAGAACCAGTCGTTCTGATCCATGTCGTAGAGGAACTCGACGGTGCCGGCGTTGTCGTAGCCGATGCCCTTGGCGAGCGTGACGGCGGCGTCGCAGAGCTCCTTGCGGACCTTCGGATCGAGGTGCATCGCGGGCGCGACCTCGACGACTTTCTGATAGCGGCGCTGCACCGAGCAGTCGCGCTCGTAAAGGTGGACGACGTTGCCGTGCTGGTCGCCGAGGATTTGCACCTCGATGTGCTTGGCGCGGGAAATGTAGCGCTCGAGGAAAACAGCGGAATTCCCGAACGCGTTGAGCGCCTCGTTCTGCGCCTCGGCTAACAAGCCTGCGAGCTGCGAGGGTTTTTCCACCACCCGCATGCCGCGGCCGCCACCGCCGAACGCGGCCTTGATGATGAGCGGAAAGCCGATGTCATGCGCCACGGTTAGCGCCTGGTCCGGATCGCTGATCGGCTCCTCGGTGCCGGGCAGGGTGGGGACGTTGAAGCTGTGGGCCAGCGCGCGGGCGGCGGTCTTGTCTCCCATGTTTTCCAACAGATCCGGCGACGGACCGATGAACACAATTCCCTCTCGCGCACAAGCGCGGGCGAACTCGGCGTTCTCCGATAGAAACCCATAGCCCGGATGAATCATCGTCACGCCCTTCTGTTTGGCGAGGGTTACGATGCCTTCCACGTCGAGATACGCGCCGACCGGTCCCTTCGAGGAATCCAGTTGATAGGCCTCGTCCGCCTTGAAGCGGTGGATCGAAAAGCGGTCCTCTTCGGCGAAGATCGAGACGGTGGTGAGACCGAGTTCGTTGGCTGCGCGGAAAATCCGAATGGCGATTTCACCGCGGTTGGCGGCCATCAATTTTCCGGGGCGTTTTTGAGTTTCGAGCATGTCGGCGAGCTTTCTACGTGCTCCCGGCGCGTTCGTGAAGCGGAAATCCGGGGAGATTTCCCGAGGTGGGAAATGGCGGGAAACCGGTGCTCAACTCACACGCCTGGCTGTCCGTGGAGGAGGGGGGCGGGGACGGTTTGAGCATTGGAGTGCTGAAACCGTCCCCGGAAAATCCGACTGAGACAGTCGGAACACATTGTTCGGCTTCAGGACTTTTTCACGTCCACCCACTGCTTGGTCTTGGCGGATTCCAAGACGGCGTCGCAGACGTATTGGGTGCCGAGGGCGTGGCGGAAATCCGGGTAGCGTTTCTCGGCGCTTGGATCGTCGAGCGATTTGAAGAACTCGGCGAGCTCGTGGGTGAACGAGTGCTCGTAACCGAGGCAAAGGCCGGGAACCCACCAGTTTCCGGCATACGGATGGTCGCCGTCCGAGCAATGGATGCTGCTCCAGCCACGGCGATCACCGGGGACGCCGTGATCGAAATAGGAGAGGTAGTTGAGATCGTGGAGATCCCAGGCGAGGGATTTCTTCTCACCGTTGATTTCAAAAGTATTGAGCGCCTTGTGGCCGCGGGCATAGCGGGTGGATTCGAAAATGGCGAGCGAGCCGTTTTCAAAACGGGCGAGAAACGCGCAGGCGTCGTCGATGGTGACGGCTTGTTTCTCACCGGTCGCGGTGTGG
>CAMCCX010000103.1 GCA_945873305.1 Akkermansia muciniphila
TGCTCTACATCGCGGTGCCGTTCACGCCGTTGGTCCTCGAAAGATTCGGTTTTTACGATCGCCTCAGGCACAAAAACACCAGTGCGGCCATGTGGCAGCTGATCCGCTCTATCGTGGTGATCGTGCTCATGCTCGGCTTGTTCGCGGTCTTCGCCAAACAAACGGATACGCGGCGGTTGGTGCTCGGACTCGGTTTGGTGTTCGTGTTCGTCCTGCTGCTGGTGCGGGACCGGGTCACCTCCGCCTGGTTGAAGCGCCAGACTGAAACGGACGCCACCAAGGAGCGGATCGTGGTGGCCGGCTCGGGCGGGGAAATGAAGGATCTGTTGGCGGAGCTCGACCCGGAAATCGTCTCCGGTTGGAAAGTGGTGGATCACTTCGACTTGAGCACGCGGGAGGAGCATGAGCTTTTCAGCTTGTTGAAGGAGCAGTCCGTGAGCCGGGTCGTGTTCGCCGCGAAGAACACGGAATTCGAAAAAGTCGCCCGCGCGGTGGAAGCCTGCGAGCTGCAGGGCGTGGAAGCATGGATTGCGGCCTCGTTCATCCGCGCGCAGATCGCACGGCCGGTTTTCGACGTGATCGGGAACAAGCCGATGATGGTGTTGCGCTCGACGCCCGAGCTGTCGTGGGAGCTTCTGTGCAAGGAGGTTTTCGACCGGGTCGCCGCGTCGGCGATCATCCTAATCACGCTGCCGCTGTGGATTTTCGCAGCGGTCGGGATCACCCTGAAAAGCCCGGGCGCGCCGGTGTTTTTCTCCCAGATGCGGGCGGGCCGGTATGGCCAGCCGTTCCGGATGTGGAAATTCCGGACGATGGTGGCGAATGCCGAAACCATGCTCGACCAGATCAAGGAGGACCACGGCAACCAGATGGACGGGCCGGTCTTCAAACTCCACAACGACCCGCGGATTTTCGCGTTCGGGTCGTTTCTCCGGAAATTCAGCATCGACGAGCTGCCCCAGCTTCTCAACGTGGTCACCGGCGAAATGAGCCTGGTCGGCCCGCGGCCGCTGCCGGTCTATGAAGTGGAGGCGTTTTGCGAGCTTTCCCACCGCCGCCGGTTGAGCGTGAAACCCGGGATCACCTGCGAGTGGCAGGCCGGCGGCCGCAACACCATCACCAGCTTCGAAGAGTGGGTGGCGATGGACCTCAAATACATCGACAACTGGTCGCTGTGGTTGGACTTCAAAATCCTCGCCCGGACCATCCCCGCGGTGTTGTTCGGCAAGGGCGCGGCTTGAGGCAGAGCCGGAAAGTTGACAAGCCGGATCAATCAGGCCAGAATAGCCATCATGAAAATTGCCAGTATTTCCGAGCTCAAAGACGGACTTTCCGCGCATTTGGAACTCGTGCGCTCCGGCGAGCTGGTGGTGGTGACGGATCGGAAATCTCCGGTGGCGACCTTGGAACGAATCGCTCCGGGCACCCTGGCCGGTGAGACCGCCGGCTTGGTTTCCGAGGGGATTGCGGCACCGCGCAAAACCCTGCTGGACGTGCAAGCCTTCCTCACGATGCCGCCGGGACGCAGCCAAGTCGGATTGGCTGCGGCGATCCTCGACGACCGGCAGGAGGAAGAACGATGAGATTTTGGGATTCCTCGGCGATCGCCGCCCTGCTGGTGGAGGAAGCCGCTACCCGCCCGAGGGAGGCGCAACTTCACGAGGATGCCGAAATCCTCGTTTGGTACGGAACCTTGGCCGAACTCGAATCCGCAATCTGCCGGCGGGAGCGGGAAACCTCAATCGATCCCGAACAAGCGGCGCACGCCCGGGCCCGATTGTCGGTGCTGACACGCTCCTGGTTAGAAGTGCAACCGACCTCATGGGTCAGAGAGCGGGCGATCCGTCTGCTCAGGGTGCACCCGCTGCGGGCCGCCGACGCCTTGCAACTGGCCGCGGCCTTGGTGGCGTTCAAGGAACGCACCGCCGGCAACCGATTCCTCACCGCGGACCCGCGCTTGGCAAAAGCCGCCTCCCTCGAGGGATTTTCGGTGGAGTGAGTGAAGGGCGGTTTTTCGTCTTCCAGATCCCTCCATTTCAGCGTTTCCGTTTTCAGCGTTTCAGCATTTATTTCCCCACGTGCCTGCCGTTTCCGCCATCTTTCTCGTCGCCGCGTTGATTCTCGCGGTGGTGATCGGTCCGCAGACGCGGCCTTGGACTTGGGGTCCGGGGATGCTGGCATTGGGATTTTCGGTCACGGCGGCCCTGCCGGTGTTTTGGCGGAAAGGCCGCTTCACGGCGGACTTGGGACTGACCGTTTTGGGCATGGTCACGGCGGCTTGGTTTGCATGGCGGGCGTGGATTTCGCCGGTGGCGGAGCTGGGGGAAGCGGACCTGTTGTTGCTGGCCGGAGCCGTCGGTAGCTACATCAGCATCCGGGCCATCGAGGGCAACGCACCCGCCGAACGGATTCTGCTGTGGGGCGTCGCGCTGTTACTGCTGGCGAACGTGGTGGTCGTCGGCAAGCAAGTGATCGACCCGTCCTTCACTCCGGTGTTCCGCTCGCGCGCGGCGGGATTTCCCTCCGGGTTTTACGCCCATTACAACGAGGCCGCCAACTACCTGATCGCCTCGTCCCTGCTGGTGGCGGGCGCGGCATTGTTCGGGCGGCAGGGTTTGCCGACCCGCGTCTTGTGGGGCTTGATCGCGATCGCCGGATTGGCAGCCGTCTATTTCACCCGCTCGCGCGGCGGCATCCTGGGAGCGGCGGTCGGTTGCGGGGTGTTCGCATGCGCTGCATTGGCGATCGCGCAGCGCCGGAAAGCGCGCTGGTTCGCGCCCGCGTTGATCGCGATTCCGGTCATCGGCCTGGCGATCGGTGGATTTCTCCTCTCCGGCTGGGAGGATTCCCAGGAGCTCAGGCGCGCCGGGAGCGGGATCGAGGGGATATTCGATAACAACTGCCGGCTCTATTTCCTGGGAGTCGCGCTGTCTTGCATCGGCCTGCATCCGCTGGCGGGCGGTGGCAGCCGGAGCTTCAGCTGGGAATGTTATCGGTTCTGGGAAAAAGACATCCAGGGAGCAGGTGGAGCCAGACCGGAACTCGTCCACAACGAATGGCTCCAGTCCGCCACCGACTACGGGATCATCGGCGCGGGCCTGCTGACCGTCCTGCTAGGCACGCTGGCGATCGTCGCGTTGATCCGGATTCTGTTTCCCGGGCCGTCGCGGGAAGCCGGTGCGGGAGACGCGTGGCGACTCGGAGGTCTCGCGGCGCTCGCTGGAATGTTCGTCCAGTCCTGCTTTAGCTTCGTGTTCCACCTGCTGCCGGGAATCCTCCTGCTGGGAATCTGTCTCGGGCAATTGTCCCGCGCGGCGGCCACTCCGGCCGGGACATCCAAGCGCGTCGGATCACAGATCCTGATTTCCCTGGCGGCGCTCGCCTGCGCGATCCTCCTCCTTCCGACGGGATGGAAAGGCACCCGGGTCACCCAAATCCTGTGGCCCAGCTATTTGAGCAAAGTGGCGGTGACATCGAACGAGGCCCGCGTCGGGGCTCTCACGGAAGCCATCGGGCTGTGGCCCCAACCCACTTTCCATCAAGAACGGGCTGCTATTTTCCACGAAAATGCTAGTTCAGGGTTATCGGCAGTTTTTCATGAACCCGCCGAACGGGCCATCACCGATTACCGAAAGGCCTCGCAACTCAATCCCTACGACCCCGGCCTTGCAATCAACATTGCGAACCTACTGAGCCAACTGCAACGTGATTCCGAAGCGGAAGAACATTATATAAAAGCGATTTCCCTTCAGGGAGGAATGGAGGCAGGATTCCGCAGTCACTTCTACCTTGCTCTCCATCTCTATCACAAAGGCTTGCGGCTGTTCAACTTCGAGAAGCCGGAGATCGCCCTCAATATACTTGAAACCGCTGCAGTTCACATGGAAGAGGCTGTGAAACAAACTCCGCCTTGGGTGATCAACATCGACGGAAGAAACGCCCGCATCTCCATTTACGAAAGTCTTGGAACCTGCCGCGAAGCGGCAGGAGACAGAGAATCAGCTCTTCAGGCGTATGACTTCGCGTGCGGCATCCCGACCGGTAATCGTGTCCACTACACGGCCGGAGTTTTGATCGGCAAAACAGCCGTCGAAGCTTGGTTGAGACGTAAACCTGCCGAGGCGATGTTTTACTTTATTGCAGCACGCAACCGAGTAGCAACCGCAGGTGACGAACTCCCCCAGGGCGTCACGCCCAGCCAGCGCGCCGAATACCTCGCCTACCTCGACCGGACGCTCACGTTTCTCAAGGGCGCGAAAATCGAGCCGTCAAAGTTGCCGAACTGAACCCGCGATTCAGCGGGTCACCTGGTTCCAATCAATCTGCTGCTCGGCGAAATCCGCGAGAAACTTCTGCAGCTTGGTGTCCGCCTCGGCCTCGGTGACTTCCTTTTCAATCCACGGCACCTTGCCATACCACATGGAAACCGAGGTGTAGGCCCAGCGCTGGTCCATGCCGCGCACCAGGCGGTCCTTCATGTCGATGAAAGTCCGAGCCAGGTGACCCACGAAAAAGTAATAGGTCAGGCAGTTGAATTTCGCATATTCCTCGCGGTCCTCGTTAGACATAATCCGTTGTGACTGGATCGACACCAGCCGCTTGGTGGCGAACTGGCGGCCGTTGGGAAGCTTGAGAATCCGTTCGCCGGAGGAAGTGATGTTGTGCCCCTGCGCCGGCATGCAGCGCTCCGGGCGATGGATCGAGTTGTTGATGTCCGC
The DNA here is from genome assembly GCA_945873305.1 of Akkermansia muciniphila. Lineage (GTDB taxonomy): Bacteria > Verrucomicrobiota > Verrucomicrobiia > Verrucomicrobiales > Akkermansiaceae > Luteolibacter > Luteolibacter muciniphilus_D. Next base: position 4,719 of record CAMCCX010000103.1, read on the forward strand.
GCCCGAGAGGACGATCGAGAGATCCACCCGGTCCGGCACGCGATAACCGTCCGCGTTCACCTCGCCGGGCCGGGCCGCCAGGCAGATCGCTTTGGAGAACTGGGTGTCGCTTTTAAGCGTGCCGATCTCCGCCTCGCTGGGCGACTGGCCATCCAGCGACCAGCCTCCGGAAGTGGCGGGCAATTCCATTTTCACCGCGGACGGGGCGACCGCGCCCACCTTGGGCAGGAAATAGATCGCGCTGAAGGAGCCGCCCAGAAACAAGGGCAGAAGCCAGGATTTGATTTTCATGATTCGGGCACAAAGGGTTTGGATTCGTCACTGCGGGTGACGACCACCCGGCGAAGCTGGCGCTGCTTGTGCTTCCTCCATGGCAGGCCGCCCTCGAGCAGCGAGTGGATGGCCAGCAGCAGCATCAAAGAAAACGGATAGAACAGCAGCAGCCCCGACCAATCATGCCAGGTGGTGCGCGCCCACTCCGCATTGCCATACTCGCCGATCACGAAGATGGAGGTCACCCGCAGCGCGTTGCCGAGAATCGCCAGCGGAAAGGCTGATAGAAACAACAGCACCTTTTTCCAGAGCGCCATCTTCGCAATGTAGGCCCACGCCGCCGAGATCATCAGCAAGGCCATCAGCGAGCGGATGCCGCTGCATCCCGCGGCGATGTCCAAGGGCTCCCAGTCCCCCTTGAGTGGCAGCACCTTGGTGCCCTCCACATAGGTTTCCACCCCGAACAGACCCGAGCCGTGATGGGCCATCGAAGTGGCGATCAACTGCAAGTGAGTGGTCGCCTGTTGGAAACCCGGCAGCGGGATGGCCAGCCAGAAAAAGAACAACGGGAAGGTCAGCAGCTTCGCCACCCGCCAGCCCCACAAATACCAGGCACCGCCCCAAACGATGAACGGCAGCCCGGCCATCGCGATCCGCGGCTGGAGCGTCCGGTAGGCGGCCACGTAAAACAACACCCCCACCAACACAGCCAGCAGTCCCCAGCCGCTCTCCTTGCCGGCCGCCACCTTGAGGTCCTTGAGCCGATAGAAAATCAGGCCCGCGATCACGAAGGGAAACATCAGCCCGTGCTCGTAGTCGGTCTCGCCGTTCCACGCGCTGTAAATCCAGCGAAAAGCCGACTGCCCGCGGCCGGAATCGTAGCGCGTTTCAAAGCCGTAAAACCAAATCACCAACGCCGCCGAGGCCAACACCGAGGCCCACGAAATCCATTTTTCGGCGCCTTGGGAACGGGAGTTTGGCGGGGAGGCAATCGCCTCGGGTGAGCTGGATGACATCAGGAGAAGAATGGGTTGGACGATTTCCGAGCAAAGTATTGCCGACGCCCCCTCCACTGTCAACAATCCGCCCGCCTGCCCGTTTATCGCTCATTTTTCTCATGAAAATCATCAGTGGAACCGCTCACCGAGCCCTTGCCGAACGTATCGCCGACAGCCTCGGCCAACCCCTAGCCGACGTCCACGTCTCCGCTTTTCCCGATGGGGAAACCGAGGTAAAAATCAACGAGAACGTCCGCGGCGCGGATGTTTTCATCGTCCAGCCGAGCTGCCCGCCGACCAACCACAACATCATGGAGCTGCTGATCATGGTGGACGCCGCCCGCCGCGCGAGCGCCGAGCGGATCACCGCGGTGATGCCGTTCTTCGGCTACGCCCGCCAGGACCGGAAAGACCAGCCGCGCGTGCCGATCACCGCCAAGCTGGTGGCCAACCTGCTGACCTCCGCCGGCGTCAACCGGGTCCTCACCATGGACCTCCACGCCCCGCAGATCCAAGGATTTTTCGACATCCCGGTAGATCATCTCTACGCCAAATCCGTGCTCATCGGCTACCTCCGCGAGCGCCACCCGGACACTTCCAACCTCACCGTCGTCTCGCCCGACGTCGGCGGCGTGAAAATGGCCCGCGCCTACGCCGACGCCCTCGGCGCCGAGCTCGCCATCGTCGCCAAACACCGGGTCAGCGCCACCCGCGTCGAGGCGATGAACGTCATCGGCGAGGTCAAAGGCCGCGACGTGCTGCTGGTGGACGACATGACCGAAACCGCCGGCACTCTCACCGCCGCCGCGGAAATCCTCCACAAAAACGGTGCCAAGCGCATTTACGCCGGAGTTTCCCACGCCATTCTCGCCGAGCTCGGCCACCAGCGCATCCGGGATTCCAAGATCGAGGAAGTCATCACCACCGATTCCGTGCCGCAAGCCGCCGGCCCGAAAGTCCAGGTCGTCAGCATCGCCCCGATGCTCGCCGAGGCGATCCGCCGGATCCACGGCGGCGAGTCGATCACCTCGCTGTTCGCCGTTTGAGGCGTTGAAACAGCGCGGAAAAAACAATTCCGCGGATTTTTCAGGTCCGACCGCACCGGAAACGGCCTTCGCTCACGCTACCATCCGCCCTGGCAGTCCTTGATGAACCTCCTCTCAAAGATCGCGGAATTCCTCTTCGGTGAGGCCAGCCTCTTTCAGGATGGATCGGAACGTTCCGGTCGGCACGTCGCCAGTGTGCATCGGCAGGTAGGTCTGTCGCCCGTCTTCGTGGCGCAGCACCAGATGGGAACCATCTCTGTCGCCGTTCCTCAAAACCGGCGCGTTTCAGCTTCTGCAATACTTCTTTCGCCTTGTAAGGCATTTCAGGCGACTTCCACGGTTGCAAGGATGACCTCGGAGACGGCGGTCACGGGCTCACCATTGAAACGTCTTTCCTCGTTCCACAAGGCTACCAGATCGCGGGCGGCATCCAGTGCGCCCTCCATACCCTGGCCGTGCGTGGTGAGACCGAGCGAGGGAACGTGGGCATAGTAATAGCCGGGCAGTCCTTCCTCGGCAGGAACGCTTTCGAGCATGACGGGATAACGCATGGCTGGACCTTGCATCAAGATGGGTGGCTTGTCGAGGATGGGCTAGGTGGTTGCAAACGCCCGACTCCGAAACAAATTTTTGACAAGCGCCGATCCGGCCGCTACACCCGCCGCCCCCGTACTGGGTGCAGTAATCCCCGGCGGCAAATCATACACAACGACCACACGTCATGGCCAAGAAGACCACACTCCAAGCAGCTCCCCGCGCACGCAGCGGCACCGGACGCCTCAAACAAATGCGCCGCGAAGGCTGGGTTCCCTCCGTCATCTACGGAAAAGGCACCGAAAACATCAACCTCAAGGTCGATGCCAAGACCTTCGCCGACCTCCTCGCCCACAGCAGCTCCGAGAACATCCTCGTCAACCTGGAAATCGAAGGCCACGGCACCCGCCTCGCCTTCCTCCAGTCCATCCAGCACGACTCGCTCTCCGGCATCACGCTGCACGCCGACTTCCGTTCGATCGACGAAAAAACCGCCATCACCGCCCACATCCCGACTCACCTCAACGGCGAGTCGCCGGGCGTCAAGGCCGGCGGCCTGATCGAACAATACGTCCACGCGATCGAAATCACCTGCCTTCCCAACGACCTTCCCGAAACCATCGAGGTTGACATCAGCCACCTGCAAGTGGGCGATTCGCTGCACATCGGCGACATCACCTTGCCAGCCGGCGTCCGTGCCACCCACGCCGCTGAAGTCGTGGTCGCCCACGTCGGCAAGCCAGCCGGCGCCGTTTCCGAAGAAGCGACCGCACCTGCCAAGTAAGCGGAATTCCGTTTCTCCCACAGCGCCCGGTCTGCTCACGCGGCCCGGGCGTTTTTTAATTTCAGCATTTACCCATCCATGTCTTTCTCCCTCATCGTCGGCCTCGGAAATCCTGGCAAGCAATATGAGCAGACCCGCCACAACGTCGGGTTCATGGTGCTCGACCGCTTGGCCGCCGCCTCCGGAGCGACCTTCCAATCCACGCCGAAATGGCAAAGCCACCTCGCCAAAATCCCCGGCGACGGCACCCTGCTGCTCAAGCCGCAGACCTTCATGAACCTCAGCGGCCGCGCGGTGCAGCAAATCCTCTCGTTCCACAAATGGACGCCCGAGCAAATGCTGGTCGTTTACGACGACGTCGCCCTGCCGCTCGGCACCCTGCGCTTCCGCGAAAAAGGCTCCGCCGGCGGCCACAACGGCATCAAGTCCATCATCCAGCACCTCGGCACCGACGTCTTCCCCCGCCTCAAGCTCGGCATCGGCGGCAGCCAGCCCGGCGAAATGACCGGCCACGTGCTCGGGAAATTTTCGCCCGACGAGCGCCCGGTTCTCGAAAACATGCTTGCCACCGCTCTGGATGCCGTGCAGCTTGCGCGCTCCCAAGGCATCGCCGCCGCGGCGCATCGCTTTCACACACGTAACAATCCACTCCCAGCACCAGATGAGTCGCAAATACCAAGGCCTGATCGTCCTTAACACCAAGTCCCTCGAAGGCACCGTCGACGAACTCGTCGCTTCGGTTTCCAAAGAACTCGAAGCCGAAGGCGCCAAGCTCGACAAGGTCGCCCAACTCGGCCGCCGCGAATTCGCCTACGAATCCCGCCACCTCGCCTCCGGCCACTACGTCAACTACACCTTCCAAGGCGCGCCTGAAGTGATCACCAAGATCCAGAACCGCCTGCGTTTGAACGGCCACGTCCACCTTCAGCACTTCGTCCGGGTCGCCTAAGTTTCCGCTCGCAAACGCGGGCCCAAACCTCCAGAAATCCTCCTGTTATGGCCAATCTCAACAAAGTCATGCTCATCGGCAATCTCACCCGGGATCCCGAGCTGCGCCACACTCCGAAAGGCACCGCTGTTTCCGAAATCAGCATGGCCATCAATCGCGTCTGGAACAACGACCAAGGCCAGAAGCAGGAAGAGACGACCTTCGTGGAAGTCACGCTGTGGGGCCGCCAGGCGGAACTCGCCCAGCAATACCTCACCAAAGGACGCCCGGTTTACATCGAAGGCCGCCTCCAGCTCGACAGCTGGGACGACAAGGAAACCGGCAAGAAGCGCAGCAAACTGCGGGTCATCGGCGAGAACATGCAGTTCCTCTCCAGCGGCACCGGCGGTGGCGGCGGCGGCGGCAATTTTTCCGAGCGCCCGCAGCAATCGTCCTCGGCCCCGCAGCAACGCTCCGGCCCGCCACAAGGTGCGTCCGCTGCTCCTGCAGACGACTTCCAGGAAGACGACGACATCCCGTTCTGATTTCCCGAACCGCTGATTTTTCCAAAGCGAGGCCGCGCCAGCAGCCTCGCTTTTTTCATGCTCAATCCGAGCGGACGTCGTACCAGAATTGATCCGCCGCTTTCCGGTCGTCGCCGCGGAAAACCTTGCGGACGAAGGCGGGGTTGCGGAACAGATACCAGTCGCCGAACTGGTCGAATTTCCGGCAGGACGTGACCAGCGGAGTCCGCAGCAGCGTGCCCCACGAGCGCCCGGATTTCCGGCCGTGGGCTTTCAGGCGCCGCGCGAAATCCACGTCCTCCACCGAGACGAAGCGGGTGTCGAAGCCGCCGATCGCCTCGAAATCCCGCTTCCAAAACCAGAACAGCCCGAAGCTAACACCCGTGAACGCGAGATAGGGCAGGATCGCGAAAGCACTGGCGACAATTCCCGCCGACCAGCGTTCGGGGAGAACCATCGCGCCACCGCCGACGACTTTTCCCGAGTCGAGGTGCTTGAGGATTTCCATGAAACTATCAGGATGCATCCGGCTGTCCGCGTCGCAGGTGACGATGATTTCGCCCGTGGCGGCGGCGATTCCGGCGTTG
>CAMCCX010000104.1 GCA_945873305.1 Akkermansia muciniphila
GAAGCGCCGAGTTCGCGGACTTCGTCCTTGAAGAGCTCGGCCAACGGTTCGAGGACCTTGCCCTGGGCCTGGAGTTCGAGAATCCGGTCCACGCGGTTGTGGTGGGTCTTGATCTTCGAGGCTTTCGATTTCGCGTTGGACGCGCTTTCGATGACATCCGGATAGAGCGTGCCCTGCGCGAGCATTTCGGCATCGCCGACGGAATCCCAGAACACGTCGATGAACAGGTTGCCGATGATCACGCGCTTCTTCTCGGGGTCGTCCACGCCTTCAAGCGCCTTGAGGAACCGCTCCGCGCAATCGACTGTTTCGATCGGCACGCCCATGCGGTGGAAATTGTTGCGGACCTCCTCGCCCTCGTTTTTGCGCATCAGCCCGTGATCGACGAAGATCGCCCTAACATTCGCGCCGGCCTCGTGCAGCAAAACGGCGAGCACGGTGCTGTCCACGCCGCCGGACACGCCGCAGACGATTTGTTTGTTGCCGATTTTCTCGCGGATGCCGTCGATGATCTCGCGCTTGAAATCATCGATGCGGAACGGAAGCAGGTGGCTGGCGTTGAGCAGGAAATTGTGGAGGATGCGCAGGCCTTCGTGGCTGTGGGTGACTTCCGGGTGGAACTGGATGCCGAAGAATTTGTCGTTCCATTGCAGCGAAACCGGCGTGCCGTGCTGGTTTCTAGCGATGATCGTCGCGCCGTCAGGCAGGATTTTCACGGTGTCCGAGTGGCTCATCCAGACTTGCGAGGAAGCGGAGACGCCTTCGTAAAGCCCGGCGCACTCGGCGGGGAACAAATTGGCCGGGCCGTATTCGCGGCGGTTGCTCGCTTCCACGCTGCCGCCGAATTTGATGTTCAGCAGCTGCATCCCGTAACAGACGCCGAGGACCGGGACATCGAAGGCCTTGAGCGCTTCGAAATCGAGGTCCGGCGCGTCCGGCTCGCTGGTGCTTTTCGGGCCGCCGGATAGAATGATGGCGCCGGGTTTGCCGATGTCGGGGAAATCCTCGATGGCGTAAAGCTTGGCGAAGTAACCGAGCTCGCGCACGCGGCGGACGATAAGCTGGGTGTATTGGGAGCCGAAATCGAGAACGGCGACGTGGTTGGTATCGTGCATGGAAAAAGAGTCTTAGCTGAGAGGTTGATAGTTGGTGGGCTCCTCGGTCATGACGATGTCATGGACGTGGCTTTCGCGCAGGCCGCCGGCGGTGACGCGGACGAAGTTGGCGCGCTCGCGGAGCTCGGAAATCGTGGCAGCGCCGACGTAGCCCATGCCGGACTTGAGGCCGCCCATGAGCTGGAAAATGACGTCGGACAGCGGGCCTTTGTAGGGCACGCGGCCTTCGACGCCTTCGGCGACGAGCTTGCCGGAGCTGTTCTGGCCGTAGCGGTCGCCCGCGCCTTTTTGCATGGCGCCGATGGAGCCCATGCCGCGGTAGGTTTTGAAACGGCGGCCTTGCGACTGCACCGTCTGGCCGGGGCTTTCGCGGGTGCCTGCCAGAAGCGAGCCTAACATGACGAGGTCGGCGCCGGCGGCGAGTGCTTTGACGATGTCGCCGGAGTAGCGGATGCCGCCGTCGGCGATGACTTTCACGCCGTGCTCGCGGCAGATGCCGGCGACGTTTTGAATGGCGGTGAACTGCGGCATGCCGACGCCGGAAATGACGCGGGTGGTGCAGATCGATCCAGGACCGACGCCGACTTTCACGGCGCTGGCTCCGGCGCTAACAAGATCGCGCGCGCCTTGCTCGGTGACGACGTTTCCGGCGACGACCGGCACGTTTGAAAGCGCGCGGAGTTTTCCGATGACTTCCATCACGTGGCGGGTATGACCGGTGGCGGCGTCGATGAAAAGCGCGTCCGCGCCGGCGTCGATCAGCACGCGGCCGCGATCGATGCAGTCGGGCCCCACGCCGACGGCGGCTCCGCAGCGAAGCTGGCCGTTAGCATCCTTGGCGGCGTTGGTGAAGGTGATGCGTTTTTCGATGTCGGAGCCGGTGATGAGTCCGACGAGACGGCCGTCCGAATCGACGAGCGGCAGTTTTTCAATCCGGTTTTGATAGAGGATTCGGCGGGCTTCCTCGAGGCTGGTGTTGCCGGGCGCGGTGATCAATTTCTCACGCGGCGTCATCACGTCGGCGACGATCGCGTCGAGGCGGTCGAGGTAGCGGACATCGCGGCCGGTGACCATGCCTTCGAGGTGGCCGTCGGCATCGATGACGGGAAATCCGGAGAAGCCGTTCTTCGCCATGATCGCGCGGACGTGGTCCACGGTATCCTCCTTGCGGACGGTGTGAGGCTTCTGAATGACGGCGTTTTCCGAGCGTTTCACCCGGTAAACCATCGCCGCCTGCTCATCGATCGGGCAGGCCCGGTGGATGACGCCCATGCCGCCTTCGCGGGCGAGGGCGATCGCCAAATCGTGTTCGGAAACCGTGTCCATGGCCGCGGAAACGACCGGAAGAAACAACGGAATACCCGCCGTGACGTGCGTGGAAAGATCCGCCTCCCCGGGCAAAACCGAGCTCAAAGCCGGCACCAGAAGCACGTCGTCAAATGAAAGTCCGAGAGAAATCTCTGCCATGGCGGAGTCAATAGAAGCGCTTTTCCGGGCGCAAGTCCGAATCCAAAAAGCGCGCGATTATGGGCTTGCACGGGCGGGGCCGGGCCGGGAGCTTGGCACCGTGATTTCGCCGGGTGCCGTTATCGCATCGGTGCTGCCGGTGTATTTGCTGATCGTCGCAGGGGCGGTTTTGCGCCGGACGGGCGTGCTTCGCACGGAGCATGACGCCGGGGTGATGCGGGTGGTTTACACGGTGATGCTGCCGTGTTTCATCCTCGATAAAATCCTGGGAAGCGCGGTGCTGCGGAGCGGGTCGGTGGTGCTGTGGTCGATCGCGCTCGGATTCGGGCTGATCATGGCGGGCATTGGAATCGGGCTGGCGGTGGGCCGCGTGATCGGGCTGGAGCGCGGGACCGGGATGCGGACATTTGCATTGAGCGCGGGCTGTCAGAACTTCGGTTTCACAGCGGCACCGGTGCTTGAGATTTTATGGGGCACGGGCGCGCTGGCGTTGCTGTTTGTGCACAACATCGGCGTGGAAATCGCGATTTGGTCGGTGGGCATCATGATCATGAGCGGCGAGCGCGGCATCCCGTGGCGGCGGCTGATCAACGGCCCGATCATCGCGGTGGGGATCGGACTGGCGCTGGTGGCGGCGGGGTTGGACGACCAAGTGACAGGGCCGGCAAGGAAGGCGATTTCGATGATCGGCGTGGGGGCGTTTCCGCTGGCCATTCTCATCACGGGCTGCTCGATGATGGATCTGGCAGGCACGGAAAAACCGAGTTGGCGAGTGCTCGCGGGCGGCGCGCTGGTGCGGCTGATCCTCGCGCCGATGGCGATTCTGGCAGCCGCGAAGTTTTTCCCGCTGCCGGTGGAACTGAGGCAGGTGCTGGTGGTGCAGGCGGCGATGCCGGCGGGGATGTCGTCGATTTTGCTGGCGCGGATGTATGGCGGGCGGCCTGCGGTGGCGGTGCAAATCGTGATCGCGACGACGGTGCTGAGCTTGCTCACGCTGCCGTGGATTATCACTTGGGGCAGCGAGTGGATCGGGCTGAAAGCCTTGTTGCCATGAGCAAATGGAATGGCATTGAATCGTGATGATGAAGGCAACCGGTGAGACATTTTCGGTGAAAACCCACGGCAAGGGGACGACGGAGATCACCCGCGAGGTCGCGGGGATCGTGACGCGCTCCGGAGTGAGAACGGGCAACGTGACGGTTTTCGTCCGCCACACGAGCGCGAGTCTGGTCATCATGGAAAACGCCGACCCCAGCGCGCGGCGGGATTTGGAGCTGTTTTTCGACAAGCTCGTCCCGGAAAACACGCCGTGGTTCATCCACACGCAGGAAGGCCCGGACGACATGCCCAGCCACATCCGGATGGCGCTGACGCGGACGAGCGAGGTGATCCCGATCATGGATGGGCGGATGATGCTCGGGACGTGGCAAGGGGTTTTTCTTTTTGAACACCGCCGCGATCCGCACCGCCGCGAGGTGGCCGTGAGCGTGCTCGGCGAATGAGTTGAAAATTTCCAAGCGCTGCGGCACGATCCGCTTTTCCCGATGAACGACCACTCCGCCATTCTGATTGAACTCGCGCTCGCCGAAGACATCGGCAGCGGCGATGTCACGTCGCTTTATTTCATCCCGGAAGAACGCAGGGCCTGTGCGTTCGTGGCGGTGCGCAAGGACGGCGTGGTGTCCGGAGTCGAGCTGGCGGCGCGGGTTTTCAGCACGGTCGATCCCGCGCTGGACGTGGAGATGTTAATTACCGACGGCAGCCGCGTGGCCGCCGGGGCTTTGTTGATCCGGGTGGAAGGTTCCGCCCGGTCGATTTTAACCGCCGAGCGGACGGCTCTGAATTTCCTCCAACACCTCAGCGGCGTCGCCACGCTGACCGCCCGCTACGTGGAGCAAATCAAAGGCACCCGCGCCCGGATTCTGGACACGCGGAAGACGACGCCGGGTTACCGTTTGCTGGAAAAACAAGCCGTGCTCGATGGCGGCGGCACCAATCACCGCCTCGGCCTCTACGACCGGGCGATGGTGAAGGACAACCATCTCGTCGCCGAGGGCGGAACCGAAGCGATCCAAGCGGCGATCGACCAACTCAAGTCGGACAAGCCCGGTGTGGAAGTCGAACTGGAAGCGGACAGCCTTGAGCAAGTCCGGAATTTCCTCGCGATGGACGGGGTTGATTTCATCCTGCTGGACAACATGAGCTTGGAGGAATTGCGCGCGGCCGTGGAAATGCGCGGAGAACGCAGCAAGCCGCAGCTCGAAGCCAGTGGCGGCATCACTCTGGCAACGCTGCGTGAGATCGCGGAAACCGGAGTGGATTTCATTTCCGCGGGTGCCCTCACCCACTCGGCTCCGGCGCTCGATGTCGGACTGGATTTCGAAGCCATTTAGCCGATGACTTCCGAAGATTTCACCGCGGCCGCCGCGGATTTCCCCGAACCGTTCCGCCTGCTGGTCCGCGAATCGGCGGAGTCCACCAACGACGAAGTCCGCCTGCTCGGCCAAGCGGGCGCGGCGGACGGGCTGGTCGTCCTCGCCGAGCGCCAGACCGCCGGCCGCGGGCGGCGCGGAGCGGCATGGTTTTCGCCCGCCGGGGAATCGCTCGCGTTTTCCATTCTCATCCGCCCCGAAGAACCGAAATCGCTTTGGCCGCGGCTTGCCCTCGCCGCCGGACTCGCGGTAGCGGAAGCGGTGGAAACCTTCGGCGCGCAAGCCGGCATCAAGTGGCCCAACGACGTCTGGATCGGGCACCGAAAAACCGCGGGAATCCTGGTCGAAGCCGGATCGGATTTTGCGATCATCGGGATCGGCCTGAACGTCAACACCACTGAGTTTCCGCCCGAAGTTTCGGAAATCGCGACCTCGCTCCGACTCGAGACATCGCAGGCCTTTTCTCGCGCCGAGGTTTTGGGGACGGTCATCCGGAGATTTGCCAGACGACGGCACCAAATCAGCGGAGACTTCGAGGAACTGCTGTCCGCCGTGCGACTGCGCTGCGTTTTGACGGGAAAGCGGGTGAGCCTGACCACCGCGAGCGGACCCCGGATTGGCATCATCGAGGGAATCGCGGCGGGCGGCGAACTCCTGCTCCGCAGCGAACAAGGGCTTGAGCGCTTGATCCAGGCTGACGAGGTGCGATTGCTGCCGGAATGAAATCCCCGGTTTCTTTTCAACCAAAGCGACACCAAGCTCCCGTCATGAAATTGAATCCTGCCGTCCTGCTCGCAGCGTTCTGCTGCCTTGCCATTTCCTCCTGCGGCTCTACCCAACCGGAAAAATCCGAGCCCGCAAATACCCCGGAAAAGGGCCCCAAGCTGGTCGGCCGCGTCGCCTCCATCCCCGCCGACCGGCGCTTCGTTTTGATTCAAAGTTACGGCGCGTGGAATATCGAGTCCGGCCGAATTCTCACCACACGCGGCCCGGATGAGCGGACCGCCAACCTCCGGACAACCGGTGAAATCCTCGGCGAATTCGCCGCGGCCGACCTCCAATCCGGCAGCGTCGAAGTGGGCGACGCGGTCTATTCCCAGCACGTCGCCAAACCCGCGGAGGTGTTAACAACTCCCGAACCGCTTCAACCTCAAAACGAAGCGCTTCCGGAAAATATTCAAAAAAATAATTAACTTTTTGTGAATTATTTACTTCCAAAACCTCTTAGGTCTATGTATTTTTAAAAAGTCCCGCTTGAGTAACCGAGCACAGCCATAAATATTTAATCATAGAGTTGATTACTAGCCGGGTAGCTTATCCGCCCGGAATAGCTGTGCCCTCCTTACATGTCCCGGAACATGAACACTACAACCAGCCATAATGAAAACAATGAACGCCTCGGGCGCTTCGGTGAAAGCCGACGCGGACCGTCTTGCTGACTTCGTCCTGTTTACACAGCGGAGCTGCATCCTAAACCTGTCAACAGAACTCAACAAAGGAAACGTCTCGTTCCCGCAGTTCTTCCTCCTCACCTACCTATCCAGCGAAGAATATCTCACGATGTCCGACATTGCGAAAAAGATGGGCCACTCGACGGCAGCCGCTACCGGCCTCGTCGATCGGTTGGAGAAGCTGTCCTACGTTGAGCGAGTGCACGCCGCCGAAGATCGCCGTAAAATCATGGTCCGCATCACCGCTAAAGGAATCGAACTCGTTTCGAAGATGCGCACGGAAATTGCCAACGATCTGGTAGGTATTCTGGCAGGTATGGATGAAGACCAGGCAGAAACCGTTGAACACACCAAGCGCGCCATTCATGGCCGTGCGATCGCGTGATCAATAGTTTTCTCCTCTGAATAAACCAGCTTGGCGAATCCTCAGCGCCTCCGTTACCGTCCCCGGGTGACGGAGGCGTTCCCCTTTCTAAACCCGCTGAATTCCATTCCCGGCGTGCGCGCCGCGTGGATCGGCCGCGTGGCGGACTTGCCCATCACCGGTGACCGGGATGAAGCGATGAATCTGCTGCGGCCGCATCACGCCGCCGCAGTGGCCGATTTCGCCGGAGCGGCCGCCGAATGGTGGCGCGCCGAGCAAATTCACGGCATTTCCGTGGCGGTCGTCCCCGGAAGCCCGCAAATCCTCGCGCCCGACGGACTGCCGGTCGTTCCGGGCGTGGATGGCTTGGTCACTTGCAAGCCCGGAATCGTTCTCGCGATTTACGCCGCGGACTGCGGCGCCATCTGGCTCGCGGACCGCAGGACGGGTGCGATCGGACTGCTGCATTCGGGAAAAAAAGGCACCGAAGGAAACATTTTCGCAACCGCACTCGGCGTGATGGCGGAGCAATTCGGCACGCGGGCCGAAGACATCACCGCCGTGCTCAGCCCGTGCATCCGCAAGCCCGACTACGACGTGGATTTCGCCGCGGAAATCGGCCAACAGGCCAGCCGCGCCGGCGTCGGCAGCTTCCTAGACTGCGGACTAAACACCGCCGCCGATCTGGAACATTTCTACAGCTACCGCCGGGAACTTGGCAAAACCGGCCGCATGATGGCGCTCATTGTCCGCGATTTTCTCCCATGACCACCTTTACGCTCCAAGCTCCCGCCAAACTGAATCTCTCATTGCGCGTGCTCGCCAAACGCGACGACGGATTTCATGAAATCGACACGCTGATGGTGAAATTGCCCGGCTTGGCCGACGAACTCGAGTTCAGCCAAGCCGACGCGTTCGCCTTCAAATGCGACGACCCAAGCGTCCCCGGCGATGAGGGAAATCTCGTCGTGAAAGCCGTGCGAGCCTACGAGTCCGCCGCCGGAATACGCTGCCGGTGCACGATTTCGCTCAAGAAAACCATTCCCCACGGAGCCGGACTCGGCGGCGGCAGCAGCGACGCCGCCATGACCTTGCTCGGACTCAACCGGCTCCATGATTTCAAGCTCAGCGTGGATTCCATGCACGAACTCGCCGCGTCGCTCGGCTCGGACATCCCGTTTTTCCTCACCACCGGAGCCTCCCGCTGCACCGGACGCGGGGAAAAAATCGAGCCCGTTTCGTCCCCGCCGCCAATGACGATCTTACTCCTCAAGCCATCTTTCAACGTCCCGACGCCGGATGCTTACGGCCGATGGCAACAATCGCTGGAGCTTCCCGGCGTGCGCTACGCCGCCCAAGAAATCGGGGGCATTTCGCTTGCAAACGATCTCGAACGCCCGGTTTTCGAAAAACACCGCTTTCTCGCCGAGCTCAAACAATGGCTGCTCGCACGAAGGGAAACCGACGCCGCGCTGATGAGCGGTTCCGGCTCCACGGTTTTCGCCATTCTGAAAGACGGAGCCGATGCCAACGCCTTGGCCAAATCCGCCCGCCACGAACTCGATCCCGGCCTGTGGCATTGGGCGGGGCGCACGGAAGATTGAGTCATTAAATACACGCCTCGTTTGACAAGTCACGACGGCTTCCTCTAGGTTGCCCGTCCCGACGCTGAAGTCGGTCCAATTTATCATGAACATTGTTGTCGAAAAGTTGCCAAAGTGCGTCGCCACCCTTCGCGTTGAAATTCCAGCGGACAAAGTCCAAGGCGAGCGCGAGCAGATCGTCAAAGGCTATGCCAGCAAGGCCCGCGTCCCCGGCTTCCGCCCCGGCAAAGCCCCACGCGCGGTGGTCGAAAAGCGCTTCCAAAAGGAAATCGCCGAGGAACTCAACGGCGCGCTCATCAACGAGGCCTACGACGAGGCCCTCAAACAGGAATCCCTCCACGTCCTCGACTTCGGCGTGCCGGAAGACGTCACCACCCACCCGAACGGCAGCATCACTTTCATTTCCAAGCTCACCCTCGCGCCCCAAGTCACTGTCCCTGAATATAAAGGCGTCAGCGTGACCGTCCCGCCAGCCGCAGTTCCGGACGAGGAAATCGAGGCCCAGCTCACCGCGCTTCAAGAGCGTTTTGCGGATTTCAACACCATCGAAGGCCGCGCCGCCGCCATGGGCGACTTCGCCGTCATCGACTACACCTCGACCGTCGAGGGCAAACCGACCGAGGAATTCCTCGGCAAACCCGCCGGCTACCTCACCGGCCGCGAAGGCTTCTGGGTCCGACTCGATGAAAAAGCCTTCCTTCCCGGATTCGCCGGCCAACTCGTCGGCATGAATGCCGAGGATTCCCGCGAAATCACCATCACCCTTCCCGAGGATTTCCCGGTCAGCGAACTCGCCAACAAGGAAATCGTTTTCCAAACCGCCCTCAAGGAACTCAAGGAAGCCATCCTTCCCGCCCTTGACGACGAAATGGCCAACCGCCTCGCTCCCGGCAAAACCATGGCCGACATCAAGGAAATCATCCGCGAAAACATGGCCGGCGAACGCGACCGCAAGATTTCGGACATGAAAGTGAACCAAATCGTGGCCCACTTCAACGCACAGGTCGATTTCGAACTGCCCGAGGAACTCATCACCCAGGAAACCCAAAGCCAGGCCGACGCCATGGTGAAGCGCGGCGTCCAATCCGGCATGACCGAAGGCGAAATCGAGTCCCAACAGAACGAAATCTTCGCCAGCGCCGGCCAACAAGCCCTCTCCAACCTCCGCACCAATTTCATCCTCCAGGAAATCGCGCGGATCGAAAAAATCACCGTTTCCGACTCCGAGTTGATCAATCATCTCGCACAAATCGCGAATCAGCGTAAAGTCGCTCCGAAAAAATTCATCAAGGACATGCAACGCGCCGGCCGCATCCAAAACATCCGCAGCTCGATGGCCATCGGCAAGACCATTGACTTCCTTGTCGAGCACGCGAACGTAGTCGAATCCGCAGAAACCCCCATCAATGACTAACTTCCAATCACCTTCCATGAGCTCATCCGCCCCGCGTAACAGCTACTACGTCCCCGTCGTGATCGAACAGGACGCGCGCGGCGAGCGCTCGTTCGACATCTACTCACGCCTCCTCAAGGACCGCATCATTTTCATCGGCACGCCGATCGACGACTTCGTCGCCA
>CAMCCX010000105.1 GCA_945873305.1 Akkermansia muciniphila
CGAGATGATGCCAAGGTGCATCCAGACCGCCTCCAAGGTTCGTAAGAGATGACGCCAAGGTTCGTACGAGATGATGCCGAGGTCCGTCCAATTTCAGCCGATCCTATGCCATATTCCTCTCAATACGAGTGACTTGTGGGGAAATGTCAGCTTTTCAAACTTGCAGCGTACTAATGGGAAAATGGCGTTATTGCGTTATTGCCCCAACCATTGCCCCTATGAACGGCCACGCCCATCGCCGTTCGCGGCGGATCGTGATCACCACTTGGAGGTGGGCGTCGCATGCGCAGGTGCGTTTCACGGTCCCTGAAATTTCCGCCGGCGGGGCGCGTAGAAACCCGGATGAAACTTTTCACAAACATCCTTCCCGCGCTTTGGCTGGTTGTCACTTCCGCCAGCGCGGTGGCGGCGGGTCCGGTTTATCCGACCATCGATGAATCCATCGCCAAGGGCGACCTTGCCGACGTGCGGCTGCACGTCGCTGCGGACCCGAAAAGCCTGAACCAGGGCGGCCGCGCAAACTCCCGCCCGCCGCTGGAACAGGCGGTGATGCGCAACAAGGCGGAGATCGCCCTTTACCTGTTGGAAGCCGGAGCGGATCCCAATACGGCGAACGCGTCGCTGCGGACGCCGCTGCATTTGGCGGTGGATCGGAACAACCCGGCGGTGGCCGCGGCGTTGCTCAAGGCCGGGGCGAAACCGAACGTGCGCGACAAGGACGGCTGGACGCCGCTCCACCACGCCGCGGCCAAGAACCAGCTCGAAACCGCCAAGGCCATCCTCGCTGGCGGCGCGGACCCGATGACGCTCAGTGAGCTCGGCGGCACGCCTTTGCACGAGGCCGCGGCCAGCGGTGGCGCGGAAATCGTCCGGTTGTTTCTCGACCACAAGGTGGATCCCAAGGTGGTCTCGAAGCAGGGCGTCACCGCGCTCGACATCGCCAAACAATACAAGAACCAGCCCGCCATCGACGAGTTGTCGAAGTGATCGGACGCGGAAAGAAGGAGTGCGGACGAATGGCACGTAGTGAAGGCCGATTTCGTTGATCCTGGTTCCGGAACACGGGGCGTCGATATTCTATCGACTGTTTCAGGCCGACATTTTGTCGGCCGAAGGCTGAATAGCGTTCAGAATGAACGCGCTCCTTTGAGTGCCCGCGCTTCACTACGTGCCATTCCGGGCGTGGACAAGATGTCCACTCGCCCTAGTTTGGCCGTCACCGCTGACAGATCAGGGCACCGTGCCGCTGATGCTGTATTGGCCGAGCGAGCCGTAATCCGTGTAGCCGGTTGCGAGCGGATCGCCGCGGCCGACTCCGGAAACGCGGATGAAGTAGGTGCCGGCGGCGAGGCTCGTGGAGACGGTGGCGTCGGTGAGCGTGTCGGGGTTGGAGGCGGCGAGGACGTTGCCGGCGGCGTCGAGGATTTCCGCCAGCACATCGAGGTTCTGGCTGGTGGCGTCGCCGAGCGCGGTCAGGCTGACCGTGCCGCCGGTGGTGGTGAAGGCGAAGGTGTCCGCGTCACTGCCGGTCTCGATGATGCCCGAACCGGAAACGGAGGTGCCGCTCGCCACAAGCGCGGGAGCGCCGGCGGGAGTGCCGGGTTGCTGGTCGCCGCGATAGCCGAAGCCGTTGTTGGTGGTGATCATGGCCAGGTCGTCTTCCTTGTTGTTGGCGCTGAGGTATTCGCCGCGCGACCACTGGACGAGCAGTTGATAGTAGCCGACGCCCATGATCGGGGCCCAGCCGGTTTCGCCGGTGCCGTGGCCTTCATAATAGCCTTCGGCCGGCGAGCTGCGGCCGTCGTGGAGCAGGCCGAGGGTGTGGCCGATTTCATGCGAGCAGGCTTCCGCGATGTAGCGGGCGGTGTTTGAGAGCTGGTCGGAGAACACCCAGCACGGCGTGTCGCCGGTCCAGGTGAACGAGTTGATGTAGGCGACTCCGCCGTAAGCGCCATACCACTCGTTGTCCGGGGTGATGACGCAGCGGATGCGGCGGTTCGAGGGGGCGGCGAGATAAGCCGCCTCGTCGGTGGTGACGTTGATCTGGAACGGCGCGTAGTCTTCCGCGCTGCGGCGCCAGATTTCGGTCATCTGAGCCTGGGTGTAGGTGGTGGAAATGGCGCCCGCGTTGATGGTGCCGCCATTCAGCCACTGGGTGCCGGTGACGACTTGGCCGTCCATGTCGAGGTAGGCCACGGCCACGGCGCCGGGCAGGCTGTTGAGGAGCGGCACGTTGCTCGGTGTCGCCTCGTCATTGCTGATCGTGCAAGTGGCGCTGCCGTCCGCGATGACCGCGTTGACGGGATTGGAAAGCAGCAGCAGGAAACTCTCGTTAGCCTCGAGCGTGATGTCGCCGCTGATCGGCACGGAGACGGTGCGGGTGGTGGTGCCGGGCGCGAAGGTCACGGTCCCGCTCGCGGCGGTGTAATCGCTGCCCGCGGTGGCCGTGCCGTCCTGGGTGGCGTAGGTCGCGGAGATGGTTTTCGTGCGGTCGGATTTGGAGAGCTTGACGGTGACGGATAGACTCTTGGTTCCGGAATTCCCCTCGCTGATGGAGGCGTCCAAAACGGAGAGTCCGATCGCGGTGGTGCCGCCGGGCTTGGCTTCCTGGATCAGCTTGTTTTTCGCCTTGGCCTCTTCCTCGCTCTTGAGCGCGGCCTGCGCCTTGACCTTGTCGAGCGGCGGCAAGCCGGCGGCTTCGATGCCGTCCAGGTTTTGATTGAGCATCGAGCACAGCAAATCGCTGAGCGCGTGGCGGGTGGCCATCAAGCCGCTGCCCGAGGGGCGGAATTCAAAAGCGACCGGATGCGCGTCGAAATAGAGCTGGCCGAGGAAGAATCCGAGCGCCTTGTTTTCCTGCACGGTGAGCGTGCCTTGCGGCTCGCCGTCGATCCGGATGTGGGTGATGACGGTGCCGTCGTCCTGGACGGACGAGCCGGTGATTTCCCCGGCCAGGGCGGCGAAGCGGTCGGATAGGTCGAGTTTCACCCGGTCTCCCGCGGCTTGGCCGACCACCGCGCGCAGCGGTCCGGCTTGCACGGGGATGGAGGCGCGGAGCTCCTTTTGTCCGGCCGCGCCGCGTTCCCACAAGAGTCCTTGCGCTGCCAGCGCGGTTTCCGATCGCCGCGGCGGGGCTGGATTTGCCGGGGTGCGGGGAGGTCTTTGCCACTGCTGGCGAAGACCCACCTGAATCAAGGATGGCGGAGATGCCTGCGGCTGCCAAGAGGCTGGCGGCGCCGTAGAGCGCGATGTGGTTTTTTGGCTTCGGGTGCATGGATGTTCGGGATGAGCTGTTTTCGAGCGCGCTGCTCATAGCAAGCAGCGGCAGGTTTACAATGAAAATTCCCAATCGCAGTCACACGCGATCGCGTAGGAACTTTCGTCATCGAGGCGCACCCATGCACCGTCGGCCGTGGAATCAGAGGGCCTTGCCGAAGACTTCCACTTCGATGTAGTGGTTCATCTCGTTAGAGGTGTTGCCGTTGCTGTAGAGGCGGACGTAGCGGCCTTTGGCGCCCTTGGCGTCGGCGAGCAGGCCGAAGCGGGACTCGACGTAGGGATTGTCCGTGCCCTTGCCGAGCTTGGAGGTGTCGTCGTAGTCGTTGTTATAAACGGTGGTGACGCCGGTTTTGAATTCCGCGTCGTCGGAAACCTGGAGGATCACGTCGTTGTAGGCGCGCTTCTGGGAGTGGAAGTGCCAGACCCAGATGGCGGAGAGGGCGGCGCTTTTTTCCAGATCGATCTGGACCCACTGGGTGCCGTCGAGGAGCTCGACGAAGTAGCCTTCGCCCGCTTCCTTGTCGCCGTCGGTGACGAGCGTTAGGTCGCCGATGATCGGGTTGGAATCACTGCTGGAGACTTTTTTGCCTTTGGAGAGCAGCTCGGTGCCTTCGGGAACGAGGAACTCGGGGGCTTTGTTGGGAGCTTGGACGAGATTGGGGACGTTCATCGGCTTGGGCGTGCCTTCGATGAGTTCCGGCGGGAACTCGGTGGTGAGCGGCACGCCGCCGGCGGTGCCACCGGAGGCGGCGGCTGGCGCGCTGCTGGCGGCGGGAGCGTCCGCCGCGGCCGGGGCTGCGGATTCGGATTTTTTGCCGCAGCTGGTGAAGGCGATGGCGGAGACGGTGAGGAGGGCGGGAACGATCAGTTTGCTTTTCATACGGAGAGGTGTTCGGAGGTGAATAGGATAGGTTGTTTGGTGAGGGCGGAGGGATTCACCCAGTAGATGGGCGCTTCGCTTTCGAAGGCGTGGCGGGCGTCGCAGTTGAGCTTGGCCTTGCCGCGGACGGCGGCGAAGAAGTTCTCAAGGTGCGGCTGGTGGGCGGGCTTGCTGAAACCGCCGGGCAGCTCGAAAATCTCGGGCGCGGCGGATTCGTAGGAGGCGACCACATCGGCCGAGGGCGCGGGCTTGGGCGGGGCGGGGGACTTTTTGAGGACCCCGCGGTTGACCAGGTCATCCCACGGCGGCGCGCTGTCCTCGCGATAAATGGCGGAGGTGGAGGCGATTTCGGAAATCTTGATGGTCGCGTCGGTGCCCATGAAGCTTTCCCAGAACCCGCCGCCGGAGCTGGTGGTGGTGAGCACTTGATAGAACGCGCGCACCTGGCCCTGCGGGGTGTCGTATTCGAAGATGCACATCACGTTGTCGAAGTGCTCGCGGTCCTTGAAGTAGCTGTTGCCGCCGGTGGCGTAAACGGACTTGGGCGCGACGCCGAGGAACCAGCCGAAGATGTCGATCTGGTGGGCGCCGAGGTCGGAAATGGGGCCGCCGGAGAGGTCGCGGAAGGTGCGCCAGTTCATGAACTGCTGCATGTCCTTGAAGCCGTATTTGGTGAGGACGTCCTGTTTGATCGTGAGCTTGGGATTGAAGCCGATGTCCTGGGAGGACTTCACGGCGCGGTTCCACTGGCTGTTGATGTTGATGATCTGGCCGCAGATTTTGTGGCCGTTGATGAGTTGGTCGAGGGTGTAGCGGTAGCGCGGGTTGCTGCGGCGCTGGTGGCCGATCTGGCAGAGTTTGCCGGATTTCTCCATGGCGTGGACCATGGCGCGCGCGCCGTCGATGGTGTTGGACATCATCTTCTCGCAATAGACGTGGAGCCCGGCTTCGAGGCACTTGACGGTGTGCGGCGAGTGCCAGAAATCCGGGGTGGCGACGATGACGGCGTCGAGTCCCTTCTCGGTGGCGAGCATTTCATCGATGTCGGCGTAGCCCTTGGGGGTGTGGCCCTGGAGGGCGCGGACCTTGGCGATGCCGCCCTTGAGGTTGTAGTCCCAGATGTCGCAGACGGCTTGGAAATGGATGCCGGGGATGTTGGACATGGCCTCGAAGAGGACGCGGCCTTGCTTGCCCATGCCGACGAGGGCGACGTGGATTTTGTCCGAGCCGTCGGCATTGGCGGCGCGGAGGATGGACGGCGCGCCTAACACGAGGCCCGCGCCCGCGCCTGCCATGGTCTTCGAGAGGAAGTCGCGGCGGCTGATGGAAGAGGATGGGAGGTTCATACGGTTACCATTTCTTGAGGATGGCGAGGCGGTTGTGGCCGGCCAGCGCGAGGGCCATGACGATGAGGATCATGTGGACGCCGAGCCAGGAGACGCCGTCGTCCTGTTTGATCAGGATCAGGCCCCAGGTGAGGCTGATGTAGAGCAGGCCGAGCAGGAAGAGCGAGCTGCGGTAGGCGAGGCCGAGCAGGATGGTGAGGCCGAGGATGATCAGCGCGGGGCCGAGGACCTTGTCATAAAGCGGCAGGGCGAATTTCATCATCAGCGGCTCGGCTTCGAATTTCTTCATCAGCGCGGCAGGCACGCCATGATAGTTTTCGAGGGCGTATTGTTTGATCGAGCCGCCGGCGGTGAGGCCGTATTCGTTGGGCTTGCCGTCCACGCTGACGATCTGGTCGGCGGCCTTGGTGCCGGAGAATTTCTCGACGCCGGTCTGGATCGCGCGCACGCCCAGCCAGAGGCGGAGGAGCAGCGAGCCGTAAACGAGGGCCAGCGTGTTAGTCGGGCAGCAGGATTCCCCGGATGATCCGGCGGAGGATTCCTTGGCGGTTTCGGAGCAGCATTCTTTGGACATGGTGGTTTCTGATGGTGTTGGGAATAGAGTTTCCGGGATCGGAGCGGGAATCAGGCTCACAGGCGAGATCCGAGGCGAGAGTGCTTGGCTTGGGCGTCGTTGCCGAGGACTTTTTCAGCCTTCGGGTCCCAGTTGAGCGGTTGTTTCGAGTCCATGGCGACGATGGCGAGCTGGCCGAACGAGGCGGCGCGGTGGGCGGCTTCCGCCGGGGCGACAGTGAGCGCGCGCGAGCGGACGCAGTCAATGAAATTCTGATAGTGACTGGGCGGCTTGGTGTCGAAGTCGGCGGGAAGGTTGCGGAGCATTTCGCGGTCCGAGGCTTCGAGCTTGCCGCGGTTGACGTGGATCCAGCCTTTCTCGCCGGTGAACTTGGTGCCGCCGAAGTCACTGCGGACTTCGAGTGTCCGGCCGTCGGCGAAGGTGCCCTGATAGGAATACTTGACGTAGGTGTTGAAAAACTCGTGGTTTCCGGCCTCGCCGGAGCCTTCCATTTTCACCGGGCCGGTGCCGTCGAGACCGAGGCTCCAGAGCGCGATGTCCACGTGGTGGCCGACCCAGTCGAGGAGCTGGCCGCCGCCGAAGCTGTTGTGCCAGCGCCAGTTCCACGGGTGGATCATCGGGTGATAGGGGAAATCGCCGACGGGAGCGGAGTAGGTTTTCCAATCGAGATTCGGCGGCGCGTGGCCGATGAGTTCGGCGACTTTTTCCTTGGGAACACGCTGTTGGATGCTCATGCCGGAGGGCGTGCCGCATTCGAAGCGGGTCATTTTGCCGAGAGTGTTGTTCTCGATGAGTGCCTTGAATCGGCGGAAATCCCCGCCCGAGCGCTGCCAGCAGCCGGTCTGCCAGACGCGTTTGTTTTTCGCGAGGGCGTCCACCAGCAGGCGGCCTTCCGCCAGCCCCCAGGTGAAGGGTTTTTCGCCGTAAACGTCCTTGCCGGCGTTGGCGCAATCGATGCCGATCCTGGCGTGCCAATGGTCCGGAGTGGCGAGGCTCACCACATCGAGGCCGGGGTGTTGCAGCAGTTCGGCGTGTTGGGCGTAGATCTTGCAGTCGGAGTTTTTGTAGAAAGCGTCCACCTTGGCCTTGGCTTTGGCCGCTTGGTTGGAATCCACATCGCAGACGGCGACGACCCGGACGCCTTTGATGTTGAGGAAATTCGTCATGTTGCCCGTCCCCTGGCCGCCGACTCCGACGCAGCCCATCAGGATCTCGTCGTTGGGCGAGCCCGGCTGGGCGCGGAGGTAGGCCATGGGGGCGAGACCGAGTGCCGCGGCCGTGGTGGTGAGGAATTTCCGGCGCGGAATAGAGTTGCTGGCGAGGTTCATGGGACTGCCGAGGATACGTCGATCTCCAAGGCGGGTCTTTCAGGAAAACGCGGTCTCACGTGAGCTTCGGCTCCCAGCCGGCGCGGTATTTCCGCTTCAGCATGGCCTTCACTTCGGGCAGGCCGCGGGCTTCCATGTTTTTGGAATCCCAGTCGATCTTCTTGCCGAGGCGGACGGATAGATTCCCGGCGAGCACCATTTCCGTCAGCGGGCCGGCGTGATCGACGAAGTTGGACACCGGCTTCGGGCCATCGCCCCGCACGGCGCGGCAAAGTTCCTGGGTGGGTCCGCCTTTGACGCGGTCGTAAACTTTCTGGATCGAGCGGGTTTTCTCGCGGAGCGCCTCGGGGTAAACCACGGGCGCGGTGCCGCAATAGGCGTCGTTGATGAAAATCGCGCCTTCGGTTCCGACAAACACCTGGCCGAATCCCTCGTTGAGCTTGAGATCGTCCGGAAGGCCGGGCGGGCGGACGAAATCCTTGTCGGTGTTAGGGTCCGCGATGCCGTCCTGCCAGATGACTTTGACCGCGGCGCGTTTGCCCTTGGCGGGGAAGTGATAGACGATGGTGGAGCGCTTGGGGGCCATGTTCTCGTCGAATTCCGAGACCTTGCTGGACTCCACCCCGAAGTCGCCATTGAGGTCGAGCGCCCAGAAGGCGGAGTTCATGCTGTGGCAGCCGATATCGCCGAGCGCGCCGCAGCCATAGTCCCAGAAGCCGCGCCATTTGAAGGGGTGGATGGCCGGGTTATACGGGCGGTCGGTGGCGCAGGTGCCTTGCCAGACGTCCCAGTTGATCGTGGCCGGCACGGGTTGGGCGGGGAAGGTAAGGCCGGTGCCTTGCGGCCAGATCGGGCGGTTGGTCCAGTAGTAAACTTCCTTCACGTCGCCGATCAGTCCGGACTCGATCCATTCGCGCAGGATGCGGGTGCCTTCCATGGTCGCGCCCTGGTTGCCCATGACGGTGAGCACGCCTTTTTCTTTCGCGTAGTTGGCCAGCGCGCGGGCTTCCCAGAGGGTGTTGCACATCGGCTTTTGCACCATCACCGGCTTGCCGTGTTTGATGGCCTCGACGGCGACGGGGAAGTGCATGTGGTCGGGCGTGGAGACGGTGACCACGTCGATCTGATCCGCCACGGCGGCGAACATCTCGCGGTAGTCCGAGAAATAACGGGCCTCGGGAAAGCGCTCGATGGCTTTGGCGGCCATGGCTTGATCGATGTCGCAGAGAAAGGCGATGCGGTTGCCATTGGCGATCTCGGAAATGTCGCTCCAGCCTTTGCCGCCGCAACCGACGGCAGCGACGTTGAGCTGTTTCAGGGCGTTTTCCTGGCCGAGGAGGAGGTTGGGGGCGAACGCGGTGCCGGCGAGGGCGGCGGCGGATTTGATGAAACTGCGGCGGGTTGGATTTTGCATGGTTGGGTGGTTTTTACGGGGCGGAATTGGCGGAGTATTTAGGGCTTTTCGGGGGGGGGCCGCGGGCGCGCCGGAATCCTAACGCTTTTTCCGGAGGCGCTTGCCGGTGAGTCGGGTCGCGATGAGGTTCGGGCAGCGGCCTTTGAGGCGGAGTTGCTCGCAGTTGGCCTCGATTTTGATCGTCTGCCGGACGGGTTTGAAACCGAGTCGCCGGGTCACGCAGTCGTTGAGCAGATCGAGGTGCGAGTCCTCGAATTCCACCACGCGACCGCAATCGATGCAGAGCAGATGGTTGTGCGAGGGCTTGTCGAGAAAGTTGGGATCGTAGGTGGTTTGGTTTTCTCCGAGATCGATTTCGCGCAGCAAATCCGCCTCGACCAGCAAGCCCAGCGTCCGGTAAACCGTGGCCCGCGAGGTCTCGGAGTCGAGTTTCCGGACGCGGTCGAACAGCTCGTCCGCGGTGAAATGCTCGTCTTTCGAGAACGCCGCCTTGACGATGGCGTCACGCTGGCTGGTCCGGCGCAGGCCTTTGCGCCGGATGAATTCGTTGAGCCGTTCCTGGATACCAAGGTCCACGGGGAATTCCTAGCGGCCCGAATCCCCGGCGCAAAGCGGAAACGCCGCAACTGGCGTGAAAGTCGGAGGAAGCCGACGCAGTAAATGGATGGGTACATCATAAAAAATCATGAGCACGAAATTCACACGCCGCAAATTTCTCGGAACCACCGCCCTTGCCATCGGCATGCCAACGATCATTCCGGCTTCCGCCCTCGGCAAGAACGGCACCGTCGCGCCCAGCAACCGCATCGTCATGGGCGGCATCGGCATCGGCCCGCGCGGGCGGGAGGTGCTTAACTGTTTCCTCGCCCAGCCCGATGTCCAGTTCGTCGCGATCGCCGACGTGCAGGAGTCGCGGCGCGAAATCGTCCGGCGGATGGCTAACAAGCAATCCGGCAATGAGGACTGCTATAAATGCAGCGACATGATGGAAATCCTCGGTCGCGACGACATTGATGCGGTGCAGATCACCACCGGCGACCGTTGGCACGCGCTCGGCACCATCCTCGCCTCGAAGGCCGGCAAGGACGTTTACGCGGAGAAGCCGTGTAGCATGACGATCCACGAGACCCAGGAACTAGCAGACGCAGTGAGGCTCCACGGACGCGT
>CAMCCX010000106.1 GCA_945873305.1 Akkermansia muciniphila
ATCGTCTGCCTGACCGGCGGACTCGGGCTTCGTAGCCTTTTACAGACAAAGATTTACACTACCTTGTTCTCCACCACCACCAGCGGGATCCCGTTCACAAACAGACCGATGTCCGGAATGATGAAGCTCTTCACGCAGCCAGGAGTATCGATCCGGAATTGGTTGATCGCGTGAAACGTGTTTCGCTCCGGATGCTGGAAATCGATCAATCGCACCACCGGGTCCGCCTCGCCGGTCACTTCGTTGAGATCCACCTGGGCCTTGAAGATCAGCTTCTGAATCTCTTCGTTCGATTCCAGCAAAGTGCGGTTCGGTTGCCGGAGGATCTGGCTCCGCAAGTCTTCAAGCTGCCGGTCGGTCAGCCACGGATTGATCGACCGCACCGCATCCCGGAAAACCGATGGCAAGAGCCACTCGCGGAAGTTCTCCCGCAAACTCGCCGCCGGGTCGGATGGAATCATCCCGCAGCCCTGATCGACGATTTTCCACCCCAGCGCCGAAAGCTGGTCGAGGAAGGGTTTTTCTACGTGGAAGTATTCGGACATGAGTTATGCCAAGAGTTCTTGCGCGAGCGTTACGCATTGCTGCCGGATCAGTATCGACTCTCCTTCAAATTCGCGTTCCTCATGACGGTTGTTAAGGCGGAATGCAGCGCAGGCCATAGGGCCTTCCGCGTCTTCATTTCCGAAGTATCGTTCCAGAGCCGAAATCGCATGTGGCACGGCTCGATTACCCGCTTTTCGCTCTGTATGAAATGCCTGAATCGCGGCCTCAGAACCACCAATGTATTCGGTCGCCAGGTAAAGGATGTCATGCGCGTCCTTGGGAGTCTTCCTTCCGGCTGGACCTCCGAATGCATTCAGCTTGAGCGCCAGCATCGGCCCGACCTCTGCAACGGCAACAGTCTGGGTTGCATCCGCACCTACTAAGGTTTTACCGCTGATCTTGACGAGACGATTCACCTCTAGCGCCCGGTCAATTCCGGGCAATGTTCCAACGGCAAGTCCATCATCGACAATCGCCGTTCCCATGTCCGACTTCCCGTCATCCGTCAGCAGATCAATGTAGAGATCCAAGTCCGGAAATTTCCGGAGAAATCGTTTATCCGCACCCATCCATTCAAAGCCGTGAGCCGATAGACTCTCGCGAATGGAGCCATACATCCCTGAGGACGCGCCAATTCGGATCCCGAAATCCACATCCAGAGTTACCGGTCCGACCATACCGGTTTGCGGTGGATACGTGAGATGATGAATCGCCATGCCACCGGCGAGCACCAGATCACCCTGATAGGCAGCCAGACAATCCCACGCCGTCAATAACGCACGCTGTGGCAGATCCAAGTTGGACGCCTCATATTTCTCAAACGTATCGTGTTTCATCGGGCAAATCCTTCCCATTTCCGCAGTTCAACCGCCTGCTCCGGCCCACGCTGGGAAACTTGCAGGAGATCGAGGTAGATTTGCACATCGCTCACCAGAGGGAAGCCATTCACCTCCTGAGCCTCCTGCCATACGCCTTCATCTTCCGGAACGATGAGCCAGAGATTTCCTCCGGACTTCACGCTCCGGGCTGGCACAATTTCCAGAATCGCGCGTTTTTTCACGTAGCACGAAACCACCGGGGAAACCGTATGCGGCCGCCTCTGCCATGCGGCGAACCATTGGGTGAACGCCAAAGACTCACTCCCCACGCTTTCCACCAGCTTCGCTGCAATTTCCTCGGGCTTGTTGCTGAGTACCGAATACTCATGCACCGTCACCCGGCCCTGCCAGCGATCGGCTTTTACCCATGCGTCGAGAAGCCCGTCAAAATTCGCGAGTTGGTAATGCGCCGGATTTCCCGGTGCCGATGAACTCAATTGCCTCACCAGATCGTCGTCTCCCAACTGCTTGAGCACTTGGGAAACAAGCGCCCTTGATGCACCTGTGCGATTCACAAGCTCCTCTTGGGTCGTTGCCGAATCGCGCAGACAAAGCAGGCTTCGGATGATCCTTGTCGCCTTTGGCGAAAAAGGATCGGGGCCCTTCTTCGGGCTGCGGTAGCGGGCTTCTGTCGGCCGGAGATCGATGACGCTTCCCGTCGTTCTGAGAAAAAGGCGGCCATTCAAGTCCGCATGGGCCACCCCCGCCCGCCGGAGATCCAGAGCAAGAGGTTCTGCGATATGCGGGCAAACCAGCAGCTCGTCCGACCGAACTCCCTCTCCTTTGAGAACACGTCGCGTCGCCTGAAGGGCAGGCTTCAGCTTCAAGTGGAGCTTTTCGTGACCGATCTGGGCCCGAAGCTCTGCATTTTCTTGGGACAAAATCCTGAAATAGACCGAAAATCCGGGGTAACTTTCAAAAAGTTCCTTAGAATGAACGACTTCAAGCAAATCATCCAAGCTCTCAATTTCTTTAATTTTACTCAAAATGGTTTTTTTGGTGGCCCAGTAAAAAATAGATTTTAAATAAAATCAAGCTTTTGAAATCCTCTTCAGATTCGCACTCGTTGATCAGCTTAACCACCCTCGGGCTGTTTTCGCGTTGAAATAGTCTGGGGCAATCATTGGCAGAGACCTTTTGGACAGAAGGCGAGGGCAGAGACTTTCTGGATCTGTAACTCAGCGGCAATCGATGTTGAACTTGGCGGCATTCAGCAGCTCGCGGATGGTTCGGGAATTGGCGTTGATGCGTCTCGTGGGCTGTGGGGCGAGGAAAAGAACCGGCAGGTGTATGCGAATCGACTACAATTGACTACAAAACGATTACATTTGCGGCGGTTTAGTTTGGTCGGTGAGTTCTTAAATTGCAGAAAATCAATGGATTGAGTCATTCCAAAGGACCTGGATCACCTCCCGGCCCAGCTAAACCGCGAGATTCCTCACCGGGTTTAGCCAATTCGAAAGACCCCGATCAGCCAGCTGTCGCTTGCTCGTTCTCCGGCCATTCGGGGAGATTCTTGAGCAGGTAACGCGGCCTCCCGGAGCCAACCTTGGTTCGCACCAACTGAATTTCGATTCTCTGATGGAGATGACCATTGATCTGTTCGGGATTCCGGATGCCGGGCGCGATCTTGCCGACTAAAACCTCGCCATCGTCCGTACGGACAAATTCGAAGGTTCGGCGTTTGGGCAGCGCTCCTTGAAACTCTCCCGTTACGGCAATCTCGTCCTCTGCAAGATTCTCGACCGCAAGACGTGACGCCGCCGTGCGAACTTGTCCCACATCGCTGAAGGCGAAGCGGCCTTCGTTTGTTTCCACGGCGCAGACCGCCTCACTGGTCGCGAGTTTTTCAAGAAATGCGCGGATCGCACCCACCGCGCCGGGATCGATCTCGGAAGCGGCGTCCGCAAGTTGATCGTCACTTCCCGTGCTTCCTTCCAGCAGTTGGCGGGTTTGCTCGATAGCGGTCCCAAGAACCGAGTCGTCTTCCAAGGTCATTTGCTCGGCACCATACTCTTCCAGTTCGAAGCCGAAGGAGCCGGTGGCTGTGCTCGTGATCAAAAGCTGATTCTGTGAGCGGTTCGGGATTGGCCCCATGGCCTGCAATGGCGCGGATAGCGATGCCGCTACTGCTGCAACCGCATCGGTGAACGCCTTCGTCGCCTCCATCCCGAACTCGGCAAAGATACCGAAACTTCCAACAACGGGCCGGCCACGGAAGGTCAACTTGGCACGGGCGGGTTGGCGGGTGTCCTGGGGGGACTCGGCAAGTTCTTGGTTCACGATCTCAAGCCGTGAATTCATGCTCCAGATATCGATGACCTCGTCCGGCGATGTATCGGCGATCATCCGTTGGAGTGCGGTGCGCTCGGCGAGTAGGTGATTGCGTTCCTGGCGGTTCATGGGGTTGCTCCGGTTGGGGTTAGGCCGATCAGACTTTGGGCGTGGGCATCATCGGCTGGATCAAGATCGATCTCAACGAAGCCTTTCCATTTTTGAGTCTTACGTTGGTGTGCCCACATGCCATACCAATAGCATCCGCGCTCAATCAGGCGTTCGCTCCGGCTCCCCAGATTCACAAAATAAGCATCGACATGGAAGCGTGATTTCAGCGCGATCTTGGCCGCCAAGATCGCGGCGGGAAGCGGAAAGTCTCAGTGGATGGAGAGGAAAGAATTGCCGGATGGGCCGGGGCATCTAGTCTCCGGCAAATGTTGAACCGCTTTTACGGAGCTTTTGACACGGAGCGGCGCTCGGGTGCTTGCGACGAGTCGGACTATCGGACACCCTTCCAGATCGACCGCGACCGCGTGCTGCACACGCCCACTTTCCGGCGCTTGCAAAACAAGACGCAGGTGTTCTGGAGCGGCGAGTATGACTTCTATCGCACCCGGCTGACGCACTCGCTCGAAGTCGCGCAGATCGGCAAGTCGATTTCCTACTGGTTGAAAAGCCAGCCGGACGGTCCGCTCGGGGACGACTTTTTCATCGATCCGGATCTGGTCGAGGCGATCTGCCTGTCGCACGATCTCGGCCACCCGCCCTTCGGCCATGCCGGCGAGCGGACTCTGAACCACCTGATGCGCGGGCACGGCGGCTTCGAAGGGAATGCCCAGACCTTGCGCCTGCTCACCGAGCGGATTTTCTCCGCGAAACGCAGCGGCATGGACCCCACGCGCGCGTTTCTCGACGGCGTGCTGAAATACAAATCGCTGTGGACCGAGCTGGGAAACCAACCGGAACACCACTTCATTTACGACGCGCAGCACGCGTATCTCGACTGGGCGATGGGCGGGAACGACTTCCCGCTGGAACTCACACCCGGCAAGACGCGCGACAAGTTCAAGTCCATCGAGTGCCAGCTGATGGATTGGGCGGACGACACCGCCTACTCGCTCAACGATCTATCCGACAGCGTGCGCGCCGGATTTCTCAACATCGAGAAAATCGAAGGCTGGGCGGAAAAACACAACGAGCCCGCCAGCGAAGGCACTCCGCTCGGCGACCTGATGCGGGCGATCCGCCGCAAGCGGGTCGATCCTTTCGTGGGCAAGCGCATCGGGAAATACATCCAGTCCACGCACTTGGAAACGGACGTCAATTTCCTCAGCGCCGCTACTAACCGCTACCGCTTCCGGTTGGCCATCGACGAGTCGGTGAAGGCCGAGTCCAGGATGTTCAAACGGCTCGCGTTCGAGGTCGTCTTCCTCTCGCCGCAGCTCAAACAGCTCGAACACAAAGGCAGCCGGATGTTGCGCCAGTTGTGGGAAGTGCTCGGCGAGCGCTACATTTCCCAACAGCGAATCGACGGCCAGGACTTCCAACTTCTCCCCGCGGACACCGCCGCGGAAATCGCCGCCGCGCCGGACGAGGCGACGCGGGCGCGACTGGTCTGCGACTTCCTCTCAGGCATGACCGACGGCTATGCCGCGCGGACCTACAAGCGGCTGTTCTCGCCGGACTTCGGATCGATCGGCGACCTGGTCGGCTAGACCGCCGCGGACAGCTTGAGCACTCCGACGTAAGGCAGGTTCCGGTATTTGCCGTTGTAGTCCAGCCCGTAGCCGACCACGAACTCATCTCCGATTTCAAAGCCCACGTAGTCGGCGTTGACCTCCTCGGCGCGGTGCTTGTCCTTGGCTAGCAGAACGGCGGTATGCACGGCCACCGCGCCCTCTTCCATCAGCCTCTCCGAAACCGCATGCAGGGTTCTGCCGGTGTCGAGGATGTCATCTAGCAAAAGCACGTGACGTCCTTTCACTTCCGGGAAATGGCGGTCGAGGAAATCCACCTTTCCCGAGCTTTCCAAGCCGCCGTGATAGCTCGCCACGTTGAGGCACTCGATTTCCAGAATCCGCGGCACCCGCCGGAGCAGGTCCGCGGCGAAGACGAGCGCGCCTTTCAGAAGAATGATCACCACCAAGGTTCCGCCCGGGAAATCCCGTTCGATTTCGAGAGCCATCGAGTCGAGGCGCTTCTCGATCACCGCCTCATCAATCAAAACCCGCTCGATGTCGTTCCGCATGGACACGGGATAGAGTTCGCGGACCGGCTCGCCAAGCAACAAAAAACAGGCCTTCAACGATCGCTATCGAACTTCAAGACCCGCTCGCCCGCGCGGTAGTAGTCCAAGCGGTCGCGGGCGTGGATCTCCAAAAACGCCGGGTCTTCGCGCAAAGCCCGGTGCTCGATCTGATGGTATTCGCGGTCTGCCAGAACCTTCTCCTCGCGCTCTTTGGACAGTTTGAGCTTCGCCTCCAGCTTCTCTAACTCGCGCCGCTGCGGAAAGGCCGTGGCCACCACCACGAAGCCGATCGCCATGCAAAACACCACGAACACGATGCTTCCGGCCCCCCGGATCACCCGTGTCCGGGCTTCCAGGCGCGTCAATTTGACACTTGCCATCGGTCGTTTCGCCATCGTCTGCGCCCAGAAACCCTTAATTTCCCAAGACTGTCAAGCCAACGCTGGTACCGGGGTGTCACTGAAATTGTTGGGCTGGCAAACTTTCCGGCTGAGACAGCCGGGACACATTCTTAATCAGCCGAAGAACTCCATCTGCTCGGATTCGTGCGGGTCCTCGAAGCGCACGCCGACACCTAGCAACCGGACGGCGCGGTTGTTGCCGCGACGCCAGGCTTCGGCGAGGAGCTCTTCGAAAACGGCGGGTTCGACGAGGTGGCCGGCGCGCTCGGCGGTGGTGCGGTGGAAGTCGGCGAATTTCATTTTCACGACGAGCGAGCGGATGACGCGGTCGGGGTGGGCCTTGGCGAGGTCCTCGATGAGGCCGTCGAGCATGACACGCATCGGCGGGACGAGCGCGGGGAGTTCCTGGATGTTTTCGGAAAAAGTGGTTTCGCTACTAACCGACTTTCGGGTGCGGTCGGGAGTGACGCCACGGTCGTCGATGCCGCGGCAAAGATGCCACAGCTCGACGCCCCATTTCCCGAAACGCCGGGAGAGCTCGATCTGGTCGAGCTGTTGGAGGTCCGCGCAGGTCTCGATGCCGATGGCGCTGAGTTTTTCCCGCATCTTTTGGCCGACGCCCCAGATACGGCCGACAGGCAGCGCGGCCATGAAAGCGGGGATTTCCTCGCCGGCGACTTGCTTCTGGCCGTTCGGCTTGTGCCAGTCCGAGGCGATCTTGGCGATGAGCTTGTTGGACGAAATCCCGGCGGAGGCGGTGAGGCCGGTTTCCTCGAAAATCTGCGCGCGGATCTCGCGGGCGATGGCGGCGCCGCTGCTCTGGAGGTGGGAAACGTCGAGGTAGGCCTCGTCGAGCGAGAGCGGTTCGATGAGCTCGGTGAAGCGGCCGAAGATGGCGCGGATGCGCGAGCTAACCGCCCGATAGAGATCGAACTGAACGGGAACGAGGACGAGCTGCGGACAGAGTTCGAACGCCTTGAAAACCGGCATCGCCGAGCGGCAGCCGAATTTCCGCGCCTCGTAGTTCGCAGTGGTGAGCACGCCGCGGCGGTCGCGGCCGCCGACGCCGACGGGCTTGCCGCGCAAGGCGGGGTTTTCCCGTTCCTCGATGGCGGCGTAAAAGCAGTCCATGTCGATGTGGATGATTTTTCTCAAGGCGGCGGGCGGCAGTGTCGGGTCCGGCCGCGGGTAGATCCACCGGTTATTTCGCCGCGGAGGTATTTTTACCGGAGCTGTCCGAAAGATCGACAGCGGGAAAACCTTCGGCCATAGAGTCCGTGTTTTCCGCAACCGCCCATGGCCGAAGTGATCCAATTCAACTGCCCGTCCTGCGGGACGATGCTGCGCCTGCCGCTGGCGATGGCCGCCTGTCAGGGCCCGTGCCCGAAGTGCGGCCGGGAGATCGTCGCGCCCGATCCAGAGCGGGGGACTGATGCCCATGAAGCGATCGTTCCGGCAGTGGTCGCGAAACCTCGGCGGAAGATTGCCTTTCTCCCCTGCCTGCTAACGGGAGCGGCGGGTTTCGCGCTCGGCGTCATTTCAACCCGGCACTTCGCGCCAACACCACCCGTGATTGCTCCGGTGAAAGCGGAAAAGCAGTTAGTTCCTTCCTCCGCTCCCGAACCGCCGAAGCCCGTGATCGCGAAATCCCCGCCGCCCCCGGCCAAGGCCTCCGCCGCCGCGGAAACTTCGTTGCGGGCGTTTCTCGAAGCGCCGGACTGGGCGGCCCGCAGCGCTTACGTGCTGTTTCCCGAAAAAGTCCGCGCCGCCATGGAAGCCTACTCGCACGAGGCGCCCGACGGCCCCACCGCTTTCAAATCCATCGCGGTGAAGCACAGCCACATCGACGAACCAACGGGCAG
The DNA here is from genome assembly GCA_945873305.1 of Akkermansia muciniphila. Classification (GTDB taxonomy): domain Bacteria; phylum Verrucomicrobiota; class Verrucomicrobiia; order Verrucomicrobiales; family Akkermansiaceae; genus Luteolibacter; species Luteolibacter muciniphilus_D. Next base: position 8,213 of record CAMCCX010000106.1, read on the forward strand.
CACGCTGCTCATTTTCTACGTCGCCACGGAAACTTTTCCCGCCGGCATCCCGGTCGCGGTCAAGGAGACTTCCGGCGGTTGGCGAGTCGATTGGCAGGCGTTCGTGGAATTCCGGGACCAACTTTTCCAGAAGTTTGTGGACGGTCCGGCCGACCGCACCGACCGCTTTCATCTAGTCGCCACCCCGACGCCGCCAGAGCGGGCCGCAAAGACCGATAACGAGCATTTCTCCTCCTTCCTCCTACAGTCGCCGCTCGACGCGCAGTCGCAGCTCGCCTTCGTGAAGAAGTCCTCTGAAATCTCCAACCACTTCCAAGCCGCCATCCGCGACGGCGGGATTTTCACCCCGGTGCTCGAAGTGGCGAAACGCCAGACTGCAGACGGCAAGAGCTACCTCGAAGTCCTCGAGATCACCGCCACCGACTGGCTGCCGCGGGAAAATTAGCGACAGGCTTGCAAGGTCGCACGAATCCGGGCCGTTTCATGCGCCATGACCCGCCCCCTTTGGCTTCTGCCGCTCGCCTTCGCCCTGCGCCTTTCCGCCCGCGAGCTGCCACCACTGCCCGCCGAGCTCTCTCCCTACCTGTTGGAACCGGCCCCGGAAACCTCCGCGCCGCTGCTCAAAAGAGGCGACCGCCTCGCGATCTGCGGCGACTCGATCACCGAACAGAAACTCTACTCGGTCCTGTTGGAAACCTACCTGACAGCCTGCCTGCCGGAACTCGAAATCACCTGCCGCCAATACGGCTGGAGCGGCGAACAAGCCGGCGGGTTTCTCAAGCGGATGGCGAGCGACGTGCTCCGCTTCCAGCCCACCGTCGCCACGACCTGTTATGGCATGAACGATTTCCGCTACGTCCCCTACGACGAGGCGATCGCAGCGGAATATCGCAAAAACCAGACCGCGGTGATCGACGCGTTCCAGGGAATCGGCTGCCGCGTGGTGCTCGGCTCGTCAGGCATCATCGACTCGGTGCCTCACTGGGTGAAGTCCGCCACAGGCACCCGGCAGGATTTGAATCTCGCTCTATCACGCTTCCGCAACATCGGCGTGGGGGTCGCCACGGCCGAGGAGGTCGCCTTTGCCGACCTCTACCGCCCGATGTTGTTAGCCGATCATGTGGCGAAAAAGCAATACGGCCCGGATTTCAAAGTCTCCGGCAAAGACGGCGTGCATCCGGGCTGGGCGGGCCAGCTGGTGATGGCTTACGGGTTTCTCAAAGGCCTCGGCGTCAGCGGCGATCTCGGCGCGGTGACCTACGACGAGGCCGCGGGCAAAGCCACCGCCGCTAACGGCCACGAAGTCCTCGCCACGGACAACGGCAGGATCACCCTCCGCAGCAGCCGCCTCCCCTTCTCTACCGGGCCCGGTGCCACCGACAAGGACGACTCGATCCGCGCGGGCCTCGCGCTGGTGCCCTTCGACGACGAGTTGAACCGCTTCATGTTCCGCATGGAGTCGCCCAAGGCCGCGAACTACACCGTCACCTGGGGCGACCAGAGCCGGACTTACACCGCCGGACAGTTAGGAAACGGAGTCAATCTCGCCAAGGATTTCGACAACAACCCGCTGCTAC
>CAMCCX010000107.1 GCA_945873305.1 Akkermansia muciniphila
CTTCTCGGAAAGGTGGTCGCGGCTCCAGCTCTCGGGATTGAATTTCTGGATCTTGTCGAGGTGCGCGGCGAAGCAGACCCGGCACTGTTCCAAGTCCTCCGCCTCCTGGCGCATTTCAAACAACTCGCGGTCGATTAGAGTGAGCGAGGAAGTGAGCTTTTCGGTGAGTTCGACTTGTTGCGAGAGGAAGCCGCGCTTGCGGGTGGTGAGCTCTTCCAACTCGCTTTTCTTGCGCTCGAGCTCCTCGCGCTGGAGCTGGATCCGGTCGAGCTCGTCTTGAGCGTCCTTGAGTTTGCGGTCGTAATCTTCGTCACGGCTGGAGCTGCCTGCGGATGACATTTCCATCTGGGTCGAGCGGATCTTGATGTGGTGGGTGTGTTCGCCGGGTGCTGCCATATGTTGAGAGGGGTGAAACAGATGCAAGTCCCTTAACTGAAATCATTTTCCGCATCCAGCGAAATATTTCAGCTTTGTTGACAAGATTTCTGGCACGGGGTTTTTGAAGAAGGCGCGCAACCATCGGCAGTCCCGATGGTTGAAACGCCCACATTTATGAAAACATCTTGGGTTGTTCCGGTGGTGGCGTTGGTGGTGGGGGCGGCGGGCGGTTATATTTCCGGTAAAAGTCCGGCCTCGGGCGGCGATTCTGCGGCCATCGAGAACACGGCGCAACGGATGCGCGCGTCCACTCGCTCTGCCGGTTCCTCTGCGGGGGAGAGCGCGAAGAAGAGTCATTCCGGCAGCAGCGTGGGCCAAATCGCCCGGATGCCTGGCAATTCGAGCCGCACCCAGGCGCTCCTGGATTTCTATGCCGGCCTCTCTCCCGAGCAGCTTGCGGAAGAGGCGGCCAAGCTTGAAAATCTTCCGATGAACGAGCGGATGATGGCTTCTTTCCTGCTATTCGGCCGGTGGTCGGAAGTCGATCCCACGGCGGCCATGGCGTTTTCCAGCACGATGGGCATGGCGGGCGGATTTGTCCGTCCGACCATTCTTCAAAGCTGGGCCAGCGTGGATCCGGTCAACGCCGCCAAATACTTCGCCGCAAATCCGCGCGAGTTCGCCATGATGGACATGATGGACATGATGGACATGATGGACATGATGGGCGGCGGCCGCGGACCGATGGGCGGCCAAGGCGCCTCGTCGATCATCGCCAGCGAATGGGCGCGTCAGGATCCTGCCGCCGCGCTGGCTTGGGCCGATTCTCTAACTGCTGGCAAGTCCGCGGCGATGTCCGCCGTGGTCGGGGAGGTCGCGAAAACCGATCCCCGCAAAGCCGCGGAAATGCTCGGGAAAATGGATCCCGCGGAGCGGGCCGAGGCGTATCGCTCGGTGGCCGCGCAATATGGCGCGCTTGATTTCAACGAGGCCCAAACTTGGATTCGCAGCTTGCCGGCTGACGAGCAAGCTGCGGCGCTCGCCTCTGCCATTGGCGGGCTTTCCAACAATGATCCGACAGCGGCGGCCAAGCAGGTGGCGTCGATGGAGGCGGGCGAAGCCAAAGACCGTTTGATTTCCGATGTGGTCGAGGATCTCGCGCGGAAAGATCCGCAGGCGGCAGCGGATTTCGTGAAGGAGCAAGACAGCGAACAAGCCCAGCGCGACGCGATGCGGCAACTGATGCCGGCGATGATCGGCAAGAACCCGATTGCCGCGCTGGCGTTCGTCGATTCCTATCAACCCGGTCCGGTCCGTGACAGCGCCGCGCAATCCTACGTCTGGAGTAACAACACCGGCGCGCCTGCCGATTTGATCAAGGTGGCGGAAACCATCACTGACGAGGGTGATCGCAACCGCACTATCGGAATCGCGGCGATGCGCTGGATGCGTGAGGATCCCGTGTCTGCCAAGGCGTATGTCGAGGCCTCCACCACGCTGTCGGACGATGCCAAGAAAAACATCGTCGAAGGCCGCGGCATGTGGGGCGGTCGCAGGGGCGGCCGTAATTGAGAATGTGTTCCGGCTGTCTCAGCCGGATTCAGCGCGTTTGGTCTAACACTAAAAAGACGGAGCCGTATTCGTCGGGCGGGCTTTGGAGGAATTCCCCGAAGCTCATGACTCGCTGCTTGCTGATCCACGGGCGGCTCCAGTTTTGGAGATCGGTGAAATTGACATCCGCGGTGAGATCCTGGCGGCCGGGGTTTTGATAGATCTCGGCGCCTTCGAGGCGTTGGTGGAGAAGGTAGGCGCGGACGGTTCCGCGGGGCCGGCGGTGATAGAGCGTCTCCGCCGCGGCACCGTAGTCGATGGTGAGCATGCGTCCGGATTTCCAGAGGGGGAGCCATTCTGTCAGATAGCGGCGGTAGGAATCGTGGACTTCGATGCACTGGCCGGGCGGATGGTTTTCCAGAAATCCGGATGAGTCCGGCAACGGGCCGGGCGCGAGCAGCGATTCATGGGCGCGGCGCTGCTCGTCGAAACGGACGGCGATCTCCTGCCAGCCTTCGGCGGTTTTTTGAAATCTGCGGACCGGGAAGGCGTCCACCAGTTCGTTGGAAAAGATGACGGCGTTTCATCCGCAGGCGGCGAGGGCGTCGATCATTCCGCGATGCCAGGTGGCGCGGTTTCCTAGCAATTTGCGTTGGCGTTCGGCGAGCGGGACCGAGGTTTCCACCAGATGCAGCCGGGTTTTCCAACGCAGGTGCCACGGCAGGTTTTTGAGCACTCCGGCGGCGAGTCGTCCTTCTCCGGGGCCGATTTCGATCAAGTTCCGGCAGCCGGATTCACGCATCGCCCGTGCCGCCCACGCGGCGATGGCCCGCGCGGGGGCATCCGAAAGCATTGGCGCGGTGGTGAAATCCCCGGTCCGGCCGACCCCGGAAATCCGCCTCGCATAGTAGCCGGCCTCGGGGTCGTGCAGGGCTTTCGCCATGAACTGCTCGAAGGAAATGGGGGAGTGAACATCGAACATTGAACGCTCAACATCGAACTTTGAAGGGAAGATAATCACCCATACAAAAAACCGTGTTCCTTGGCAGGGACACGGTTGTTTGGAAATTCAGGGAAATCGGGAACCGATCAAGCCTGTGCGGCGGCAGTGCGGGCCTTGCGGATCATGCTGTTCACGGTCTCGGAAGGCTTGGCACCGACGGCGAGCCATTTGTCGGCGATCGCGAGGTCGATGGTGTAATTCACGCCTTCAAGAAGTGGGTCGTAGGTGCCGAGCTGCTCGATGAAACGGCCGTCGCGACGCTTGCGGCTGTCAACGGCAACGATTTTATAGTAAGGGCGGTCTTTGGTGCCCTTGCGGTTGAGTCGGATGGATACGGCCATGGTATTAAAGCTCTATGAAGCGCCCAGGAAGCGGGCGGGCGCGGAAATTGCAAGATCCGCCATGGATTGCCAAGCAGAATCTTGATGAATTTCGGATTTCCGAATGGTGCCGGATCAAACGGCCAGCGGGGCCGCTTGATTCATTTCCCGTTCTGGCGGAGTTGTTCGAGGCGGGAAAGCGGCTTGGCGGGCTTTCCGGCAGCCGGAGCGGGTTCCGTTTTCGCGACGGGGGCGGATGACGGGGCGTCGATTCGGAGGGTGCTGTTCATGGCGGTTTGGTGGAGGATGGCGGCTCCGTTTTCCGGGACGGTCACGCGGCAGAAGACGCCGTTGTGTTTGCCGACTTTGGCGTCGGCGGCGATGGCGACGGGGAAGGTGAGTTCGGTCTGGTCCTTGGTGAATGTCTGCGGCGGGCAGTTCGCGCCGTGCGGAAGGCCGATGAGCTCGACGGTGGCGGGGCCGTCAAAAGGATGGGAGGTTTCGATTTTCGCGAGCATGGTGGTGGGCTTTCCTTGTTCGGTGGCGGCGAGGTCGAGAGTCATGGAAATGTAGGGCTCGGCGACTTTGAGCGGAGTGAGCGCGGAGGCGACGAGGACCGGGCCTTGCGGGGTGTTGGCCTCGGCGAGGACGCAGACTTGCCAGTCGGCGGCGGCCGCGTCCGCGCTGGCGTTGAGCTCGTAGGAAATTTCGGACTGGTCCCCGGGAATGTCCACCGTGACGGGGCCGCTGATGCCCGGTGGATTCCACAGGAAGCGGACGGTGATTTTTTCGGCAAAGCCGGTCTGGCGGGTGGCTCGGATCTTGAGCGCGAGCGTGCCGTTTTTCACGATCGGAACCGCCGGGACTGGCAGGTCGATTTTGAACGGAGCCTCGACGGTGACGGCGGTGGCGATGCGGTCCAGCGAGACGGAGTGATAGGGGCCCTCGTTGTTGATCTCCACGTGATGGATCGTGTCCACCAGGTTTCCGGTTAGGGCTGCCTCGCCGGTGGAGCGGAGGGAAAATGGATAGAGGCCGCCGGCGACGGGGGCGTCGGGGGCGGCCTCGAAGACGACTGGAAAGGTGGTGATTGATTTGGGAATCGGCGGGGCGTGCATGGCGACGCCGGCGGGGAGCGAGCCGGCTTGGAAGGTGAAATCGCCGGCGGTGTTTTCCCGGCTGAGGTTGATGACGGCGGCGTAGCGGTTGCCGCGCGGGATCGGGAAGGTTTTCCATTTCTGGCTCATCACCCGCTCGACGACTGGGAGAGTGGCTGCGATGGCCGGCGACTTTTGCGAGATTTCGACGCGGTAGGTGAAGTCGGGGCCGGTGCGCTGGAGTTGGTCGCGGATCTGGAGCTGGTAGTTGCCGTCGGCCGGGCAGGTCCAGTTGAGCACGCTGTCGGGCGCGCCTTGGTCGTCGTTGGCGGCGAGTTGTTTGCCGTCGGGCTGATGGATGGATAGAACGGAGTCGAGCGGCGAGCGGTGGCTGCGGGCGAGGACGCGGAGGACGAGGTTTTGATCCTTTTTGGCGGCGAATTTGATCCAGTCCGATTTCGTGTCGCCATCGAGAATTCCGTGGATGGCGCTGGGGAAGGCGGTGTCGGTTTCCTGGATCGGTTCGAGCGGTGAAACGGTGATCCAGTGCGGCGACGGCGCGGAGAGCCCGTCGTGCTGCGGGAAAACCGGGAAGCGCTCGTTAGCAGTTGGCGGCAGCGTGATGGATTGTTTGATCGGCCCGGCCGGATCGCCGATGAAGGTGAACTCGATCGTCTCGCCGGGTTTTCCGCCGGTAGGAAAGACGGCCTTGGGGCGGGGGAAGGTGCCGATGTGCAATCGGTATTGGCAGTTCTCATTTCCCTCGTAGGCGGCTTCGTGGACGACGATCCGATAGTCGCCGTCTTCCGGGGCGATGATGGAAACGAAGGCATCAGTCCGCAGCAGCGGCGTGTCGTCGCAGGCGGCGAGCTCGAATTTCTTCGGATCGAGAACGGCGACGTAGGCGTCGAACATGACGCGGCCGAGGCGCATGGCTTCGACTTCCACGGACAGGCGCTGGCCTTTTTTCAAGGTGCAGAGGAAGTGGTCGTCGTCCTCGATTTCGGCGATGCCTTCCACGGTGCTGTTGAGGGCGACGCGCTGGGCTTGGTCGAAGCTGGCGTTCGGCTCGACCTCGGCGACGGAGGGAAATTGGCCGACCCAGAACGAGCGGAGTTCGGTGAGGCCGCCGGGGCTGCGCAGCCGCAGCGAGTGTTCGCCGAGCGCGGCGTCTGCAGCGATGGTGAGTTTCGCGACGGCGTGTTTGGCGTCTTTGACTTCGATGTTGGCGAGAGCGAGGCCGGGTTGGTAGAAAAGCGCTTCGCTGATTTCCTCCAGCCGTTCGCCGTGGAAATGCACCTCCATTTCCGTGCCGCGCTGCCCGCCGCGCGGATTGATTAGATTGAGGGTCGGGGAAAACGCGAACAGCGGCGTGAGCGATGCCAGCAGGAGAATGGAAGTGAAACGCATCGCGGTTTCAGGCTTTTTTCGCCAGCAGTGAATCGAGCACTTCGCCGCCGTCGACGATTTCGATGGGGCGGTTTCCGGGTGACATCAGCTCGGTGTCGGCGTTGATGCCGATCTGGTGATAGATCGTGGTGGCGAGGTCCGCGACGCTGACGCCGTCGGTATCGACCTCGCCGCCGAGGGCGTCGGAGGCGCCGTGGACGTAGCCTTGTTTCATGCCGCCGCCGGCGAGCATGGTGGAGAAAACCCGCGGCCAGTGGTCGCGGCCGCCGGTGGCGTTGATCTTGGGGCTGCGGCCGAACTCGGTGGTGACCATGACCAGTGTGGAGTCCAGCATGCCGCGGCGGTCGAGGTCGCGGATGAGCGCGGCGATGGCCTTGTCGGTGGGCGGCAGCTCTTTCTGGATGTTGGCTTTCAAATTGTCGTGGTGGTCCCAACCGCCGGCGGTTAGGGAGACGAAACGCACTCCGCCCTCGATCAGGCGGCGGGCGAGCAGCATTCGCTGGCCGGCGGCACTGCGGCCGTATTCGTCCTTGAGCGCGTCCGGCTCGGACTTCAGGTCGAAGGCCTCGCGGGCTTTCTGCGAGGAAATGAGCTTGTAAGCGTGTTGATAGAAAGCGTCCATCGAGTCGATGGCGTCGGATTCCTCCAAGGCGCGGAAGTGGTGGTCCACGGTTTCCAACAGCGATCTGCGGCGGGCGAAGCGGGCTTCGTCCACGCCTTTGGGCAGGTTCAAGTCGCGCACCTGGAAGTCACCCTTGGCCGGGTCCGCGCCGAGGGCGAAGGGGCCGAAGGCGGAGGAGAGGTAGCCGGAGTTGGCGTATTCGTTAGGGACGGACGGCACGCAGACATACGGCGGCAAGTCGTTGCGCGAGCCGAGCTCATGGGAAATCACCGAGCCGATGGACGGATACTCGAGCGCCGGGGAAGGCCGGTAGCCGGTGAACATGTTATGCGTGCCGCGCTCGTGGGCGGCCTCGCCGTGGGACATCGAGCGGATCAGCGTGATCTTGTCGGCGATTTTCGCGGTTTCCGACATCAACTCCCCGAACTGGACGCCGGGAAGTTTCGTGTCGATGGCTCCGAAAGGCCCGCGGTATTCGGCGGGGGCGAAAGGTTTGGGATCGAAGGATTCCTGATGGGCGAGTCCTCCGGGCAGGAAAATGTGGATGATGCCCTGGGCGACCGCCGGATGGGTGCCGTAGGTTTTGGTCGCGGCGGCGGCCTGGTCGCGGAGAAACTGCGGCAGCGTCAGCCCGATGCCGCCCAGCAGGCCGACGTAGAAGAACTCGCGGCGGGACGAGTAGCGCTCAAGTGGATTGCCCGGGCATTTGGGAGTCATGATGATGGGTTTTGAGGGATGGATCGCCTCGATGGGATATTACGGCAAGCAGGAGTTGGTCATTTCAAAAATGCATGAATTGCACCTTCTGGATTGGCGAGGTGGGATTAGTGACTTAAAAGAGCCGCCAATGGAAGCTTCGAAGGTCGATGGATTGGAACTGGGCAAGCTCATCGGCCACGGCGGTTGCGGGCGGGTTTATGAGGTGGAGGAGGGGCGGGTGGTGAAAATTTTCGAGGAAAAGGCGATCTCCCGGCGGCTCCTCGGGAAAATGACAGGGCGGCTTGATACCGGCGGTTGGCCAGCCGGAGTGATGCCGGTGAGTTTGAGAAATTTCGAGGCGAAGCAGCCCTATTGGGTCACGCCGCAGGTGGCGGATCCGGCTCCGCGGAGTTTGCAAATGCGGCTCGGGGATCATCCGGGAATGACCTCTTGGAAATTGGTCAGATCGCTGGCCCGGGCCCTTGCCGGGATGCACGAGCGGCGGGTGGCTCACGGCAACTTGAAGCCCGGAAACGTGTTTCTCACCGACGATGGCGAGGCGTTGCTGAGCGACTGGACGATGGGCAACATGCCGGGCGTGAAGGAGTTTCAGTTCACGGACGCGGTGCTCTATCAGGCACCCGAGCAGCTCCGAGATCCGTCCGGCTACCTTGAGGAGGCGGGCTACCGCTGGGATGTTTTCTCGTTCGGAGTGCTGGCCTATCGGATTCTCACGGGCCGGTTTCCGAGATGCCACGAGACGTTCGATTTCGTCGCCCCGCCGGCCGGGGTGACCCGCAAGGACGGAATCCAGGCGGACCTTTTTAAAATCGCTAGAAATCTCGAGTCGCAGCAGGACGTGAGCTGGCCGGACGCGTCGCAAAACGCGCTGGAAGCGGGATTCCGCGAATGGATCGACCGTTGCCTGCCGCTCGACCCGGCGAAACGTCCGGCGACCATGGCGGAAGTGGCGGCGGGATTTGAGGCGATAGAAAACAAGGCGACGCTCGCTGCCGAGCGCGAGGTGTTGATAGGCCAGCGCAGCCGGGCGGAACGGCGCGCTTGGCGGACTTTGTTCTTCGCGGGAGCGGCGACCAGCACCGCCGTGTTGTTCGGCGGATTGTGGCAGTTAGCGGGTTCGCAGTTGCTCAAGGAACGGCGCGAGCGAGGCACCGATGCGAGGGCGCTCACCGTGGCGCGTGACTCCGCCGTGGCGACGCAGTCGGAGGCCGAGGCGCAGCTGGCGCTCCGCTACGAGCGGGAACTTTCCATGGCGCGGTTGGAAGCGTCGCGCTTGATCGGCGACCGCCTGTTCGCTTGGGCGATGGAAAAGGGCAACCGGCGCCTGCCGCCGCTCGACGGCCGCGAGCTGCGGTTGAAACGGCTGGAGCGCTATTTTCAGGACTTCCTCACCCGCACCGCGGACATTGCCGCCTTGGCAGACGAGCGGGCGCGGGCGCGTTTGCAGCTATCAGAAATCTCGCTGGCCGCGGGCGATGCTCTTCTTGCCAGCAAGCGGCTGGAAGAAACGCTCGCGGCATGGGCCACCCTGCCAATGGATGCCGATTTGAAAATCCGTCTCGCGACTAATTCGCTGCTTCTCGCCCTGCTGCGGCAGGCGAACGGCGACGCCGAGGCCGGACCGTCGTTCGTCGTCGCGCGCAAGGCGCTCGCCGCGGTGCCAAAGACCGAGGTGGATCTGGAGCGCCTGGACCAACTGCTGGCGATTCTGGATTTCAATGAAGCGAAATTGTTAGCCGCGCGCGGAGACGACGCGAAAGCGCTGGAACAACTGATGCGGGCGACCCAGACCCTCAACCGGATCGCCGACCAGCGGCCCGACGCGGCGATCCTGCGGTCCGAACTCGCCGCCTGTTATCTGTCATCCGCGACGATCTTGGAAGGCATGGGAAGTCTGGGAGACGCGCGTGAAGTGCGGTCGCTCGCCACGGTGGAGCTGGCGAAACTGTTGAAGGAAAGGCCCGGCGATTTCCCGCTGCGTCTGGAACTCGCCGGATGTTACGCGGCGATGGCGGAATCCACCGTGCTCTCGGGCGACATCGCGGGCGCGGAACTGCTCTCCACCGAGGCGATGAAACTGTTGGGCCATCTGGTGGTCGAGCAGCCGGACAACGCGGAGGCGGTTTCTAGAAAGGCCTCCCAGCTCGGACTGCGCGCCGGGATCCAGCGCGACCGGGGCTTTTCCGTCGAGGCGATGACGGATTACGACGAGGGGATCAGGATGCTGGAAGCCATCCGTGCCTCCGCTCCCGGCAACGCGGTGGTTTCCTATCGACTGGCGCTGTTATGGTGGCAAAAGGGCCGGATGCTCGGAATGGCGGGCCAGCGGGACGAGGAGATCGTGATGATCCGGAAAGCCCGGGATTTGCTAGGGAAGCTTGAGGCGTCTCGCTCGGCCACCGGTCCGCGGCCCGAGCAATTGCAGAGCTCCGGCGCCTATCTGCTGGGGGATCTCGGTCACGCGCTGCAACTCGCCAGCCGCAAGGACGATGCGGTTCGCGCTTTCTCCGAC
>CAMCCX010000108.1 GCA_945873305.1 Akkermansia muciniphila
TGACCTTCATCCACTCGGAAACCTCCACCGGCGTGCTCAACGACCTCGCGGGCATTTGCAAAGTCGTGAAATCCTTCCCGGACACCATGCTCATCGTGGACAGCGTTTCCTCGCTCTCCACCGTGCCGATGGACATGGACGCCAACAACATCGACGTCATGTTAGCCGGCGTGCAAAAGGCGCTCGCGCTGCCTCCCGGCCTCGCCGTGTTCGCCGTTTCCGAAGCCGGCATGGAGCGCGCCAAGGGCAATCCTAACCGCGGTTACTACTTCGACTTCGTCGAGTTCGCGAAGAACGCCGCCGTCAACAACACGCCCTCCACCCCGGCCATTTCCATCATCTTCGGGCTGCAATACATGCTCGGAGAAATCGCCAAGGAAGGCTTCGCCGCCCGCCAGGCACGCCATGCCAAGACCAACGCGATGATCGCCGCCTGGGGCGCGAAACACGGCTTCGAACTCTTCGCCCCGGAAGGCCGGCGCTCGTTCGCCCTCACCTGCTTCAAGACGCCGGAAGGCTTCGATCTATCCGGTTTCATCAAGAACCTGAAGACCAAGCACAACTTCCTGATCAACGGCGGTTACGGCAAAATCAAAGGCACCACCTTCCGCATCTCCAACATGGGCAACGAAACCGAAGCCACCATGCAGGAACTCATCGATGCCATGGACGACGTGCTCGGGTGAGCTGGCAGAGCGTGTCCCGGCTGTCTCAGCCGGGTGCGGAGGTCCTGAAAACCGGCTGAGACAGCCGGGACACATTGATTGTTTCCCTGCCATCATGAAGCCTCTCGCGTCCATCGTGGCCATGTTTCTCACCATTGCCACCGCGATTGCCGCCACGGATTTATGGGACTTACCGCCCTTGCGCTACTCGGAGACAGCCTCTCACGATCCCATCGCAAAACTGGCAGAAGCCCTCGCGAAGGGTGAACGGAAAGTGGAAGGCACCACTCCCTTGGAGAAACTCCGCTTCGTGTTGAAGCTGCTCGAAATCCCCGAGGAATCGCAGATCCTGGTATTTTCGAAAACCAGCAAACAGAACTCACTGATTCATCCGGCAAATCCGCGCTGCCTGTTTTTCAACGAGAATTCCTACGTCGGCTACGTCCCCGGCGGCGACATGGAGGTCATCACCCATGATCCCGCGCTCGGCTCCGTTTACTACCTCATCGGCACCCATGAACCCGCGTTGCAGATCACCCGCGACAACTCGGACTGCCTGTCATGCCACGGCACGGCGCGGACGGAACTGATCCCCGGCGTGTTAGTGCGGTCGGTGTTTCCCGACGAGGCCGGCCAACCGCTCCTGTCGCTAGGCACATTCCTAACCGACAACTCCAGCCCCATTCCCGAGCGGTGGGGCGGCTACTACGTGACGGGCCGGAGCTCGCTTCCGCATTTGGGAAACCGCACCTACAAGGAGTCCGACGGCCGCGAACTGCCGCGGGATTCCCCGGAACTCACGACGCTCGCCGGCAGGATCGACATTTCACGCTATCCCCGCACGACCAGCGACATCGTTTCCCTGATGGTGCTGGAACACCAATGCCAGCTTCACAACCAGCTCATCGCCGCCGGCATGAACTACCGCCGCATCCACTGGCTGCAAAAATCGCTCAACCCCGCGGCCGATCCCGACGCGGACATGGCCGGCAAACACGCCGACGACGCCGCCCGCAAAATCGTGGACCTGCTGCTCTTTGAAAACGAGGCGGACCCCGGTGAAAACGGCGTGGAAGGAGACCCCGCGTTTCAAGACGCGTTCACCCGGCGCTTTCCCAAATCCCGCGACGGCCGCTCGCTCGCGGACTTCCAGTTAGGCACGCGGCTTTTCAAACACCGCTGCTCTTACATGATCTACTCGAAGGCCTTCGACGCGCTTCCCGCACGGATCAAATCCGCAGTGATCGCGCGCCTACACCGCGTCCTCGAAAGCGAGCCCGCCGCCGGAAACCATCCCGCCATCAAGGCGAGCGAGCGTCACAAAATCGCCGCGATCCTCCAGGAAACCCTGCCGGCGTGGAGCGCCAAATAACCCTCACCATCTGCCGAGCACCGCCGCGACCGTTAGAGCGGCGGACTCACCGGGGCGGATGAGTTTTTTCCCGACCCGCGCTTGAGGAAAAACCGCTTCGAGGCAGGGAGTCTCCGCGGCGGCGTTCGCGAGGACGGCGCGGCCGGAAATGGCGATCGAGCCCTCGCAGATTTCCCCGCCCCAGGGATCGATGTAACTCACCGGGAACGAGCGGGCGTTTTTCTCCAACTTGCGCGGCGTTACGGTTAGCGTGACGAAGTGGGCGTCGAGCACGACCCACGCGGGAGCGCCTCCGTTCTGGCGGCGCAACGCGTAACGGCGCAGGCTGATGACGGGCGGCAGGCCTTTGGCGAGCGAAGTGACCAATCGTCCGTGGACGCGGCGGAGGAGCTTTTCCTGGGTCTCGCCCGGCTTGAGGAACAGGACTTCATGGCTTGTCAGCGGCAGGAAATGGCCGTGCGTGAGTTCGTTGGCGACGTCGTGGAGATCGGCGATGTTGATGCCATTTCGCGACCAGCGCGGGCGGCCTTTGATCGAGTTGGACGGCCGCATGCCGGACTCGCGGATGATGGTGTAAATGCGCTGCTTGTCGGTGTCGCCCGCGATGGCGTTAGAAGCGCGCTGCCAATCCGGATTGCCGAAGCGGAACGCGTTCAGCAACGCGGTGGGACCGCAGGCGTTGCCGGAGACAACGAGCTGGTTCGCCGGGACCGGAGCGGCGGAGTCCGCCAACGCCGACAGGCAGAAAGCCAGCCAGATGCTACTTGGTAACAGCCGTGACATAAGTTTCAGCACGACGGTCGTTGGAAGGCTTCGCATCCTCGCGGCCGCCGGATAGACTGACCTTGGATTCGAAGCGGATGCTCGCGGCCGCTTGCTGCGAGATGGGAACGCGGACGGCTTGGACCGCGCCGACGGCGAGCGCGGTGATGTTGGAATTCACCACCCCGGTCGGCGTGGAAATCCGGACCGCGGTGTTGATCAGGGTTTCGGTGCCGCGGTTTTGCACCAACACCTCGACCTGGCCGTATGGATAGCCGGGACTCGCCGCGAGGATCCGCTGCGAGGCCAGCGCCGCGTCGTAGATGCCGGGGGTTTTCCCGCTCAAAACCCGCCCCAAGTCGGGCATGCCCGCGCCTAACGCAGCATCCGCTCCGGCCTCGCCGCCATCATTCAGATAGGAAAAAACCACGTCCGCTGCTTGCTGCATCGTCAGCTTCTCGTTGCCCGGCCAGCTCTTCACGGCGGCGATCGCGCCCAACACGATCGGGCTGCTGAACGAGGTCCCGCTCACTCTCGCCGCCTGGTCGCCGGTCCACGCCGCGTTCAAGCCATAGCCCGGCCCCGAGACCGCGATCTGGCCGCCGGTGTTGGAGAAATCCAGGTGATTTCCCAAAGCGTCCACCGCGCCCACCGCGATCACGCCGTCGTTCGCAGCCGGATAGGACACCCGCTCGATCCCGTTATTTCCCGCAGCCGCCAAGATCAATGAACCGGCCGCGCGCGCATATTCGATGGCGTTCCTCACCAACGCACTGTCTCCGAAGCTGCCCATCGAGATGTTGATCAGGCGCGCGCCCGCATCGACCGCGGCGATGATGCCCTTTGCGAGCAGGAAACTATCCGACTGCCCGAGGTCGTCGGCGATGCGGATGGAGATGATTTCCGCGCCGGGCGCGACGCCGGGAGTCAGCGGGTTTTGGCCGATGATCATGGACGCCACAGCGGTGCCGTGGCCGTTCTGTTTGGAAAGATCGGCGGGGAGATCGACCAGATTGATCCAGGAAATCTTGCTGCCAAAAGCGGAACTGGAGGCCACGCCGGTATCCAAAACCGCGATCCGGACTCCACTGCCCCAAGTGGAATTGTCACCCGTGATCCCGAGCCAATCGAGCAGGCCGTCGCCAAAAGCCACCGCCCCGGCTTGCGCGGTTCCTTGGCCGGGGTTGGGAATGTCCACGGGGAACACGAAGGATGCCTCGGCCTCGCCATCGAGCAGCCAGGCCAGGTCGTCGGGATCGGAAAACCCGATGCGCAGCGCGTTGAGCGCGTCGAGGCGGCCCATCAAGCGGATCTTGTCCCCTGCCCGCTTGAGGAATTTTTCAAGCGCGGCCTGGCTCTTGAACACCACAATCCGCTGTCCGCGCAGTGCGCCGGCTTCCGCAGCCGCGTCATCGGCGCGGAATGCCGGAAGGCGCTCTCCGCGGCGGAATTTCGGAGCCGGCTCGTCGGCGATGACCCTCCGCTTGGGTCCGTCTTGCGATTCCGGGGCGAACTTCCGCGCGGTTTGCAGCGGAACGGCGGTGCTGGCCAACCAGTATCCCAGCATCGCGGTGGCCGCGAAACCGATGATCAAAACCAGATGGCGACGGCGCATGGCTTACCTAAACCCCGAAACCCGCAAAACGGCAGGAAAAATTTCAGCCGAGGGATCATGGGGCTGCGGTTCCATCCGCCCGGCAGAAAACAGCGACGGATTTTCGTGGCAGACCGCTCGATTTGATGAATCGTCCGGGCGTGACCGATCCATTTCCGCACTCTCCGGCGCTCAAAACCGCCGCTCCTCCCAGTGCAGCCGGGCGTTGGTATTTGGCGATCCTCGGCTTGGTGATCGCCTTGCTCGGCGGGCTGTTCATCTGGCTGATGGCGCGAAGTTTCCTCCGGGCGCGTGAAATGCGGACCTGGCCGGAAGTCGCCTGCGTGGTCATCACCTCGGAGGTGGAGGAGCGGCGACATGATGAAAACTCGCCCGCGGAATTCCGCCAGGATTTGAGTTTCGGCTACGAATGGAAAGGCGCTGCCCGCACCGGCGACCATTTGACCCTGCGCGGCAGTCCGTGGTCGTCCAAGCGCGAGCTGGCGGACCAGCGGGTCTCGGAATACCCGGTCGGCAAAACAACGACTTGCCGGGTTGATCCCGCCAACCCTGACTTTGCGGTTTTGAAGCCGGATTCGCTCGCGCCGGGCTATTCGATCTGGTTCCCGGCGCTGTTTGTAGTTGGCGGGCTCGGCATCAGCTTTCGAGCAGCCTTCACCAAGAAATCTCAGCCGCAGCGGTAGAATTGCGCTTTGAGCGGTTGGTTTGAGCACCCATCCGGCAAGCAAATGCGGTTATAAGGTTTTTATTGCGTCCCCCCATTTTCGTGGATTAACGTCGCAGCCCGGCGTTGCGGAGCGTGGAGAAACACCTTTGCGCTAGATTTCCGGGCCATTTTTCCAACTTCACACGAGATGAATCCAGACAGAGCTACCCTTAATTTTCTCAATAGTTTCCCAGAGGAAGCCAGAAAGCGGGGTGAAATGCTTCAAAAGGACGGCGCGGTCACCCAGATTTTCGGAAACCACCTCTTCATCCAGGGCCGCGTCGAGGACGAAACCGGCACTTTCCGCACCAGCCTCCGCCTCCAAGGCAACCGCTGGTTCGGCTCCTGCACCGCCGAGGACGAGCTGATCGCCGGGGCCTGCCAGTATGCCACCATGATGGAGCGCATGCACCGCGGCGAGGACCTGCCGGAGTCGCCCAACGAGTTCGACGACACGCCGGTGCTCGACATCATCGAGGAAAAACTCGGCCGCGAGCTCGACGACAAAGAGGCGGACTTCGTCACCAAGATCGAAAAACGCTACCGCCGTTACGTGATCGAGGGCGAGCTCCACGACCACGACATGGTCCGGATCACCCCGCGTTGGGAAATCACCACCTACGAGCCGCTCGAACTCTGGCCCATCCCGCCGGGCGACATTCTCGAGTTCTGGAACTACATCGCCTACGCCTTCTACAAGAAGAAACTCCCCTACCCGGAATTCATGAGCGTGATCACCGATCTCGGTCACGTGCAGAAAAAAATGGCGGACTGGGAGCAAGAGCGCGAAGTCGCCTCTTGGTATGAGCGCATCGAGCACGTCAACGAACGCCCGCCGCAGGACGCGCCGCTCACCGTCGGTTTCCGCCTCGTCGCCACCATCAACGAGGCCCGCCTCGAAGTGAGAGAAGCCAAAGCCGGCGTCTGGATCCAGCTTCGCGAAAAGAACGACATCGAAAACTACGTCAATCTCCACCACGAAGCCGCCCTCCTGATGGACGCTTCCAGCCAGACGCTGTGGGAGCATTACCTCGCGTTCTACCGCAAATACGGCGACACCACGCTCGACTTCGACCAGGAGGAGTCCTGCCGGTTCATGAACCGCGTTTTCCGCCAGCCCGCCCTCAAAGGCTACATCGTCAACCTCGACGAACGGGAATTCAAAGTCTCCGAAGAACCGCTTTCCTGGGTTTGTGAAGACGAGCCCTTCGATCCCAAGAGCTTCGCTCTCCAGCTCGTCACCGCCGCCGGCGAAAACGTCTCCCACTCCGTCCGCCTCCTGCCCGGCCGCAAGGAATTCTATCAATCCGACGAAACCGTCTTCCCCGGCCCGCCTCGCTGGCTTGAGGAAACCGACGTGATGCCGCGCTATCTCATCCCGACGCGCGTCATCGACTCGCTCGAAGGCGTCGAATTCCTCCGCAAAATCGGCGCGGCGCTGCCCGAGTCGCTCAAGAAACGCGTCATCGATCTCGAGCTCAAACCGAAGTTCGAAATGAAGCTCATCGCCGGCCTGACCGCCGCCGAGACCGAGCACCTCGTCATCGACGTCACCGCCATCGAAACCAAAGGCCGCCGCACCGAGCGCCTCGTCAAGGAAGGGTGGGAGCTCGCCGAACAACAACCCGTCAAAGGCAAGCAGCTCCTCCGTTTCGCCCGCGAGGATCTCTATCCGGTCCCCGCCATCCTCGATGAAATGGGCCTCAGCTACGACGAAAAGCTGCTTTCCTTCAAATCCCGCATCACCAAGCAGTTCCCGGAAAAATTCGCGGAATGGATCAAGGCGATGCCCGAGAACATCGAGCTCGACATCGATCTCCGCCTCAAGTCCATCCTCGCCGATCCCGTCACCGCCGCTGTGCGTTTCGAAGTCGTCGGCCAGGACATCGACTGGTTCGACCTCCGCATCGTCATCGACGTGCAGGGCGCCAATCTCTCCAAAGCCCAGATCCGCCAGCTCGTCGCCGCCCGCGGTGGTTACGTCCGCATGGACGACGGCACCTGGATGCGCTTGGAAATCAAGCTCGACGCCGACCAGCGCGAAGCCGTCACCCGTCTCGGGCTCGACCCCTTCGACCTTTCCGGCGAGACCCACCGCATGCACGCCCTGCAGCTTTCCGATCCCAAGGCCGCCGAGGTCTTCGATCCGAAAGCCTGGGAGCGCATCAAGAACCGCGCCAACGACATCCAGCTCGAGGTCAACCCAGACCTCCCTGAAGGCCTCAACGCCACCCTCCGCCCCTATCAGGTGGACGGCTTCAAGTTCCTCGCCTACCTCTGCGTCAACAACTTCGGCGGCATTCTCGCCGACGACATGGGACTCGGAAAAACCATCCAGTCGCTCACCTATCTGCTCTGGTTGTTCGAAGAACACCGCAAGACCGGCGGCATGAAAAAGCCCGCCCTCGTCGTCTGCCCCAAATCCGTTCTCGACGTTTGGTACAGCGAAGCCGGGAAATTCACCCCGCAGCTTCGCGTCAAGATCCTCAAGAACCGCGACGATATCGACGTTCCGCACATCCAGAACAACATCGACATCCTCGTCCTCAACTACGCCCAGCTCCGCGTCTGTGGCGAGGAACTCAACGGCATCAAGTGGCTCACCACCATCCTTGACGAAGGCCAGCAGATCAAGAACCCCGACTCCAAGGCCGCCAAGTGCGCCCGCGAGCTCGACTCCCAAAACCGCCTGGTCCTCACCGGAACGCCCATCGAAAACCGCCTGCTCGACATGTGGTCGCTCATGGCCTTCGCCATGCCCGGCGTGCTCGGCAGCCGCGCCTATTTCAAGAAGCGCTTCGACAAGCGCAAGGACCCGCTCAGCCAGAGCCGCCTCGCCTCGCGCCTCCGTCCGTTCCTCCTCCGCCGCACCAAGCTGCAGGTCGCCCAAGACCTTCCGCCGCGGACCGAAGAAGAAGTTTACTCGAAGATGGAGGGCATCCAGGTGGAACTCTACAAAAACGAGCTCAAGCGCATCCAGAAGGCGCTGCTAGGACTCGACTCCGACGAGGCGGTGAAGAAAAACTCCTTCGCCATCCTCCAAGGCCTCATGCGCCTGCGGCAAATCTGCTGCCACCCCGGCCTCATCGATCCCAAGTATCTCAAGGAAGAGTCCGCGAAGATGGAATCGCTGTTCTACCTGTTGGACCAGCTCCACGAGGAAGGCCACAAGGTGCTCGTTTTCTCGCAGTTCGTTTCCATGCTCGACCTCATCAAGGCGCGCCTCGAACTCAACAACCGCCCCTACAACTACCTCACCGGCCAGACCAAAGACCGGAAAGGCGAGATCGAGCGCTTCCAGACGACCAAGGACCCGTCGGTCTTCATGCTCTCGCTCAAGGCGGGTGGTGCCGGCCTCAACCTCACCTCGGCCTCCTACGTCATCCTCTACGATCCATGGTGGAACCCCGCCGTCGAAAACCAAGCCATCGACCGAACCCACCGGATCGGCCAGAAGAACAAGGTCATCGCCTATCGTCTGCTCACCCGCGACACCGTCGAGGAGAAGATCCGCATCCTTCAGCACCAGAAGACCCAGCTCGTCACCAACGTGCTCGGCGACGAAGGCTTCGCCTCCAACCTCGGCTTGGATGACCTCCAGTTCATCCTCACGCACACCATCGACGAGGAAGACGAGATGAAATAATCCCGGCTCCCAGCCACAAAAAAAGCCCGGCCACACGGCCGGGCTTTTTTGTGGGAAAGTGTCCCGACTGTCTCAGTCGGGAGTGATGCCAAATCACGGAAGCAACGTGATCCTTCAATCCTTCAATCGGAGCGCGGAATTCATTCCGCGCGAAAATTTTCACACCCATTCAGGCGGAATACATTCCGCGCTCCAGTTCAGTTGTTGTTGAGGTCCAGTCGTGTGGTTCCGGCGAAGATCAGGGGACTAGTTGCCACGGGAGCATTATTTGTATCCCAGTTGCGTTCACCGCTATTGGCTCCAGATCCCCCAATCCAGTTACTTGTTGAGTTGGATCCGCCATCCCATGTGATGGCGTTGGCGGTGAAGCTGGCGGCCAGCGAAAGGCCGAGAGCGTGAATAAACAAATTACGAGATGGTTTCATGATCGGGGTGAGTGGGGAGGTCAATTGCAGGCTCGTGATACAGAAAACAGCGGGCCAATTAACAGGTAACTGTTGGGTTCTAGCACGATATTTTAGAATCAGGCAAGGGAAACTTTCCAAAAGTTTAATTTTTTCTTCTGTGCGCATTCATCCGGCATGAATCCGGGTCCGGGCGGTCGATTGGCCGGATAACCGGTCTATTTGGCCGGGTTAACGAATTTGCAAATCCTCCCGGCCAGCGCGTCCGGGGTCGGTTTTGACGATCACGGGAGGGTGAAAAGGAGGATTTCCGCCGGGGAAATTTTTCTTTCCGTTAAATTGTTAAAATCTCAGCAGGCTGGCTGATGGACATTCGATAGGAGAATCCGATCTCACCTGCAAGCTCCGAATGCA
>CAMCCX010000109.1 GCA_945873305.1 Akkermansia muciniphila
CGCCTCAAGCGCCACTCGGGCCTTGAATTCGGGGTCGTGTCTTCTTCGTTTGCCTTTCATTTTGTGTGTGTTCGGTTCGGTTTTAACGCCGCTCCCACACACCACAATCATAGCTTAGCCACTGGCCTGATTTTCTGGGGCCGCCTCAACCAGCACCGATGGCGGCACATAACGCTGCAGAACCAACTGCTCGGCCTGTGTTTGAAGATTCAGATGAGGTTTCCGCACCCCCAGCATATCGGATGCCGCAGACAAGCCAGGCGCGAAGGATGATGGAAACTCGACGGGGATCGGACGGACGGCGGGCTCCAGCCGCCGGTAAATCCGGGATTTCCCGCTGACGGTGGCAAACAACCCGGTGAACTGCCCGATGGTTTCAGCATTCCCCAGAATCAGTATGCCGCCGGGATTCAGGCTGTAATGAAACAGTGGGAAAAGTTTCTTCCGCATCTCAGGCAGCAGATAGATCAGCAGGTTGCGGCAGCTCAGGATGTCCAGTTTGGTGAAAGGAGTATCCATGATGACACTGTGCGGTGAGAAAATCACCATCTCGCGGATCTCGGCTCGGACGCGGTATCCGCCTTCCTCCTTGGTGAAGTAACGGCGCAGTTGCTCCTGAGAGAGGTCCGCGCTGATGTTCTCGGAAAAAACACCCCGGCGAGCCTTGTCGATCGCATCGCGGTTGAGATCCGTGGCGAAGATCTGGAGTTTGAGATTTTTCCCGGGAGCAAGTTTCTCAATTGCCTCCCTATACACGATGGCCAGGGAATAGGCTTCCTCGCCGGTGGAGCATCCCGCGACCCATGCCCGCAGCAGTCGCGTAGGGTGGCTGGCAAGAAGCGCGGGCAGGGTTTTATCGCGCAACACCTGCCATACCTGAGGATCACGGAAAAATCCCGTCACGCCGATGAGGAATTCCATGAAGAGCAGATCCAGTTCCTGCGGATTCTCGTTCAGGAAACGCACATAGGACGCGATCCTGTCGATCTGGTGGATGCCCATGCGGCGCTCGATCCGGCGATAGAGCGTGCTTTTCTTATAGAAGGAGAAATCGTGGCCCGTCCGCTGCCGCAGGAGGATCAGGATCTTTTCAAGAGCGCCGCGGGTGACGGAATCGACCGATGTTTCCGAAATCGCTTCATGGGGCACGCGTTGCAGATAGGCTATGATCCGTCCGGGCAATTCATCCGCCGGAGCCACGATGTCCGCCAGGCCGGCATCGATCACGCTGCGCGGCATGCTGTCGAACTTCGCGGCGGACGGTTCCTGCGCGACCACCAGGCCGCCTTTCTCCTTGATTGCACACAGGCCCGGAGTGCCATCGGAACCCATGCCTGATAGAACCACGCCGATGGCTTTCTGCTGCCGGTCGAGGGCGAGTGAGCGCAGGAAAAAATCGATCGGCAGACGCTGCCCGCGTTTCTCCGAGGGTTCGAACAAATGAAGGACTCCGTGCAGGATGGACATGTCCTTGTTCGGCGGGATCACATACACGCAATCCGGGCGAACCCGCGTCCGGTCCTTCACCTGCACCACTTTCATCAGGGTGCCCCGCTGGAGAAGTTCCGGCATGAGTCCCTTGCGGGTAGGGTCCAGATGCAGGACGATCACAAAAGCCATTCCACATTCCGCCGGGACATGCGCCAGGAACTGTTCCAGCACCTCGAAGCCACCTGCAGACGCGCCGATGCCGATGATCGGAAACGAAGCCGCCGCTGGCGATGCGGATCCTTTCTCCTGAACCGCCGGAACAGGCTTCCTTATCCTCCTGGCCGGTGATGGTTTTTTCATGCGATTTATCAACCTGATCTTCGAAGCGGCTTTGATGCAAGCAAAGCCACATTCCATCCCGCGTGTTAAACTGTAACGTGTTCGACAGGAAACCCGGTCGCAACCCAAATTTTGGCGTGAATGACGGATTATGGGAAATCCACCGCACAGGCTCCGGCAACCGCCCGCATGATCGACCTTAGGGTTTCACCCCATGGAAGAAGCCGTCATCATGAGCAATGATCACCGTATCCGCCAAGGTGGAGATCCATTCGATGTCATGTTCACCACGAATGAAAATCAACTGAAAGGAAAAATACAGCCATGAAAATCGAAATCGAATCCACGCGTGATATGAAGACAAACAATCACCAACAGCAACCGCCCATCGGCAAACGCGACGATGCGGCCCGGCCAGCGAACCCCGAAAAACCGAATACATTCGTCAGGCCGATGTTCGTCATCACCGGCGTTGCTCTTTGCATGGGACTGGTTTCCTGCGTTGTCCCCTATGATTCACAAGGCGACGGATCGGTCTCCGTCACCAGATATAGCCCGGGATACAGGGTCAATTCCCTTCCAGGTGGCTACCGCAGTGAAAATATCTCGGGCAGCACCTACTATTACCACGATGGCTATTACTATCGCCCGGGTTCCGGTGGCTATGTGGTTGTCGATGCGCCCCGCACCAGTCGTTACTATGACGACTACAGTCGCCGCCAGCAGACCTACCAGCCGAGCCGGGATTATAGGGAGTCATCCAACCGTCATGACCCACGATATGATCGCGGCGAAGTCATGACCCGTCTTCCAGACGGATACCGCGTGGTGAAGCACCGTGGAAATGAATACTATCAAGTCGGGGATCGGTATTACCGCCGCCAGAACGACACCTACGTCATTGTCAGCAGTCCTTACTGAAAGCAGGAAAAGAGTCGGAAGTCCCAACTAAAAGCTGCAAGCATTGAAACCGCTTGCAGCCTATTCTGGCTTCGCGAACTGGAGTAAGTAGAGGCAGGTCGAAAAAGCGATTGCGCAAGCGGCTAAATGAACAAGGTCTGATCGAGCGCCGCGAAAGCCTCGTCATCGAGCACGGGCCGCGCGCTGTCTTTCCAGCCGGCCGGCGGCTCTGGCAGGTTCACCCAGCTGCGGCAGCCGCCGTATTTCGCCTCGTAGGGAAATTCCCAAGGTGTGGCGAGTTCGCGGACGCGCACCAACGCGAGATGGATGCTGCCGGAAGCCATGCCTTTGCCCTCCCAATCGAAACGATCGCGCACCGTTTGCTCCGAGTAAATATGGAGCGGCTCCAAGGCCGCGACCTTTTCCCAATCTGTCAGAGTGATCGCCCACAGCGCTTCGGCGTGATGAGTAATGCGGATGACATCGCCCGGCTGCCACTCGGGCAGGACTTTCACCTCACCTTCCCGGACCTGGTCGCCCAGGGCGTGGAAGCGGGTGGGAAAGAGAAAGAAAGATTCGTGGGCGAAGGAGAATCCCTGGCGTCCTTCGTGGATGCCGCCCTTGCGCAGGAGGATCGACTGCCGGCCGGTTGCCAAGGCGTCGCAAACCACTTGCCACTCTTTGAATCCAATCGGCGCGCTCATTTTTTGAAATCAGCCCAAGTCATCGGCCGTGACCGAGGTTTGCTCCCTTGATCCGAGAATCTTGGCTTGGAGAATCACCCGCTGGGCCGAAGCGTCGAAACGGTAGCTGTGGCAATTCGGGCAGAGTGCGGCTCCGCTTCCGACTATGGAATCACAGCCCTCGCAGACTTTGTAGCCGGCGGGATTGGCAGCGATCTTGGCGGCGGCGGCCGCACGGTTCGGTGGTGGAGATTCGGACATGGTGGCTATGAAAAAAGCGGCACCGGTGACCCGGTCCGCTTGTTTCGTTGAATTTGAATGAAACCGGCTGACGGGTCGGTCAAGCGATGCCAGCGAGAGCCTTGGCGGTCTTGCTCTTCAAGTTGGCGGCCTTGTTCGGGTGAATCAAGTTGCGCTTGGCGGCCTTGTCCACGACGGAGGAAAACGCGGAGCTTGCCTCGGCGGCAGCGGCTTTGTCACCGGAAGCGATCGCGGTGAGGGCTTTCTTGCGGAGCGTCTTCATGCGGCTCTTTTCAGCACGGTTACGCTCGGTCCGGACGACGGTTTGACGTGCGCGCTTGATTGAAGATTTGTGGTTGGCCATGGTCGTGTTGTAAAAAAATGGGTCGCTTGGAGGCGGGCGGGGGAAAATAGGAATTTGGCCGCAGGTGTCAAGCTCGTGTTTCACAGTTTCCATAAAACCGCGATTTCATGGCTCGTCATCCGGGATTGAACCGCACAAGGTGCCCCCCGTCACCCGCCCGAGCCGACGGCTGGCGGGCGAATATCACTAGAAAACACGACGTTGAAGACTTTCAAAGAACTCGGCATTCCCGCCAACCTGATGCAGGGGCTTCAGGAGCTCGGCATCATCCATCCCACGGAAATCCAGGACAAGGCGATCCCGTGGCTGCTCGAAAACGGCGGCGACCTCATCGCCCAGGCCCAGACCGGCACCGGCAAGACCGCCGCTTTCGGCCTGCCGCTGCTGATGAAGGTGAACCCGAAATCCAAGGACATCCAGGGGCTCATCGTCGCGCCCACCCGCGAGCTGGCCAAGCAGATCGGCAAGCAGCTTTTCCGCTACACCAAGTTTTCCGAGAAGGTCTTCGTCGAGGTGCTTTGCGGCGGCGACAACTTCGACAAACAGGTCGCCTCGCTGCAACGACCGACGCACATCGTCGTCGCCACGCCCGGACGGCTTCTCGATTTGTTCCAGAAAAAAGCGCTGACCTTGATTCACGTGAAGCACCTCATCCTCGATGAAGCGGACGAAATGCTGAGCATGGGCTTCAAGAAAGAGCTCGTGAAAATCTTCGGCCTCACCCGCGCCCGCAAGAGCACCTGGTTGTTTTCCGCGACCATCCCGGACGCCATCCACGGGCTCATCAAGGACTGCATGTCCGAAAAACCGCACCTGCTAAAAATCGACAAAGCGCACGTCGTCAACCGAGACATCGACCACCAATTCAAGATTTGCAGCCGCGACGAGAAGACCGACGTCATCGCCAATTTCCTCAAACGCCAACAGGACAACCGCGGCGTGATTTTCTGCCGCACCAAGGCGGGAGCGATCATCCTCGGCAAACAATTAACCACCAAGGGATTTCCGGTCGATGTCCTGCATGGCGACCTCACCCAGAAGGAGCGCGACACGGTGATGCGCTCCTTCAAAAAAGAGCGCACCCAATTCCTCATCGCCACCGACGTCGCCGCCCGCGGAATCGACGTCGAAGGGCTGTCCTTCGTCATCCACCACCAGCTCCCCGAGCAGATCGAATACTTCACCCACCGCAGCGGCCGGACGGCGCGGGCCGGGAAAAAGGGGATTTCCATCGCCCTGATCGAGCCCCGCGAACGGCCGAAAATCAACAAGCTGGAAAGCGACCTCGGGCTTTCCTTCAGCGAGGTCCACTGAGCGGCCTGCCCGCAGGGAAATTGCGCCTTGAATGCCGGGGCGGTTTCAAACCATGATCGCCACAGACCATGCCGAAAACCGGAGCCGAGCAAGAAACCATTTACGAGGGCATCCCAGCCTCGCCCGGTATCGCCATCGCTCCCGTCCACGTCGTCGCGCGCGGGTTTTCGGCTCCCGAGGTTTATGAAATCCCCGAGTCCGAGGTGGAGCGCGAGAAGGAGCGCTTCCGGCAGGCGTTGGAAATCACCAAACGCCAGCTGATCGAGCTGCAAAGCCGGCTGGAGGATCTATCCGGCGACAACGAGAGCGGGATTTTCGAGGCGCACGTGATGATTCTCGAGGATCGCTCGGTGGTGGACCGGGTGCTGCTCGCCATCTCCAACCGCCAGCAGAACGCCGAATACGCGTTCTACGCGGTGATGCAGAATTTCCTCGAGGCGATGCGCCGCATCCCGGATCCCTATCTGCGGGAGCGCACCGCGGACATCGAGGACGTCGCCCAACGGGTGCTCAGGAATTTCAGCACCGAGGGCGATATCCGCCCGCAAGGCCCGGAAGACCGACACGTGTTAGTCGCTTACGACCTCGCGCCTTCGGACACCGCCTCGATGAACCGCCGGCACGTGTTAGGATTCGCCACCGAACAAGGCAGCGTGAACTCGCACACCGCCATTCTGGCGCGCGCCTTCGGCATTCCCGCGGTCGTCGGGCTCGACGGCGCGGTGATCGACATCATCGCGTTGACGCCTTCGATTCTCGACGGCTACACCGGCAAACTCATCCTGTATCCCGCTCCGGAAACCTTGGAGCGCTACAAGCGGCTGATGCTGGCGAAGGAAAAAGTCCGCAGCTCGCTCGACGCGATGCGCGGCGCGGCCACCGAAACCGTCGATGGCCGACCGCTCACGGTTTCCGCGAACATCGAACTGGTCGATGAATTGTCTCTGGTGAAACGCAGCGGGGCGAAAGGCATCGGACTCTATCGAACCGAGTTTCTCCTGCTCAACGGCGAGGAAATGCCGGATGAGAAAAGCCAAGCGGAAGTCTATTCCCGAGTCGCCCGCGAAATGGCGCCGCACACCGTGATCATCCGGACCCTCGATGCCGGCGGTGACAAACTGCCAGTGGAGCCCCTAACTGACATCGAGCCCAACCCCTTCCTCGGCTGGCGCGGCATCCGCGTTTCACTGGCGCGCCCGGCGATGTTCCGCGAGCAAATCCGTGCGATCCTCCGCGCCAGCGCTTACGGAAAAGTCGCGGTGATGTTCCCGATGATTTCCGGACTTTCCGAAGTTTGGCGGAGCAAGGACATGGTCCGCCGCTGCATGGACGAGCTGGAAAAAGAAGGCGTCGCCTTCGACCGCGACCTGCCCGTCGGGATCATGGTCGAAGTCCCCGCCGCGGCCCTTTGCGCCGACCTGCTCGCTCCGGAAGTGGACTTTTTCTCGATCGGCACCAATGACTTGATCCAATACACCGTCGCCGCCGACCGGGTGAATCCGCACGTCGCCGATCTCTATCGTCCCACCCATCCCGCGGTCATCCGTTTGATCAAGCGCACGATCGACGCCGCCAGCGACAACGGCATCTGGACCGGCGTCTGCGGGGAAATGGCCGGCGACATCCGCCTCACGCCGCTGCTGCTAGGCCTGGGCGTGGAAGAACTTTCCGTCGGCCCGCAGCAAGTGCCGCGGGTCGGCCAGGCCATCCGCTCACTCAGCCACGCCGAGTGCTCGGCGATGGCGGACGAGGCGCTCCGCCACTCCCGCAGCCAGGGAGTCCTCGATCTGTCACTGTCTCTGGCCCGCAAGCACTACCCGGAGCTGTTGGATTGAGGCTGTCGGTTTCCGCATGCTGAGACTGACGAGAAGGCATTGGGCGGACCGCGGGTTTGCGTTATGATGTGGCCATGACGACAAACTCCAAACTGAACATCCGCCGCGCCGGAGAGCGCGGCCATGCGATGCACGGCTGGCTCGACAGCTGGCACACGTTCTCCTTCGCCGACTATTACGACCCCGCGCACATGGGCTTCCGCTCGCTGCGTGTCATCAACGACGACCGGATCGCAGCGGGCGGCGGCTTCCCCACCCACCCCCACCGCGACATGGAGATTTTTTCCTATCTGCTCGCGGGAAATCTAGCCCACAAGGACTCGATGGGAAACAGCCGGGTTCTCAAGCCAGGCGAAATTCAAATGATGCGGGCGGGAACCGGCGTCCAGCATTCCGAGTTCAATCCCTCCTCCACCGAGCCGGCGCATCTGCTGCAAATCTGGATAACCCCCGACACCCGCGGCCTGGCTCCGGCCTACACCGAGTGGACTCCCGCGCCGGGTCACGAGCACGATGTGAAAACCCTCGTGATTTCCTCTGATGGACGCGACGGCTCGGCAACCATCGCCCAGGACGCCTCGATCTATCTGCTCAAACTCCGGCCGGGCGACAGCACCCGCCACCAACTCGCCGCCGGCCGGGGGCTGTGGCTCCACATCGCCAAAGGCTCCGTCACCGTCAACGGCCTCCAACTCGCCGCGGGCGACGCCGTCTCGCTCGAAGAATCCGGGGAAATCGAAATCACCGCGACTGACAGTCCCGCCGAAGCGATCCTTTTTGACCTCAACTAATTTCCCAACAGAACTCCACGTCATGAAAACCACATTGCTAACATTAGCCGTCTCCGCTCCGATTTTATTCGTCTCGTGCGAAAACCCGGCGGACAAAACCACCGACGCCAAAGTCTCGGCAGCAGTCGAAAAATCCGGAACCACCGCGGAAAACGGCATCAAGTATGTCTTCACTCCGGCTTCCCAGGTGAACTTCGTCGGCTCGAAAGTCACCGGCAGCCACCAAGGTGGATTCAAGGCCTTTACCGGACATTTCACCATCAAGGACGGCGCTCCCGTCGGCAACGACCACAAGGCCGTCATCGACATGGCATCCACCTTCGCGGATGACGAGAAACTAACCGGCCACTTGAAGAGCCCGGATTTCTTCGACATCGAGAAGTTTCCGCAAGCGACCTTCGACGTCACCGGATTCAAGAAAGATTCGGAAACCACCTACACCGTCTCCGGCAATTTCACGCTCCACGGCCAGACCAAAAACATCAGTTTCCCGGCCACCGTTAACCAGAGCGGCGACGCCGTGAGGATCGACGCGAAGTTCGACATCAACCGCAAGGATTTCGGCATCGTGTATGCCGGGAAAGCCGACGATTTGATCCGTGACGAGGTCGTCATCGAACTCAAACTTGAAGCCACGCCGGAAGCCTGATTGCATCGCCACCTCATGATGACCGATCCACTTTTCCAACCGCTCCAAGCCGGCGCGCTCCAGCTTCCGAACCGCATCGTCATGGCCCCGCTCACCCGCTGCCGCGCGTCGGCCGGCCGCGTTCCTAACGAGATGATGGCCGGATATTACGCCCAGCGCGCCAGCTTCGGCATGATCCTGTCGGAGGCCACCTCGATCTCGCCGCAGGGCGTCGGCTACCCGAACACTCCCGGCATCTGGTCCGAAGAACAGGTGGAAGGGTGGAAGCTCGTCACCCGCGCCGTCCACCAAGCAGGCGGCACGATCCTGCTCCAACTTTGGCACGTCGGTCGGGTTTCGGACCCCGTCTATCTGGACGGCGATCTTCCCGTCGCTCCAAGCGCCGTCGCCGCCGCCGGGCATGTCAGCTTGATTCGGCCGGAGAAGGAGTTCGTCACACCCCGCGCCTTGGATCTGGGAGAAATCCCCGGCATCATCGAAGACTACCGCCGTGCCGCGGAGAATGCGAAAGCCGCGGGTTTCGACGGCGTCGAGATCCACGGTGCTAACGGTTATTTGATCGACCAGTTCCTCCAGGACTCGACGAACAGGCGCACCGACGAATACGGCGGACCGGTGGAAAACCGCGCGCGCTTCCTGTTGGAAGTCACCGATGCCGTCGTCTCCGTCTGGGGCGCGGACCGGGTGGGTGTCCATCTCGCACCGCGCGGCGACGCGCATGACATGGGCGATTCCGATCTTTCCTCGGTCTTTCATTACGCCGCCCGCGAGCTCGGAAAACGCAAACTCGCATTCCTCTGCGCCCGCGAGTCGCACGACAAACCCGCCCTCGGGCCTTCGCTCAAACAAGCCTTCGGCGGCGTCTTCATCGCTA
>CAMCCX010000110.1 GCA_945873305.1 Akkermansia muciniphila
GGGCTTGAGATAGCGGAACTGGGAGATCATCCCGGCGAGCGCGAAATACAGCGAGCGCAGGCCGAGGATGGCGAAGACGTTGCTGGTGAAAACAAGAAACGGATCCGCGGTGATCGAGAAAATCGCGGGGATGGAATCCACGGCGAAGATGAGGTCGGTCACCTCTACCAGCACGAGCGCGACGGCCAGCGGCGTGAGCAGCCATTTGCCTTTGGGCGCGGCGTCCACCACGGGGTCGGCCACCACGGCGGCACCGGGCTCGGAGGATTCATGGGCGTTCTGGCTGCCGGCTTTCACCATGAAATGCTGGCCGTGATAGTCGCGGGTGATCGGGAAATGTTTCCTCAGCAAGCGGACGAGCGGGTTGTGTTCCGGGTGCTCTTCCTTTTCCTTCATGAAGAGCATTTTCAGCGCGGTGAGGATCAGGAACACGCCGAACACGTAGAGAACCCAGTGGAAATTGTGCACCAGCGCGGAGCCCACGCCGATCATCGCGCCGCGCATCACCAGCGCGCCGAGGATGCCCCAGAACAAGACCCGGTGTTGATAGCGGGCGGGCACCGCGAGCGAACCGAAGACCATCGCGATGACGAAGATGTTGTCCACGCTCAAGGATTTCTCCACGACGTAGCCGGTGAGATACTTGGTGGCGGCGAGTTTGCCGTTGTTGATGAGGCCGTCCACTCCGTCGGGAATCAGGCCGAGCCCGTACCATTGGCCCTCGTAAGCGAAGTAAACCAACACCGAAAACGACAACCCGAGCGTGATCCATACCGCCGACCAGGCGATCGACTCCTTGAAGCCGACGATGTGGGATTTCCGGTGAAACACGCCGAGATCCAGCGCCAACATGACGAGGACGAAACCGATGAAGACAAGCCAGGGGACAATCATAGAGGTAGGTGGGCGGGGAGGATGCGGGCGGAGGGCGGCGGATAGCTATTGGAAAACCGTCGGGAAATTCCAACGGATGCGATTATTTCAGGAAGGCTTGGATGAGTTCTTCGATGACCTCCTCGCCCATCGGCTGCACTTCGCCCAGTGAGCAGCTGAGGATGACTGCCTCGGCGGTGGATTCGAGGACTTCGAGGCGGTCGAAGGCGTCGAGGATGGTTTTTCCTAACACTAGCGCGCAGTCGTTTTCGATCAGGGCGATGGGGAACTCCGGGGTCATGGTTTCCGCGATTTTTTCCGGCGCGTCATAGACCCAGGAAAACGGCAGGACCGCCACGTCGCGGAGGAAAATGTAGCTCTCCGGGATGGTCCGGGTGTCGAGGCGGGCGGCGGAGGCCGAGAACGCGGTGGCGTTGACCGGGGTGGCGTTGACGATGGCGCGGATCTCCGGATGCTTCTGGTAGATGAGCTGGTGGAGGTGGCAGGCCTGGCTGGGCCGGGAGCCACGGCAGCGGCGGCCCTGATGAATGAGGACGAGTTGGTCCGGCGTGATCGTCGCGCGGTCCACCAGTTTCGAGCTGATGAGGAACGAGTTCTCATCGATCCGCACGGAGAAGCTGCCGGCGTTGCTGGTGAGCAGGCGTTGGTGATAGCCGCGGCGGATGAAGTCGCACAACTCGCGGCGCAGCGCGCGTTCGCAGCTGGTGGCCGGGCCGGGATCGAATTCCTCCAGCTCGGGCGCGGGCTTCTCGCCGACGGCGAGTTGCTCGGCGGTGAGGTATTTCACCGGGCCGAGGGCGCGGGCCTTGATCACGGTCTTGGCGACGAATTCGAAGGTTTCAAAGCGGCGGAAGGCGTCCGCGAAATCCCTGCCGCCCACGACGACGCCGTGGTTTTCCAACATCACGCAGTCATGACCGGCGGCAAACACCGTGGCGATACGCTCGCCTAGCAGGTTGCTGCCTGGCAGGGCGTAGGGGGCGAATCCCGGCTCGCCGCAAACCGAATGCGCCTTGGTGAAAAGCCGGGTTTCCGGCGCTTGCCCGCAAATGCTGAAGGCGACCAGTGCCACCGGGTGGGCGTGGACAATGGCGCCGAGGTCAGGCCGCGCGTCATAGATTTGCTTGTGAAAGGGGAACTCGGAGGACGGCTTGTGCAGTCCCTCGGTGCTGCCGTCCGGCAAAACGCGGACGATGTCCTCGATCCGAAGCGCGCCCTTGTCCACCCGCGCCGGGGTGATCCAGATGGAGCCGTCGGCGTCGAGGATCGAAAGGTTTCCCCCGGAGGTCGTGGTCATCCGGTATTGATAGATCCGGGCCATTGCCTGAACCAGGCGCTCTGCGGGGTGGGTGATGTCTCTCATGACGGACGGGAATCTGTCTGCCGCCACGTCCGAGGTCAAGGGCATCAGAGATGACGCCGCATTCCTCGTGGAAAACGAGCCGACGCGGCAGCGGCCGGAATCAATCTAATGGGAATTCGCCGTCGTCATCCACGCCGAGCCAGCCCAGACGGCCGAAGGCGCGGTAGAGCGAGGTGACCGGCTCGCCTTCTTCCTCGCCTTCACCGTGCTCGATGGTGGCGGTGCTGCTGAGGCCGTGGTTGCACTCGATGCTGATGACGGTGGTGTAGCTGTCCAGATAGATCCAGTCGCCCCAGGCCTTGGCCTCGTGGCGAGGTTCGAAGTGTTCCTTGCGCAGCGACGCGAGGATCTCGGCGACGGTGCTGGGAGCGGCGGAGTCCGGGAGCTTGATGAGTGTTTCCATGATGAGAGTGGTGGGTTGGAAGATTGGTGAGTTTCAGGTGGCGGGTCGAGAATCGTTAGCGAATGTGGCTTCGCACAGTTTGGCGTATGAGCCGTGGTGGGCAATGAGTTCGGCGTGGGTGCCTTGTTCGATTAGTTTTCCATGGTGCAGGACGCAAATGCGGTCTGCCTTCTGCACCGTGGAGAGTCGGTGTGCAATGACAAAGCAGGTGCGATCGGAGCGGAGGTTTTCAAGCGCTTGCTGGACAAGGCGTTCGGTGGTGTTGTCGAGGGCGGAAGTGGCTTCGTCGAGGAGCAGCAGCGGGGGATTTTTCAACAGCGCGCGGGCGATGGAGAGCCGCTGTTTCTCACCGCCGGAGAAGCGGCTGCCGCGCTCGCCGGCGAGGGTGTCGAGCCCGCCGGGACTGGCGCGGACGAAGGCGGCGGCGTTGGCGGCTTCGAGGGCGGTCCAGAGTTCCTCGTCGCTGGCGTCGTGTTTGGCGAGCAGGAGATTTTCGCGGAGGGTGGTGTTGAAAAGGAAGCTTTCCTGGGTGACGTAGCCGAGCTGGTCGCGCAGCCATTCCTTGGAAACGCCTGCTAGCGGAATGCCGTCGATGAGGATGCGCCCGGCGGAGGGTTCGTAAAAACGGGTGAGCAGATTAAGGACGGTGGACTTGCCGGCCCCGGTGGCGCCGACCAGGGCGATGGTCTCGCCGGGCAGCGCTTCCAGGCTGAGCTCGTTGATGACGGGCGCCTCGCCGGCGTAGGTGAAGGAGACGTTTTCAAACCGCACGTGGCCGCTGAAACCGTCGGGGCGATCGCCTTCGGCGAGGTGGGACTCGTCCGGGGTGTCGATGATGGCGAAGATCCGCTTGGCGGAAACAGCGCCGCGGGTGAAGGTCTGGGCGAGGGCGTTGATGCGGGAAATCGGATCGAACAGGAATCCCCAGGCGACGAGGAAAGCGATGACGATGCCGGGTGATAGATCTCCCCGCAGCGTCCACCAGGCCCCGCAGGCGACCATCAGGATGATCCCGGATTCGGCGATGAGCGAGACGCCGGGCCAGACGATGGCCTGGCCGCGCATGACGTTCATGTGGCATTCGCCGACCTTGCGCGAGGCTTTGTCGAAGGTGTCGAGGGCCTTGGGTTCGACGGTGTAGGCCTTGATCTGGCGGATGCCGGATAGATTGTCGTGCAGAATGGCGTTGAGCGCGGACGAGGCCTCGGAGGACGCGCGCCACAGCGGCTCGGAGCGGCGCGCCCACCAGGTGGTGATGACGCCGATGACGGGCAGGGGAATCAAGGTGACGAGCGTGAGCTCCCACGAGTGATAGAGCATGTAGCCGATGATGATGACGAGCTGCAGCACCGCGGCGATGGCCTGGTCCACGCCCTCGATGATGACGCGGTCCATGGCGGGGACGTCGTCGGCAACGCGGGACATGATTTCTCCGGAGGAGTTGGAGTCGAACCATTTCACCGGCAGGCGCTGGAGCTTGTCGTAGAGCTCGACGCGGATGAGGTGGGTGAGTTTGAGTTCCAGTGAGTTGTTCAGATAGGTGCGGAGGGTGAAAAGCAACTGCCGGACGAAGATGGCGCCGATGCCGAGCGCGGCGGTGGAGAGGATGAGATCGGGACGATTTTTGGCGATGATCTCATCGATGAAGCGCATGGTGATGCCCGGCAGGACGAGGACCAGCGAGGTGCAAAGGACGGCCATCAGCAAAGAGAGCGAACTTTGCAGGGGGAAGCGGAAGGTGTGGCGGAGAATCCGCGCGAGGGTGGCCATGCGCCATGATGAACAGCGGAGCGGGGGCTTGGGAAGGGGGAACGGGGATACCGCTATGGAAACTTTCCCCAAAGTAGCACTTGGTGCGTCTTCTCGACCGGCAACGAAATCACTGGACCTCCCCATCCGCTGGTCGGAAAACGGCTGGCCGGAAATCGCCCTTGGCGGCCAGCCATACCGCTTCACCCCGCAGCCGCAAATGACCGCCGGGGCAGACTCACTAGCCATTACGTTCCAGCGCCCGGCCTGGATCGGCGACGTCGCCTATCACGCCGAAACCGGCGTCGATCTAACGGTCTGGTCGGATCTCCCGCTGGAGGTTGTCAACCCGGGGGCGGACCCAGAGAGGGTTCGTGCGACCTATGCATTTCCTTCTCCGGGACCCAGCCGAGCCTTCGTGCGTCTTCATTTTTTGAAAAATACGCATCGCACGTGTGGCCGCGCGCGGGGTAGGCGGGAACCGGAGAAAGCGAGGTTAGGTAAGCGAGAGCCGAAATCCGTCTCTTTCTATCCCCGGTGGACACATGCGGAATGTATCGGTCAAATGCAGACGCAATGCACAGTTTGATTCACAAACAGTATTTCTCGCAACCTGCGAGGAATTGCTACCTTTTGAAGGTAAGCTCGTTATGACGGAAGTACGAGGACTGGGACTCGAACCCAGGACCAATTGATTAAAAGCCAACTGCTCTACCAACTGAGCTATCCTCGCCTTCATTTCCCGCATGCGGGGGCGGGACGAATAAAAGCGGATGGCGGGGTTGGCAAGCTGATTTTTGGAAAGACCGTCACTTTTATCGGGCACCGGTGGCAGGATGGTTGTGGTTAGGGCGTTTTGGGTTTTTCGGGCAGGTGCCAGGGTGGGTTTCTCTCGTATTGTTCTTTGAGGAAGGGAAACGTTTCCCCGGCCATTTCAAACAGGTAGGGCGAAACGACGATCATCTGCAGCTGGAGCGCTCCGGCAAACAGGAAGACGAGCGCGACGAGGCGGGCGGGGCTGAGCGGACTGGCGATGACCTGGTGGCCGCCGCTGTGATCCCAAAGGGGCGCTCCGAGGCGTTTGGCGGTGAACAGGCTGAGGGCTTGGCAAAAGACCGCGAGCAGGCCCCAGCCGAAGCCGACGCCGCTGAACATGACGCGCAGGGAGCGGCGGATAGAGGCGGCGAGATCAAGCGGCGTGCCGTCGGTGTTAGCGACTTGGAGGCCGAGCAGCCATTTGCCCGGAGTGGTGCCGAATTTGTGGATGAGCAGGGCTTCGAGGGCGAACCACGGCACGCACTGAAAGAACATCAGCCAGGGATTGAGAAGGGCGGCTTCGATGTTCTGGCCGACGGCCCACATGCCGAGCCACCAAAATCCGGAGTAGAGATAGAGATCGAACCAGCGGGCCCAGAAACGCCTGCCATAGGCGGTTTTTTGCGGCAGCGGCGGCGGGAGGATTTGACCCGGCGGATTTTCGGGGGCGCGAGGAACGGCGGCCAGTTCGAACTCGCGGGTGAAGAGGTCGATTTCGATGAGAGGCTTCCATCCGTCGAGCCCTTCGTGCCAGGCGGGCGTGGTGGCGGGCAACTCGCCGGTTTCGATTTTCCGGCGGATTTCGAAATCGTGAATGGGGCCGGCTTTCTCGCCGTCGCGGATGATCCAGACGTCCATGAGTTAGAGGTTGCGCAGGGATTTGGCCGCGTCGCTGCGGGCGGCGAAGAAGGCGGGGACGAGGGCGGCGAGCGAGCAGAGGACGAAGGCCATCAGGGCGAAGACGGCTTGCTCCAGCGGGTTGTTATGGGCGGGCAGGATGGTGAAGCCGGTGAACGAGGCAGCGAAGGGATCAAAGCCGATGCCGCGGAGGACGGCTTGGATTTCCCCGCGGAAATGGATGACCACGCGGCCGAGGCCGACGCCGAGAATGGCACCGAGCGTGCCGAGGATCATCCCCTGATAGAGGAAGACGCGGACGATCTGGCCGGGTGCCGCGCCGAGGGCTTTCATGACGCCGATTTCCCGCCGCTTCTGGATGGTGACGGTGAACATGACGGCCATCATCGAGAAGGCGGAGATGAGGATGATGAAGGACAGCATGAAATACATCATGCCGCGCTGTTGCTCGATGAGGGAGAAAAAGGCTTGGTATTGCTGGCCCCAGGTGAGGAGCGACCAGTCGTCTCCGAGCGTCTGGCGGGCCTCGGCGGCGAAGGTTTCCGCGTTGTAGGGATCGTCGAGACGCAGCGCGATGCCTTGCACGGCCTGGCCAAGTCCAGCGAGGTCCTGGGCGAGGGGGAGGGGGACGAAAAGGTCGGGCGTGACGGCCATCTGTGAGGCTTGATAGACGCCGATGACTTCGGCTTCCTTCGGCAGGACCACGCTTTTGAGGCCTTTGAGCGTCTCGCCGTCCATTTTGCCGGCGTCGGTGGCGTTGAGGTCGGCGATGGCTTTTTCGATCTCGGAGTTGGCCTCGGCGGTGAAGCGGAAGACCTGGGCGGTGTCGTCCTTTTCCGAGGAATCCATGGCGATGAGGATGCTGGCGAGGAGCTCGTGCTCGGGCTCGCGGATGTCTTCGGCGAGGATGGTTTCGAACGCGGCGTAAGTCTCGCGGTAGGCGTTGAAGGGGAGGATGAATTTCGCACCGTCGGCCTTCCATGCGCAGGCGAGGGAGCTGGTGTTAGTTTTCCAGGCTTCGGCAAAGGCTTCGCGCACGGGCGGGTTTTCCGTGGCTTTGTAGGCGCGCATGACTTCCTCGAAATTCCGAGTGGAATAGAGGCGGAGCTTGTCGCCGACGCCGAGTTGGAGTTGCTCGGCGAGGATGGAGGAAATGATCACGCGGTCGTCGATTCCGAGATCCGCGGTGGAGGCGGGATGGTTCTCGAGGTCGAGCATCTTGGCGATGCCCGCGACTTGCGCGGGGTCCGAGGTGTCGATACCGCGGAACAGGACCGGGCGCTGCCAGGATTGGACATCGACGATGACGTTGTCCGAGACGTAGGCGGTGGCGGACTCGACGTGGGGAAGTGTCTTCGCTTTCGCGGCGGCGGCGGTCCAGTCGGTCATCCGGCCATCGGGCGAATTGCCGATTTGGCTCAGTAGGACGTGCGGGGTGAAACCGAGCAGGCGCTCCTTGACGTTGCGCTCCAAGCCGGAGTAAACGGCCATGACGACCACCAGAACGAGCACGCCGAGCATCACGCCGAGCAGCGAGATCAGGCTGAACGAGGACAGCATGGAGCGGCGGGGATTGAGATACCGCCGGGCGAGGAGGAGGCTGAAGGAGCGTCGTTTGATGCCGCTAGGTAAACCGCGATGGGCCGCGGGGCAAGTGCTAGTGACGCGGGAAATCAATCATCGCCCGGCAAGCCGATGAGCTCGATGAGGCGCTGCAGGTCGTCGTCGCCGTAATACTCGATTTCGATCTTGCCCTTTTTCGAGGAATGCTGGATGGCGACGTGGGTGGCGAGGTGCTCGCGGAGACGGTTGGTGATGGCGCGGACGTGGATGTCCACCTCGCGAGTGGCTGAGGATTTTTTCGGCTCGCCAGGCTCGTGGGGATCACCGTTGAGGAAGGACTGGGCGAGTTTTTCGGTGGCGCGGACGGTGAGTTGGCGGCGAATGATTTGGTCGGCGGCGAGGAGCTGGGTGTCGTGGTCCTTGATGGCCAGGATCGCTTTGGCGTGACCGACGGTGAGGCGCGCCTGGGCGACGAGCATTTGCACGTCGAGGTGCAGGCCGAGCAGGCGCATGGCGTTGGCGACGCTGGCGCGGGACTTGCCGACTCGGGCGGCGATTTCATCCTGCTTGAGTGAGAATTCCTCGGCCAGGCGGACGTAGCCGGCGGCTTCTTCCATCGGGTTGAGGTCCTCGCGCTGGAGGTTCTCGATGAGGGCCATTTCGAGAACGTCGCGGTCGGAGGCCTCGCGCTCGATGACGGGCACGGTGGTTAGGCCGAGTTTTTTCGAGGCCCGCCAGCGGCGCTCGCCGGCGATGAGTTCGAGTTTTCCATCGACCATCCGGACGATGAGCGGCTGGATGATGCCGTGCTGGCGGATCGACTCCATGAGGTCGTCCAGAGGAGATTCGACGAACTGGGTGCGCGGTTGCAGCGGGCTGGGAACGACGTGGTCGAGCGGGACGTCGCGGACGCGTTTGAAGTCGTCTGGCGCGACCAAGGCGTCTGTTGTCGATGGAGCGACACTTTTCTTGATGAGTGCTCCGAGTCCTTTTCCGAGTGCCTGTTTCGCCATGGGGGCGGGAGCATTACGCAAAGCCGCCGGGAATTCCAAGCGGAATTCAGCCAAGCTTGACGGGAGGCGGGACAGGGGGCATCCATGCCGCGTGAAATTGATGTTTTTCGCCCATTCTCTGGTCGTGATGGCGGTGGTCGCCGGCGATGTATTCGCGCAGGGCGGCCCGCCGCCGCTGGCTCCGTTGCCCAAGATTTCGCCCGAGGAGATTCCTGCCGCGGCCGTCTCCGCCGCGCCGGCGGATGTGGTGGCTTCCGCGGTGGCCGCGGTCGCGAGCCTCGGCGACGAGGTGGTGATGGGCCGCTATCAGGTGGCGGTGGAGCGCATGAACCCGCTGTGGAAGGAACGCACCGCTAACCGGATGGGCGGGATGAAAAAACTCGAAGAACAGCTCGCCGGCGTGGCCCGCCAGATGGTGCAGCAGGGGATCAGCATGATTTCCTTCAAGCCCCAGGGCCAGCCGCGGTCGTATGAGGTGGGGCCCGGCAAGAAACTGGAAAAGGTCAACGGCGTGGAAGTCGAAAATCTGATTTTCACCAAGTGGCTGGTGCTGGTGCCGACGGCGACAAAGTTCAGGATCATCCGCAAGGGGGAGACGAAACCGTTGGTGATAGAGAGCATCGGTTTCCAAATCGCGATCTCGGACAAGGGCAGCAACGACTGGACTTTTATCGATGGCTCCGGGCTGACGGTGAACGAACTGCGGGGGTGGTTCGGAACTTTGCCGC
>CAMCCX010000111.1 GCA_945873305.1 Akkermansia muciniphila
GTCGAAGTTGAGCCCGCCGGTGGTGAAGCCGCCCATTTTCATGAGGACGAGCATCGTATGGGTGGTCAGATAGAGGTCGGTCGGGAACTGGTCGGTGTCCCAGCCGACGTTGGGCGTGCCCATGTTCGCGTCGATGCTGCCGAGCGCGCCGGCTTCGAAGGCGACGGTGAGCTCGTGCTCCATCGTGTGGCCGGCGAGGGTCGCGTGGTTGGTCTCGATGTTGAGCTTGAAGTGCTCTAGCAAGTCGTATTCACGCAGGAAATTGAGGCAGGCGGCGGAGTCCGAGTCGTATTGGTGGGTGGTGGGCTCCTGCGGCTTGGGCTCGATGTAGAACTGGCCGGTGAAGCCGATTTCCTTTTTATAATCCACGGCCATGTGGAGGAAGCGGGCGAGGTGGTCGAGCTCGCGCTTCATGTTGGTGTTGAGCAGGGTGGTGTAGCCCTCGCGGCCACCCCAGAAAGTGTAGCCCTCGCCGCCGAGACGGTGGGTGACTTCCATGGCTTTTTTCACCTGGGCGGCGGCATAGGCATAGACCTGGGCGTTCGGGCTGGTGGCGGCGCCTTGCTGATAGCGCGGATGGGAAAACAGGCAGGCGGTGCCCCAGAGGAGTTTTTTGCCGCTGCGCTTCTGCTCTTCTTCGAGCACGTCGGCGACGGCGTCGAGCGCCTTGTTGGAGGCGGCGAGGTCGGACATTTCCGGGGCCACGTCGCGGTCGTGGAAGCAGTAATAATCGAGGCCGACTTTTTCCATGAAGTCAAAGAAGACGCGGGCGCGGTTCTGGGCGTTGGCGACGGAGTTCGAGCCGTCATCCCACGGGTGGGCGGCGGTGCCTGCGCCGAAGGGGTCCGCGCCGGTGCCGCGCATGGTGTGCCAATAGGCGCAGCCGAAGCGGAACCACTCGGCCATGGTCTTGCCCTCGACGACCTGGGAGGCGTTGTAGTGTTTGAAAGAGAGCGGGTTTTTCGAGCCGGGGCCTTCGTAGGTGACGGCGTCGCAGGGAAACTGAGTCATGTCTGTTCGGTAGTGTGGGGTTGTTTTGTGTGATGGCGCGACGGGCGACATCGGGAGCAAGCTACTGGAAATAGCGCTCGCCTTGCTACCGCAAATTCCGGTAGCCTTTTGATGAAATGCGACATTTGAATCCTGAAAACTCCAAGCGAATCGCCGTGGTCCAGTCGTCCGTGAACGTGCGGCGGCTCACTCCGGGCTTCGCGCCGTTTGCCGGAATGGGCTACGATTTCTGGATCATCGATCTCTACCGGCAGCCGGACTTGCTGCTGGCGAGCCTGCGGGAATGGCGGCCGAGCGCGATCGTGACGGAGTGGTTGCCCGGCTTGACGGAAGCACTGGTGGAGTTGGGGTGCCCGGTGGTGATCGTGCCGTCGGACGAGCCGGTGGCGGGGGTTTTCAGCGTGGATGTGGACGATGTGGCGATCGGCCGGCTGGCGGCGGAACATTTGGTGGCGCGGGGCTACAAGAATTTCGCTTTCGTGGGGCGGGGGGGCGCGCATTACGCCCAGCAGCGGTTGGAGGGTTTCCGCTCGGTGGTCGGCGAGGTGCCGGTTTACTGGGAGGAATTTCGGGATCGGCGGCAATATGATGAATACTGGCGGGACCCGGAGGAAGACATGGTGGGGTGGCTGGCGGGGCAGGCGATGCCGGTGGGGATCTTCACCGCACATGATCCGACCGGTCGGCATGTATTGGAGGCGACTGCTCAGGCTGGACTGGAAGTGCCCTTCGCGGTGGGGGTGATTTCCGCCAACGACGATGAGACCGTCTGCGAAATGGCGAGGCCGGCACTGTCGAGCATCCGCCTGCCTTGGCGGCGGTTGGCGGCGGAGGTCGTGCAAATGATCGAGTCAATCTGGGCGGGGAAACCGCCGAGCGGGCCAGTCTTGGTGCCGCCGTTGGAAATCATCGCCCGCGGATCGAGCTCGTATGAGGCGGTGGGCGATCCGGTGGTGCGGCGAGCGATGCAGTCTCTCGTGGCGGAGATTTCCACGATCGTCTCGGTGGAGGAATGGGCGGCCCGGACCGGGGTGTCGCGGCGGGTTCTTGAGCGGCGCTTTCAAAGTTCGCTTGGTCGCTCGCCGCACGCGATGATTCAGCATGAGCGGGTGGAACGGGCGAAATCGCTGCTGACGACCACGGATCTCGCGGTGGGCATCATCGCCGAGCGCTGCGGGTTCCAGAGCAACGAGCGGCTGACGGTCAATTTCCGTGAATCGGTCGGCGTGCCGCCAGCGACTTACCGCCGTGACTCGCGAGCGAAGTCCGGCTAGGTGGCGGAGCCGTCAATCGATTCCATGTGACGAAATTGTTTGGAAGTCTTTGGCTTTTTAACGAGACAGTTGGCACGGAGGGTGCTAATTTCCGTGTGTCGCAAGACGAAGTGGTTCGACCAAGATCCTCATGGGTTAATGGGTTTTCCCAAGGGATGAATAGTCGGGTCACTTTTAAAAATATTGTCGCAAGGCAAGGCGGTTCGACTGAGATGCTTCAAGGTTAATGGGTTTTCCTTGAGGATGATCAGTCGGACCGCTTCTTTTTTATCGGTCGGGGGAGTTCGACCCGGAGAGGCTGATTGGAATCGAGGCGAATATCGTTCAGCTCTGCTGGCCTGCGATGGTGATGTTGGATTCGGAGAACGCTTTTTCGATCATGTAACGGAGGTCGCTGGCGAGCGTGTCGCGCGAGGTCTTGCGGGTGTCGAACCAGAAGAACAGGCGGAAAACCAGCGCCTGGTCGGCGAAGTCCTCGAAGAGCACCTCGGGCTCTGGATCCTTGAGGACGAGGCCATGTTCCGCCGCCGCGGCGAGCAGCGTGCGGGGAACCTCGTGGGTGGGGGTGCCGTAGTCAACGTTCACCGTGATCGAATGGCGGAGCAGCGAGTCGGAAAGAGTCCAGTTGGTGACCTGGTTTTCAAGCAACTTGTTATTGGGAATCACGGTGTCGATGCCGTTGCCCTGCTGGATGATGGAGGCGCGGATGCCGATGCTGCGGATGCGGCCCGAGACGCCCTCCACCTCTACCAGGTCGCCGACCTTGAACGGGCGTTCGAAGATGAGGATCAGTCCGCTGATGAAGTCCTTGAGCAGGGTCTGGGTGCCGAAGCCGACGCCGATGGCGAGCGCGCCGCCAAGGAAGGCGAGCGCGGTGAACGGGATGCGCGCGGTGTTGAGTCCATAGATGACGAGCAGGGCGAGGCCGGCGACGAAAGCCCATGTGGCGGCGAGCCCGGCGGTGGCCTGTGAAATCCCGGTCTTTCGGACGACGATGGATTTGATCTTCCGTGAGATAAACCGCAGCAACAGCCAGCCGACGGTTAGGATGAGGGCGAGCCTCACCAGTTTGCCGATGGTGACGGCGCGGAAGGTGGAAATCTTGCTGCCATTGACCACCTCGGTTTCCTCGGCCAGATAGAGTTCCGTATCCCAGAGCGCGTGCAGCCGCGAGCTGACCAGATCCAGCACGGGCGTTTGCAGGTGCCCACCTTCGAGATCGGCGATGGCGAAGCCGATGCGGCGTTGCAGCCGGATGGTTTGGTGGAGATTTTCCCGCAGTTTTCCGGGATCGATTTCGGC
This sequence comes from Akkermansia muciniphila, assembly GCA_945873305.1. Lineage (GTDB taxonomy): Bacteria > Verrucomicrobiota > Verrucomicrobiia > Verrucomicrobiales > Akkermansiaceae > Luteolibacter > Luteolibacter muciniphilus_D. The sequence goes on from CAMCCX010000111.1 coordinate 3,588, forward strand.
GGCTTCGGTGGCACCGCCTGCGAGTCGGAGCTGGGCGATCTCGATCCAGTCATCGACGCGGGACTTGTGTTCTCCGAGAGTGGCGAGGGCCTTCTTCACGATGGCCGGATCCTTTTTGCCGAATGCGGCGAAACGGGTGTTCCAGAATTCCTTTTCCACATCGAGGAACTCGGTTTTCCATGCCAGCAGCGGATTCGGCGCTTGCGATTGGCGGCTGGCCGCGACCAGCGCGGCGACCGCCTCCGCCTTGTCGCGGGCGAGGCCTTGCAGGATTGTGTCGAGGTCCTTCTGGGAAAACGTGGTTTTCCCTTCGAGCGCTTTGATTTGGAGGGTGGCGAGTTTGGTTTGCGAACGGATCATGTTCAATTCCGCCTGCTGGGCTTGGAGCCGCAGGTTGAGGCGGGCCACGGCCTCGGCGGCGATGCGGGAGGAAATCTGTTCGGTTTTGACCGAGCGTTCGGCGCTTTGACGGGCTTCGGGAGTTCCGGCGCTGACGGCGGCATCCATGAGCTGGCGCTCGGCCTGCTGGTGGGCGTCGAGCTTGTCCCGCGCGCCTTCGATTTCCGCGGTGACGATACGGAGTTGCGCCTCGCTGGCGCGCCGGGCTGCGGCCAGGGTGGCGAGCGTCTCGCGGGTATCGTCCAGAAGGAGGATCGAGTAGGGCGGCGGCTGCGTAAAGCCATGCCACGTGGCCAAGGTTTGAGCGGCCGTATCACGTGCGGATTGAGCCTTGGCGACGATGTCCATTGCGGCCAGGTGAAACTGGCAGACGGCTTCCAGTTGTTGGAGCCGTTCGCGGAGTGCGGGATCCGCTTCTGCGGCAAGGCCGCTGGCTTCGGCGCGGACGGCGGCGAGGCGTTTTTCAATCTCCGGCCGCTTCGAGAAATCGCCGGACAACGCATCCTGCGCGGCGAGCGGGATGACCAGGGATGCGGCGAGTATGAGGCCAACGGCCAGATTCCTGAAGATGCGGTTCACGGAGTGTTCTTGAGGTGGAGGTGGAGAATGCGGCGGGCTTCTTCGATGCCTTCGGGGTTCTCGTGGGAACCGTGGCTGGAAGGAACGATTTTTTCAGAAACCGCGCCATCGAGGTGGGAGCTCCAGTAGGCGACCACGCCATCCGAGGAGGCGGGCGTGTCACCTTTGCCGCGATCGCCGACGATGGTGTGATAGGGAGCGCGCGGGACGATGGGCAGCGTGTTGACCGCCAGAACGAACGGATTGTTCGGCGAGAGTGTGCCGATGCTGTTCGGGGCGCGCTGCATCATGAGTCCGGCCGTGTCGGCGGAGGCGACGGAGATGACGGAGTTCCTGACATCGGCGACGAGCCCGGGCATTTTGATCAGCCGGGAGGCGATGCTGCCGATCCAATTGTTGGCAAGCATGGAGCCGCGATGCGGGCCGGAGTAGAAGACCGCGCGATCGATTTCCTTGCGGTCGCTGAAGACCAGCGCCTCCATCACAATACCCCGGCTGTGGCCGCTGATGTGGGTTTCCGAAGGTTTTTTCCCGAAGGCCTTGATCCAGAGTTTGTCGCCGGCGTCGGTGACCATCAGGCGGCTGATCATGCTGTGGCCGACGATGACCATGCCGCGGTGTTTGGGAAACTCGCGTTGCACCTGGTCGAGCTGGCGGCGGAGCAGCAAGGCGGAGTAGGGATAGGGATAGCCGCTGGGATAGCTGAAGACCCAGAACTGATAGTTTTTGCGGATTTCGGGATCCTGCAGCAGTTTGAAATACATCGGCGCGAAGGTGGCCGGCGTGCTGTCGAGTCCGTGGACGAAGAGCACCGGGATGCGCTTGGCGTCGTAGGGTTGGAGGAAATTGAGGTTCGCGGTGTCGTTGTAGCGGGTCGGGCGCAACAGGCGGACCAGGCCGAGTTTGTCCACGCGCGCCTTGGTCATCGCGAGCATGACGGCGGCTCCATAATCGGCCGCGAGTCGGCGGCTGCGACCGCCGAGGCTGACGCGCTCGACCTGATAGGGGTCGAGCAGTTCGAGTTTCGCCAGATCGCCATCGAACCTAACAATCGCGGTGAGGTTGCGGATCGGCAGTTTCTTTCGGAAACCGATGTGGCCGAGTTTGTCATAGGAATTCCCCTCGACGATGGGGGCTCCCAGACCGGCGACTTTTGATTCGTAACCTGCATATTCGCCATGGAATTCGAGGGTGTCGGTGGGGACGAGCTGGCTTGAGAGAGGATCGCTATCGGGCGGGGAGATGCCGTTGAGTTTGCAGGAACCGCCGCTGCCCGCGAACACTAGCGTCTGGTGCCACGGATCGGAGCCGCTGCGTTCGATTTCCTCAACGAGGCGCGCGACGGAGAAATTGTATGCCGGGATGGCCGCGTCGTCTCCGCGGACGATGCGGTCATGGGATTCGCGGATCGAGGCGAGCAGCACATCCGTGCTCGCCCGCGCTGCGGGTGCGCCGATGTGGGCGACGGGTTTTTCCATCCGCACGGAAACCGGGGCGCGGCACTGGGACAGAAGGACCACTGCGAGCGAAAACCCGAACACGCGAATGGCGGCGGGCGTTGTTTTAAACCTGCGGATGAGGCGGGATTCCATGGGGTTCGTCATTGCACCACCACCCACACGGTCTGGCCTTGATAGGTCACGGCCCGATAATAGACGCCAGCGGCGTAGCGGCAGGTGTAGCCTGCGTAGGCCACCGTGGCGTAGCCGGCGGGCACGGCCGCGTGGTAACCGTAGGGCAGGGCTCCGACACCGGGTGCGCCGACACCGACGCCGGGTGCGATACCCACGCCACGGGCACCCACGCCAACGCCAGCGGCCCCATAGCCGACTCCGGGAGTGGCGGCGCGGGCGGCACCGGCACCAACCCCGCCGACGCCGGCACCGGGTCTCACCCCCGCTCCGGCTCCGCCCACTCCGCGACCGAGGTCCCTTGCGTGGGATGCGCCCATGGTGAAGCCGATGATGAGCGTGAGCATGGTGCCGACTCGTGATGGATTGCAAAAAATGTGATTCGTTTTCATGACAATTATGGTGGATTGAATTTGGTTAGCGGCGCGGTTTATTGGCTTCATCGAGGGTGACCATGGGGATTTCCGTGGCCCCGGCCGCAGGTTGATGACGGAATGCCGACGCGCCGACTTTATGGTTCAAATCCCAGGTCAGGAAATCGACATCCAAGAGCAGATCCCTGCCAGCGGAACCGGTCTTGGTGGCCTTCAGCCGGCGTGGCAGCGAGTCGGCGACACCGAGCCAGAGTTCGGCGTCGGCGTGGGTGCCGTGCATGCCGATGCGGTGGCACTGGACGACGCCGCCACTTTCGCGGACGGTGCCTTTGCCAAGATAGGAAACGCCAGTCACGCGGTGTTTGAGATCGCGATAGGGATCGCTGATGATGAACTCGGCGAGCGGTGGCTGGAAGCCATAGACTTGCGCCAAATGAACCGGCACCTTGTCCAGCGAACCACGGAGCGGGGCCTTCGAGTAGAAGTTGTTCGCTCCGTCCACCACGACGAAGGTGCTGCCATCGAAGATCATTTCCCGGTTGGCTTTTCCTTCGCTGATTTTCACCGCCAGCTTGTCGGGTCTTGCGACGACGACTTCGACATGGGCCGTGGGGTCTTGGTTTTGTGCCTTCGCCTGATCCGCTGGAATCGTGCGGTGGGCGGTGAAGCGGTATTGTTTGGTGGAAGCCAGCCGGGTGGACATGGATTGCAACAGGGCATCCGGGTTTGGCGTAGCGCCGTCGTCCGGTGGCGAACTGGTGTAACGGGAGGCGCAACTGGAAACCAGCAGTGCGGTGGCGATGGCGAGGAGGGATGGTTTTTGCATGTCATGGATGGGCTGTTGTTTTCACACATGGGGTTTTCGTTTCCGAGACGGAGTTTGCCTCGCTGGTGAAGGGAGACGGCCCGCGCGTTTCACCATCAAAACGAGTTAGTTCACGGGCGTGATCTCGCCGGGGCGCCAGGTCTTGTCGAACCACGGTTCGAGCGGGCCGTAGAGGCGCAGGATCATGAACCAGCCTTTGCCGGGAAGGGTCTGCACCCAGTTCTTCTCGTAGCCTTCCGGAGCTTTCGGGCCGAAGAAAACGTCCACGGAGCCGTCGGCGTTTTTCTTCAGGTCCTTCTCCTGACTGGTCACGCTCGGTGCTTTCTGGTTGGTCTGAACCATCGAGCGCGTCTGGTTGTCATAGACGATCACGGACCAGAAGTCCTTCACCGGCACGTTGGGCGGGAGGTGCATCTTGTAGGTCTTGCCGCCGTCGAAGGGGTTGCCATTCGAGTCCTGCACGGACCACGGATATTGCGAGCCTTTGCCGACCATCTTCATTTCCATCGCCGGGGTGACGCCGGTCGCGAAGTAGTAGTATTGGATGTAGCCATCCATGTTGGTCACGCCGGGTGACGTCTCAAACTTGTAGCCGCCGAAGAAGGGCAGGCGCCACGTGCTGTCAGGGAAGTAGTAGGCTTCCTTGGAGCGCACCTTGAAGGCGATGGTGCGCGCGGTAACGGCGCCGATGTTCGCGGCGTCGGTCAGGATCTTCTTCATCCGCTCATCGGGGGCGAAGAGTTGGCCTTTGACGATACCGACGGATGCGAAGAGGCCGAGAGTGGTCGGATCGCTGCCAATCGATGGTTCCTCCTGGATGACTTTGTTCAGCATTTCCCAAAACTGATAGTCCCCGGGAGCGACAAAGTTGGCCGGGACGCCGGAGGCATTGGCAAACTTCATGGTCGGCGGATTGGCCGCGTCGGAGAGTTGGTAGATCTTGAGGTGCTTCTTCACCGACTCCACGCCGGGCTTGGTGGAGCCATCGACGACGAAAGCGCGGAAGAAGAGCCAGTTGCCGTAGGTGTTCGGGCGGATGACGACGTAACCCGAAGGGACCTCGCCTTTGTATTCGGGAGGCAGGACGAGATACTTGCCGCCTTGGCCCCGATCTTCGCCGGTGATGCCGACATCGGCGACCCAGCGATACCAGAAATCGTTCACGCCGCCGAGGACCTTGGGCGGGACTTCAACAACGAGCGGACCCTTCTTGGTGTCGATCCAGATGAAATTGTAGATTGTGTTGTCATTGGCGGTCAGCTCGACGGTGCGGGGATCAACCAGGCCTTCCCAGAGCACGTCCGTCTGGTTCGCCGGGCCGAATTGGGCGAGCGAATCGCGCATGCCCGCCTGGTTTACAATCGGGATGGCCATGAGGTAGGCCTGCAGGGCGCGGGAGCGATCGAGGTTGTCGTAGATTTTCTCAACGGTATCGGCGGAGGGATAGCCATAGCTGAGGTTGAGCGTGCCGATGGAGCTTTCGATCTTGTCGGGCACGGCCACGCCGGGCTCGATGGGCGTGGAATACTTGAGGTTCGGGTCCGCCGGGATCGAGTAACGATCCTGAGCGTGCAGGCCGAACGGGTTGGTGAGAAGCGCGAGGTGAGGCGGCCCCAGAAAATCAGGCCAGTGGCTAAGCTATGATTGTGGTGTGTGGGAGCGGCGTTAAAACCGAACCAAACACACACAAAATGAAAGGCAAACGAAGAAGACACGACCCCGAATTCAAGGCCCGAGTGGCGCTTGAGGCGCTCAAGGGCGCTAAAACCATCCAGCAGATCGCCAAGGAATTCGACATCCACCCGGTGCAGGTCTCCGAGTGGAAGAA
>CAMCCX010000112.1 GCA_945873305.1 Akkermansia muciniphila
TCTACAGCGACGCACCAGCAGCTTCGCAGGCCGGATGGAGCTTGAGCATGGCAGACCGCCTAGACCATCTCCGGCCGCTCTTGGCCGAGGGGCAGAAGGCGTTGGCGAAGTCGCGCAAGGCATTGCTACCCGCCGGACTCCCCGCATAATTTTCAGCAATAGCAGTTGCTCAGGGAATGGCCCGCCTTTGGAGAGATCCGGGGGCGGGTTTTTTCGTGCCGGAGGAAGGACAAAGCAAATTTGCTTTGTCCTCCGCTGCTCAGAGAGGCGCTAAGAATCCAGCACCATTTTGAAAGGTGCGCAGAATTGCGCACGTCTCGGACAGGCTGGTATCGGTGCCCCCAAATCTGGGGGCTGCTATAACCTTGCGTCTCGCCCGCGTACGCGTGGAATGGGGACCTATTCGCCAAAATCGGCGAATAGTCCTGACTTGCGTGGATAGGGAGTTTTGCAGCAATCTACCAACCCATTGGTTTTTCATCGCATCCGAGGTGCCTACACTTAGTGCCTACATCGGATATTTAGCGGTCACTTTTACTTCGTAACCAGTTGATTCTAAATGGCTCCGGCGGTTGGGATCGAACCAACGACCTAGTGATTAACAGTCACCCGCTCTGCCGCTGAGCTACGCCGGACTTTGCTCCTTTCGGACGCGGGCGGACCTTGGGATTCACGGACCTCTTGTGGCAAGGTAAAAATACCAAGGGCGCTAAAAATCCATCGTCGGGCGATCTTCCGGCCCCGCTCGAACCGAGGCCGCGCCTCGTTCTAACCACCAGCCGCCAGGGTGACGATCTCGACCCGTGCTCCGTCCTGGATGAGAATACTTGGATAGTCGCGGGGAAAGACGGCCTGCTCGTTGAGCTCCACGACGACGGGCTTGCCGCCGAAGCCGATGCTTTCGAGCAAATCGCCCAGCATGATCGCGGATTCGAGCGGGTGGGGATGGCCGTTTAGTTGAATTTTCATGATCACAAAAAATCACCTCCATTGCGTGAGCTGTTCGGGAAACGGGCAGTTCAGGCAGTCGGAGAAATCCTCAAGGCAAAAGTCCTGATAGACCTGCATCAACGCCTGGTGGTGGCACACACGGCGCAGCCAGGGTTGGGCGGCTTTGGACGATCCGAACAGTCTGAGAGCACAGCGCTTCACCTTGTCGTTAGCAGCCGAATTGCGCAGTTTGAAATAGGATTGAAAAGTCATGCCGTCCTCATGCATCGCCAATGGCGCGAGATGGTTCGCGATCAACTCCAACGCTTGGGACCGGCCAAACAAGGCCACACGTTGCGTCGATGCCGTGGATGAGAGCGTATGCCTGTGCGTCCAGAATTCATGGTCGAGATCTTGCAGGAAATCGATCAGCGGCTTCGCTTGGAACGGTCTCGCCAGCGCGAGACGCCGATACTGCGGCCACACTTGGATCAAGGCCGCGAGCGCGCCCACGCGCCGATGAGGATGATTTGCCGGACGCTGGCCGTGGGTTTTCCAAGGAATCCGGCGATCCCCCGCCGTGTCCAACCGCGCGCGGATTTTCCACCAGGTGTCCCATAGCGTGCGGAGGTAATCACGCGTGTCGGACGGTGCCAGCTCGTGCTGGTCGGCGGATAGAAATCCCGCCGTGCCGAAAAGCACGGACTCCGCGGCGTCGCCCTCCACCTTGAGAAGTGAGAGTGGCGCGCGCTGTGCAAGCAACCGCATGGGAAGCGCGTTCCCCCGGTATCCCAAGGTTTCCGCGGTCGCCTGGAACAAAGCGGCGTCCCGTCCATGTGCATCTTCCATTCGAAGCCAGCGGGCGGCTTTCAATCCCGCGCGGAAGGTCGCCGCTTCGGCTAACAACTTGTCGACCGAGCCCGGCGGCAGGTGTTTGAGCGGAGCGACGCAGCGCCCGGGATGGGCGATCGCCACCTCGCGCTGCGGACGGCTCAATGCTTCGGAAAGCTGCATTTCCGTGATCACCACCTGCGGCACCTCCCGGTGGTCAGAAGTGCGGGTGAAAATCCGGCGTGCGTCGGACTGGAAAATCACGTGCAACACCACATCGCGAAACGCAGGGTTCACCGCATGTCCGTGGGCATCCCAGTCTGCTGCCACCGGATCCAACTCCAACGGGCCGGTCCGCAAGTCGCCATCGATCTCCACCGCCGCCTGGATGAAATCCGGTCCCGCACCGCGGTTCCATTCACCGAACTGCACGATTCTAACTTTCCCGCCGGTGGTGGTGCGGAAATCCCTGCCGAAAGCCCCGGAGAACCACAAAGCCTGCAATTCCAACTCCGGCGGCAGCACGCTCGCGGCGGTCTCGGCAAACGCCAGCGGCGGGTGCCATATCGATTCCAGCAAAAATCCGTAAGTCATTTCAAATTTCCAATGGCTTCAGGCTTGATGGCGGCAGGACCCGTGGTCGGGTCTGCCGGCGGCGGCGGCGGCGGATCGAGAATATCTAACCAGCCCTTCAGTGCGTCCGACTCCGGGATCGGCCCGTAAAACATCTGCGCCTCCCGCAGGCCGCGCACCGCCAGATCCTTGCGGCTCGCCGCGCGGTCGATAGAAATCAGATTGAAATCCCCGCGAAGCTTGTCCTCGGTTCTCGCATAATAAGTCTTCGCGGTGCGGAACCATTGGCCGGCTCCACCGCTATCTCCCTGTTGGAGCAAATCAAGCCCGATACTTTCCGCCAGAATCCCGCTTTTCATCCGCTCCGCAGCTTTCTCCAGCTGCTTTGCCCGCTCTCGCGGATCCGTCTTCCACTCGATGGCCGCCGCTCTCAGCGCGCGGAATTCAATGTCCTCGTCCTGCTTCATCCCGCCGCCGTCGAAGTGCCGGAACGGCCGGTAAAGCGGATCTCCCAGCACCACGCCTTGCCAAGAAGTCACCGGCATCGCCATCCAACAGGCTTCGCCAAACGAGTATCCGGCAAGCAGCCTCTGATGCAGAATGCCGAAATCGTGGGTCAGGTGGAGATACGGCTCATAAACATTTCCGATAGTCGCCGCCGCGCCTTTCTCCAACAGCGCTCCGCTCCAGTTTTTCGCGCCGCTGGAAAGCTGCTCCGCGCTGAACGAATGCAAGTGCATCGCCACGGCCCCCTTTCTGAATTGAAAACGGCTGTTCAAAAACGGACCGCTCACGTTCCAGTCATACCAGCCGTAATAAAGCGCGGCGTCCGTCATCGGATAGTTCTTCGGCAGCGTGTCGTTGAAGCGGTCCACCACCGCCGGAATTCCGGCCTCGGCCCCCGCTTTCACGACCGATTCCAGCCACTGGTCCCCCTGCGGAAACTTGTTGGCGATGTCCACGTAGGCGCGCCCCCACAGGCCGGTTTTCTCCACCTCGACCGCGTCGCGGATCATTCTCTCACAGGTCGCGTGGGTCGGCGCGTCGATCCGCGCCGTCAGCACCAGAAACGGCAGGTTCGCGTCCGCGACCGGCTTCTCGCTTTGGTAAAATTTGTTCTGCAATACCCCTTCCACCGGCACGCCTTCCACCCCGAACATCGCCAACTCCGAATCCACCGATGCCTCGTCGCGCCCAGCCACCGGATTCTGTGGATTGGGAGGAACCGGCGGCGCTCCGGGCTTCGGCGTGGGCTTCGGCAGCGCTTGGATTCGCAGCGGCACGCCGCGCATCGTGACCAGCACGCGGATCCGGTTGACGGTGGGCAAAGTCACTCCCCCCGCGTCCTTCTGGCGCTTCCACCAACGCCGGTCATCGAATTCCCAGCGCAGCGGTTTCAAAATCCACTTCTCGAAATCCCCGCGGGAGATATCGGCCGCAGCCGGCATGTCCAACCCGATCAGGTTCTCCGCCGGGATGCCTCGCACGTCGCGATACATTTCCGCCAGTTTCCGCGATTCCGGCACCGCGCGATTGTAGAGCACCGCCACGGATTCGGGCGAAATCGCCGCGCTCGAAACCAACGGACCTCCCGTGAGCAGAAGCAAAACCAGTGCGAAAACTCTCATCGCGGGAAGCATGCCCTGATACCCGGATCATGCAAGACCCGGCGCAGATTAGAGCGAAATCCGCAGCCCGTCCCAAGCCATCCGCACGCCGGCGGGAAGCTCTTTGGAAATCGATTCCACGTCATACTCATGACTCAAATGCGTCAACCAGGTCTCCTTCGCCCCCACCTCCGCCGCCGCGTCCAAGGCCTCGGCCAGCGTGAAATGCGTCGGATGCTCCGCCGTCCGCAGCGCATCGACGATTAGAACATCCACCCCCCGCAGCAGTTTCATCGTCTCCTCCGGAATCCGCTTCACATCCGGCAAATACGCCGTTTTCCCGGCCCCCGGATACTCAAACAGATAACCGATCGTCTCCACCGCAGCGTGCACGACGGGCAGCGGCGTCACCTTCAGGTCGCCATAAAAAAACGGCCCGTCGATGATCCGGACATCCGGCCTGACATAGCCGTTGACCACGTTTTCAGGCGAAAACGCCCAGCCGAACATGCCTTTCAGCGTGGCCATGCAGCCCTCCGTCGCATGCATCGGCAGCGGTCCTTTTTTCCGCCAGCAAAACGCCCTCAACTCGTCAAATCCCGCCACGTGATCCACATGCGCGTGGGTGTAAATCACCCCATCGATCGCCCGCAGTCCTTCCCGCAGCGCCTGCATCCGCAAATCCGGCCCCGAGTCCACCAGCAAGGTTTGCCCCCCCGCCCGCACCACTACCGACGACCGGAACCGCTTGTTTTTCGGGTCGTCCGACCTGCAGACCGGACAATCGCAACCAATCACCGGCACCCCCACCGAGGTCCCCGTGCCAAGAAATGTTAAGGAAAATTCAGCCGCCATTGCTTCCTGCGGCGACCCTTGCATACTGCCCCCCGTTCCGCAAAACGAATGCTCACTCTTCTCAAAATCCGCAATCTCGCCCTCGTCGATGAACTCGCATGGGAACTCGGCGCAGGCCTCATCAGCGTCACCGGAGAAACCGGAGCCGGCAAATCCGTCATCGTCGGCGCCCTCAAACTCGTCCTCGGCGAGCGCGCCGAAAAATCACTCATCCGCACCGGCGAGGAAAGCTGCTCGGTCGAGGCGGTTTTCGAACTCAAGGACCCGCTGGAAATCAACTCCATCCTCGAAGACGGCGGGCTTGATCCGTGCGACGACACGCAGCTGATCATCCGCCGCGTCATCGGGCAGACCGCCAACCGCCAGTTCATCAACGACTCCCCCGTCACGCTCGCGCTGCTCAAGCGGCTCGGCGAGCATCTCGTCGATCTCCACGGCCCGCACGACCACCAGTCGCTGCTCTCCACCGAGCGCCAGTTAGCCATGCTCGACGCCTACGCCGGCGCGGATTCCGCCGTTTCCAGCTACCGAGAATTTTACCGCTCCTGGCGCACCAAAGCCGCCGAGTTCGAGGAAATCCGCCATGCGGAAAACGCCAGCGAGCAGGAACTCGACCTGCTCCGCTATCAGCTCCAGGAAATCGACGGGGCGAATCTCAAGCCCGAAGATGAGCAGGATTTGGAAGACCGCTGGCGCCGCGCCTCAAACGCGAGCCGCCTGGTCGAAGCCGCCGCCGCCGCGACCGCCGCGCTCAACGGCGATGACGGAATTCTCGAGCGCCTCACCGAAGTCCAGCGCCTCGTCCGCGATCTCGAAAAACTCGACCCCTCGATCCGCGAGCGCACCGCCTCGTTAGAGACCGCCTGCCTCGAACTCCAGGACCTCGAAGGCAACCTCGCCGACTACGCCGACGAACTCGACATCAACCCCGCCGAAGCAGCGACACTCGAAGAGCGCGTCAATTTACTCGAATCGCTCAAGCGCAAATACGGCCCCTCCCTCACCGACGTGCTCGCCCGCCGCGATGCAGCCGCCGCCCGCCTCGACACCATCGAAAACCGCGGCGAGAAGCTCGAAACCCTGGAACGCGAGCTCGCCGCCTGCCGCACGAAGTTAGACGCCGGCGGCAAATCGCTCAGCACCCTCCGCCGCAAGGCCGCGCCGAAGCTGGCGAAGGAAATTTCCGGCCAGCTCAAGGATCTCGGCTTCAAACAATCCTCGTTCGAAGCGCCGCTCAAAACGCTGCTGGAGCCCGGTCCGCAAGGCTTGGAAGCCATCGAATTCCAATTCGGCCCCAACCCCGGCGAGCCGCTGCTGCCACTCCGCCAGATCGCTTCCTCTGGCGAAATCAGCCGCGTGATGCTCGCCGTGAAGTCCGCGCTCGCCGATCAGGATGCCACGCCGCTGATGGTGTTCGACGAGATCGACGCCAACGTCGGCGGCGAAGTCGCCCGTGCGGTCGGCCGGAAAATGGCCGCGCTCGGCACCCGCCATCAGGTCGTCGCCATCACCCATTTCCCGCAGGTCGCGGCCATCGCCACTCACCATTTCGTGGTGGAGAAGGAAGTCTCGGGAGGCCGCACCCGCTCGCGGCTCTATCCGGTGTTGGGAGAAACCCGCATCCAGGAACTCGTCCGCATGTTAGGCGGCGGCGGCGAACAAGCGCGCGCCATGGCGGCCTCGCTCCTCAATCCGTGAAACCCATTTACAAAGCCGTCCCGCTGCCCGTCGAGTCCACATCCAGGGACCTCGCCGCCTCGCTCGGCTTGCCGTGGCGCGGGACCGGCATGCCGCGGTTAGTCATCGGCCGCCGCGAATGGATCGCCCTGCCCGATCTCGGGATTTCCCCGATGAACGCGAAAACCGACAGCGGCGCGCGCAGCTCCAGCATCCACGCGGAAAACGTCAAACTGTCGGCGGACGAAAAAACCGTCCGCTTCACGACCACTAACCATTACGCCGAAGTGATTTCCTGCGAGGCTCCCGTGGCGCGGCTCGCACGGGTCCGCAGCTCCACCGGTGCTGCCAGAAACCGGATTTTCATCGAGACCGCCGCCGTGCTGCCGGGCGGCTTCCGGTGGAGCATTCTCCTGAGTCTGGCGGACCGCTCCGAAATGCTCTGCCCGATGCTGCTCGGCCGCCGCGCGCTTGCCGGTTATTTCCTCATCGATCCGCAAGGCTCGCACCTGCTAGGGCCGCGGCGCTTGCTGGATGAATACCGCGTCATCCCGCCAGCCACGAATCAAAGCTGAACGGCTGCGGCGCCCCCGGGACCAGATCGCTCATCAATGGATGAAATGGGTTGAGCAAAAGGGATTTTTCCTCGGCAATCACCACGCTCGGCACTTGAAGAGCCAGATTCGTGCCGGACCGCAACCAGCTTGCACCGAACGCCTGCGCTGCCCGCGACGATGGCTGGGCCCTCCAGTTTTCAGGAAGTGACGAAGTCGGGATGAGCTCGATCCGTGAATCGGGAATCTCCAGTTCGATCACGAGCCAATTCAACCGCAACGCCTCCCGCGGGGCGTGCACCAGGATTTCAAGCGCCGCGAGCGCCCGCGACTCCGCCAGATAGACCGCCGCGACGCCTGGCAAATTCCAGCGTCCGCCGTAACGACGCGCGCCCTCGCCGTCCAGCGCCGTGGCCGACCATTGCTCCTGCACGATGCGGTAAAACAGCGCCATGATCAGGAAAACACGCCGTGTTCCAAACGCCCCAACAAAGCATCCACCTCGCGGGCGCCGATCTCGGTGTCCGCAAAATCCAGCGGCGTCTCCCCATGAAACGCGAAGGCCGGAGCCGCCAACCATGACCGCGCGCCTTCCAGCCCGCCGAGCGCCGCGCAGGCGTGGGCCACCAGCCGGGCGTAGCGGACCAAACGGTCCGACTCAGCCCGATCCAGAATCCCGCCCTTTTTCCGGCGGTGCAGCGTGGCCCGGGACATCCCGAGCAGGCCACCCAGCCGCTCCTCCGTCACGCCCAGCGTTTCCCGCATGGCGTGAAACTCCTCCAACGGCAACCCGTCCCGGCCCCGCTCGATCATGTAAGCGGCTTCCGGCTCCCTGAGGACGGAGGATTCCGGCGGGATGTGATCATGATAGTTTACCGGCTTCTTTTTCATGTGAGACATTAAAATGCCCCTCCTGAATCATTTCAAGCATTTTCCCCAAAAAAACAGCCAGCCGTTGGTGCGGCTGGCTGTTTGAAGAACAGGCAGGAATGCCTGTGTCACGGCGAATCAATAACGGTATTGCTCGCCCTTGAACGGACCTTCGACCGGGACGTTGATGTAGTCCGCCTGTGCCTGCGTCAGGGTCGTGAGCTTGGCTCCGACTTTGGCGAGGTGAAGACGGGCGACTTCCTCGTCGAGGTGCTTCGGAAGCACGGTGACTTGGCCGGGCTTGTTGGTGTCCCGGTTCTTCCAGAGGTCGATTTGCGCGAGCGTTTGGTTGGTGAAACTGTTGGACATCACGAAGCTCGGGTGGCCGGTGGCGCAACCGAGGTTCACCAAGCGTCCTTCGGCGAGCATGTAAATGCTGTTACCGCCCGGGAACGTGTATTTGTCCACCTGTGGCTTGATGTTAGTGCGGATCACGCCGGGAGCGTTGTTGAGCTTGTCGATCTGGATCTCGTTGTCGAAGTGGCCGATGTTACAAACGATCGCCTGGTCCTTCATCTTCTCCATGTGCTCAAGGCGCACGATGTCGAAGTTGCCGGTGGTGGTGACGTAAATATCGCCCCAGCCGAGGGTGTCCTCGAGGGTGAGGACGCGGAATCCTTCCATCGCGGCTTGCAGCGCGCAGATCGGATCGACTTCGGTGACGACGACTTGGGCACCCTGGCCGCGGAGGGCTTGGGCGCAGCCTTTGCCGACATCGCCGTAGCCGCAGACCACGCCGACCTTGCCGGAAATCATCACGTCGGTGGCGCGCTTGATGCCGTCTACGAGCGACTCGCGGCAACCGTAGAGGTTGTCGAACTTCGACTTGGTGACCGAGTCGTTCACGTTGATGGCGGGGACAAGCAACGTGCCGGCCTTGGCCATTTGATAGAGGCGATGGACGCCGGTGGTGGTTTCCTCGGAAACACCCTTCCAGTCCTTCACGATCTTCGCGAAGATGCCGGGTTGTTTCGCATGCACATCCTTGAGAAGGTCCTTGATGACTTGTTCCTCGTGGTTGCCGGACGGGGTGTTGACCCAGTCGGAACCGTTTTCGAGTTCATAGCCCTTGTGGATCAGAAGGGTCGCGTCGCCGCCGTCATCGACGATGAGTTCGGGTCCGAGACCTGCTGGATTGACCAGAGCCTTCCAAGTGCACCACCACTATTCTTCGAGGGTTTCGCC
>CAMCCX010000113.1 GCA_945873305.1 Akkermansia muciniphila
CCATTTTAACGTTTTAACGGAAAAAAATCCGCTTCCATTTGAACCGAGCTTAGGTGCTGCAATGAATGCCCGGATTCTCCACCCCATTGGCGCAAAGTGGTATTCCCCCTGCACTATGGAACAAGCCGTTTCGCGTGAAGCGGTCTAACCATAAACCACTACAACCATGAGGAGTAATGAAAAAAAGTCAGGCGGTTCCGAACGGGGATTCGCAGCAATGGACGACCAGAAGCGACGCGAAATCGCACGTCAAGGTGGCCGTGCCGCCCATGAGAGCGGTAATGCCCACGAGTTTACTTCCGAAGAAGCGCGCGAAGCCGGCAGAAAAGGGGGCGAAGCCCGCAGCCAACAAGGTGGCCAAGGCGGTAACCGCGGCAGTAGCCAACGCGTCGGCTCTTCGGCGCAGCATGCCAAAGCTGGCTCTCAAAGCCACAAAAACGATTAGCCCCAAGCGAGATCTGGGCCGGTCTCGATCGCCCACCAACCGTCCGGCCTCCGCAACGGAGGCAGGACGCTTTGGCTAGCGCCGGGCTTTTTTCCAAACGACGATGGCTTCCAAAAACGGCTTGGCGTAGCGCTGGACTTTGGCGGCGCCGATGCCGGGGACGTGGAGTGCTTCCTCCGCAGTGACCGGCTGATAGCGGGCCAGGGCTTCGAGGGTTTTATTGCCGAAGACCACATAGGACGGCACGTCCTCGCGCTTGGCGATTTTCTCCCGAATGTCGCGCAGCATCGAGTAGAGTTGGCCGTCGAAACCATGGTCCCGGAGGGCGATTTCCTTGCGGCCGGCGTCGGGATCTGGCCAGACGAGTTGGAACTTCGCCTCGCCGCGCATCACCTTGTCGCCGAGTGGGGTTAGAGTCAGCAGGGGAAACTCGCCGGTGACGGTGATGACCAGTCCGGCGTCGGATAGGGAGCGCATCATGCTGTTGAGGTAGCCCGCGCCCTTGTCCCGGAGGATGCCGTAGGTGGTGAGCTTGTCGAGTCCGCCGCCGATGATTTCCTGCGACTTGCTGCCGGCTAACATTTGGACGATGCGCCCGCGGCCGTAGCGCGCCTCCCAGCCGTTAGCGGTGCGGCGGGACATGCGGGCGACGCCGCTGAGCGTCTTGCGGACGACGGTGATTTCCTCGGCGGTGGGCGGGCGGTTCTCGCCGGAGCCTTCGTCGCGGCAGACGTCGCAAGTGCCGCAGACGCCGGCCTCCTCCTCGCCGAAGTAGCTGAGAATCCATTGCTGGCGGCAGCTGCGGGAATAACACATCTCCACCATCGCCTTGAGTTTCTCGCGGTCGCGGCGGTCTTTTTCCTCGATGGCCACCTCGTCGAGTTGGAGGCCGCGGGCGAGCACGTCGGGTTTGAGCAGGCGGGTGCCTTTCATCCGCTTTTTCGGAATGTCGAAGCGCTCGACGTAGCCGCCGCGGGCGAGGATGGACATCGCGCTGCCGACGGACATCGAGTTTTTCACATCCGCGTTCTCGGCGATTTCGTCGAGTGTGCGGTGGACTTCGAAATCTTTGTCGGCCTCGTTGAGCAGGTGTTGATAGATCGAGCGGACGATGGCGGCGGTGGGGTTCGCGCCGTCGATGAAAAACTCCTGGGTGCGGGTGTCGGCGTAGTTGAAGAGCATCTCGCAGAACGCGTTCTCCCCGTCGCGCCCGGCGCGCCCGGCCTCCTGATAGTAGGCCTCCACACTGCCGGGGATTTCGTAATGGATCACGAAGCGCACGTCCGAGCGGTCGATGCCCATGCCGAAGGCGTTCGTCGCCACGGCGATGCCGACCTTGCGGCTGATGAAGATTTCCTGGGCGCGCTCGCGCTCCTGGTCGCCCATGCCACCGTGATAGGCCACGCATTTCACGCCCCAGCTCGCGAGTGTTTCGGAAACCGAGTCCACTTTTTTGCGGGTGGCGCAGTAGATGATGCCGGTCTTGTGCGCGGCGATGATGGCGCGCATCCGCTCGTCCTTCTGCGCCGCCTTGTCCACGGAGGAGATGTTGAGTGACAGGTTCGGCCGGGAGAATCCGCTGACGCGCTCGAAGGGCGAGCGCAGTGCGAGCACGTTTGAAATGTCCTCGCGGACGACGGGGGTGGCAGTCGCGGTTAGGGCGACGCATTGCGGCCGGCCGATTTTCTCGAGCGACTTGCCGAGCCGCAAGTAGTCGGGCCGGAAATCGTGGCCCCACTGGCTGAGGCAGTGCGCCTCGTCCACGGCGAAGAGCGAGATTTCGATGCCTTGGAGGGCGTTGAGAAAGCTCTCCGCGCGGAAGCGCTCGGGGGCGACATATACGAGCTTCCACTTGCCCGCGCGCATGCCGTCGAGGCGCTCTTTTTGCTCGGGCCAGGAGAGCGTGGAGTTGATCACCGTCGCGGCGATGCCGCGGGCGACGAGCGCATCCACCTGGTCTTTCATCAGCGCGATGAGCGGAGAAATCACGAGTGTGACGCCGCCGAAGCAGAGCGCCGGGATTTGGAAACAGAGGGATTTTCCGCCGCCGGTCGGCATCACGACGAGCCCGTCGCGGCCGGAGGTGATTTCCGAAATGACCTCTTCCTGGCCGTCGAGAAACCCGGTGAATCCGAAATACCGCTTGAGCGCCTCGTGCGGCGTCATGACGAGTGGTTTGGAATCGGGAGCGGCGGACATCGTGTGCGCGAATGAACAACACCCGCCGCGCCAAGGTCAACTCCGGAGCAAGTCGTGGATTGGCGGAGATTTGGATTTCAGAACAAAATCGGCCGTGGTAATTCTCCGCCCGTGCAATCCCTTCGCTGGCTACTTCCGTTCGCAGTGCTGGTGTTCGCCTGTCTCCAGTGCGTCCCGATCGGGCCACCCGGCGGTGGTCGGGATCAGTATCACCGCGCCAGCCGGGTTGCGCCACAGGAAGGTGGCGGCGGGACGTCGTTGTCGGCGATGCTGCGGCAGGTGAATTTGAAAGCCGACATGGTCCGGCGCGGGACCTACGGCCGAAAGTTCGTTAGGCCGATGATCCCGCGCTACATCACCATCCACAGCACGCAGAATTATTCGGCGGGCGCGGAGAAGCACGCGCTGGCGCTGAAGCGCGGAGCTCTGCGTACGAGTCAGCGGCCAGGCTATTTGATCTGGCACTTCACGGTGGAGGATAACAAGGCCATCCAGCACATGCCCACGTCCGAGCAGGGGGTCCACGCGGATTTCGGCGGTCCGGGAAACCGGCTGTCGATCGGCATCGAAATGTGTGAAAACCGCGGCAACAGCCGCTCCGCGACCACCGAGCGGACCGCCAAGCTAACGGCCGTGTTGATGAAGAAAAACCGGATCTCGCTGCAGAACGTTGTGCCGCACTATCACTGGCCGCGCCGCGGGAAACATCCAGCTAACAAGAATTGCCCGCATTTCCTGATGGACCACGGCCGCCCCGGTTCGAAATGGCGCGGATTCCTCGGGAGGGTGAATTATTACTACCGCCGGATCGATGGATGATGAGTGAGATTCCTGAAAACCACGGCAGTCCGGGAAACCGCGAGGTCACGCTGGAACCCGATGTTTACTACGTCTGCCAGCGCTGCACGGCCTGTTGCAAATGGCCGGGTGACGTGCGGCTTGAGGAGGATGAGATTCCCGTGATCGCGGAATTCCTCGGTCTGGCAGAACAGGATTTCCTCGACCGCTTCACCCGCTTGCGGACGAACCGGCAGGGGCTCTCGCTGATCGAGAAGGAGAACCACGAGTGCATCATGCTAGATGGCAATGCCTGCCGGATCCATCCGGTTAAGCCGGAGCAGTGCGCCGGGTTTCCTAACAAATGGAATTTCCCCGGCTGGCGGCAGGTCTGCGAGGCGATCCCGGTGCCGGTGCAGTGAAATCATCGTGCGCGTGGCGAGGCACTGTTATTTCTTTTTCGCGTTTTGGAGGGCTTGGGAGAACCAGTCGTTGTTCTGGGCGGCACCGGGTTTGAAATCCGGCGTCCGGCCTTGTGGGCGCGGGCGGTTCTGCTGGGGACCGCGGTCGCCGGACTCGGAGCGGCGGTTGTCGAGATCGACTTTGCTCTTCATGGAAAGGGCGATGCGGTTGCGCTTGAGATCGACTTCGACGACGGTGACTTGGACTTTCTGACCGACTTTGACGACTTCCGATGCGTCGCGGATGAAATGGTCTGCTAGCTGGGAGACATGGACGAGTCCGTCCTGATGGACGCCGACATCGACGAAGGCTCCGAAGGCGGTGACGTTGGTGACGATGCCGGGGAGTTTCATTCCGATCTGGAGGTCGGATGGCTTTTCGACGCCTTCGACGAACGAGAAGAGCTCGAATTGTTTCCGCGGATCGCGGCCAGGTTTGGCTAGCTCGGCAACGATGTCTTTCAACGTGGGCAGGCCGACTTGGTCATCGACGTATTTTTGAAGATCGATTTTTTTGCGGGCTGACTCGTTAGTGAGGAGTTCCTCGACTTTGCAACCGGCGTCGGCCGCCATTTTTTCGACGAGCGGGTAGCGTTCCGGGTGGACGGCGGAGGAATCGAGCGGGTGCGCGCCACCTCGGACGCGGAGGAACCCGGCGGCTTGCTCGAAGGCTTTCTCGCCGAGACGCGGGACTTTTTTCAGCTGCTCGCGCGAGGTGAAAGCGCCGTTTTCATTGCGCCAGGCGACGATGTTTTCGGCGAGCGAGGCGTTGAGGCCGGAGACGTAGGAGAGCAGTTGCTTGGAGGCGGTGTTGATCTCGACGCCCACGGCGTTCACGCAGGAAATCACGCTGTCGTCGAGGCTGGCCTTGAGCGCGCGCTGGTCGACATCGTGCTGGTATTGCCCCACGCCGATGGCTTTCGCGTCGATTTTCACGAGTTCGGCGAGCGGGTCCATCAGGCGGCGGCCGATCGAAACCGCACCGCGGACGGTGACGTCTTCGTTAGGGAATTCCTCGCGGGCGACATCCGAGGCGGAGTAGATCGAAGCGCCGCTTTCGTTGACCATCACGACGGGGATGGAGGATGGGAGTTTGAGTTTTTTGATGAAGGCTTCGGTTTCGCGCGAGGCGGTGCCGTTGCCGATGGCGATGGCTTCGATGTCGTGCTTTTTGATGAGCGTGGTGACCTCGACGGCAGCTTCGTAGGCTTGGTTTTGCGAGCCGGCGGTGGCGTGGAGAACGGTGTGATGGAGAAGTTTTCCGGAGCGGTCGAGGACGACGGTTTTGCAACCGGTGCGGAAGCCGGGGTCGATGGCGAGCAGGCGTTTTTCGCCGAGCGGCGAGGCGAGCAGGAGTTCGCGGAAATTGTCGGCGAACACGGTGATCGCGGTTTCGTCGGCGCGTTTTTTTGCCATCAAGCGGGCTTCGGTTTCCATCGACGGCATGAGCAGGCGCTTGCAGCCGTCCTCGACGGCTTGGGCGACGTGCTTCCCGGCGGAACCGTTGGATTTCACCCAATCCGGCAGAGCGGTGGCGGTGACTCGTTCGAGCGGGACTTCCACCCGCATCAGCAGAAATCCTTCTTTCTCTCCGCGGCGAATCGCCAGCGTGCGGTGCGACGGGATGGTGCTGAACGGCTCGCTCCACTCGAAGTAGTCGCGGAATCTCTGCGCGTCCGCTTCTTCCTCTTTTCCATACATGATCTTGGAGGAAACGGTGGCGTCCTCTTCGTAAATTTTGCGCACGCGGCCGCGCAATGGCGCGTCGTCGGCGACGCGCTCGGCGATGATGTCGCGGGCTCCGGCGAGCGCTTCCACGGTGGTGGGCACTTCCATTTCCGGGTTGAGAAACTTGGCGGCTTCCTCTTCCGGATCGGCGGCTTGGTTTTCGAAAATGAAATCCGCGAGCGGGGTGAGGCCGCGCTCGATCGCCTTGGTGGCGCGGGTTTGGCGCTTCGGGCGGAAGGGCGCGAAAATGTCCTCCACGGTGGCGAGAGTGAGGGCGGCTTCGAGCTTTTTCTTGAGCTCGGGAGTCAGCAGAGAGCGTTCTTCGAGGGATTTTAAAACGGCGCCGCGACGGGAATCCAGCTCGGCGAGTTGGAGCATCCGGTCGCGGATCGTGGTGATCTGGACTTCGTCGAGCGATCCGGTCTGCTCCTTGCGATAGCGCGAAAGGAAGGGAACCGTGCCGCCCTCGGCGAGTAGCTTGGCGGTGGTGGTGACGGAGGAGAGGGAAATGCCGGTTTCGCGGGCGATTGCTTCGAGGTGAGTCATGCGGGTGGGCGTTTTAGGGGGCGCGTCGGGCGTGGGCAAGAAATTGGAGGGGAGAATTTGTGAAATGATCCCCAGGTCAGACTTTGGAATTTTTGAAATTTCATCTTGCGGGTGTGAAATTTTATGAGAACCGTTAATCAGATTAAGCGAAGTATCAGACTTGTCGGATAATCAACTCACTTCTAATTTCCAGGTTTCAGATGGATGCCGCGAAAGTTCGATTGAGTTCCGGGGGGAAATCAATCGAATGGTGGAGATCCGCTGAAACTCTTTGGGGGGAATGTGCAAAAAGACGTGGGTCAGCAACGGCCCACGTCTTTTTCGTCTATCGATCATGGACGGGTGATTTTCAGGCGGATGAAGCGTTTCATGGCTGAGTTCGTGCTCACTGTGTCACTGGCCGCGAAGTCACTGGCGGTGTTCAGGGTGGGCACGACGGTTTGCCATGTCTTCAGATCATCGGTGACTTGCGCCGCCCAGAGAATGTCGGTGGCCGCAGTGCTCTTGGGGCTCGCGACGGTCAAATAGCCGCCTGATGAGTCGGTGGTGACTGGGGAAATGCTGGTGAGATTGGGATCGAGCGCGAGGGCGTATTCGAGCAAATTGGCCAAATTGTCGCCGTCCGGATCGGCCGTTTCGGAGCTGATCGCGGGGGTTGTGAGTTCGGAATTTGAAAAATTTACGAACCGCCAGGAATCGAAGGGTTTGTCTTGGATGGTGATCGCCGCCGATTGCGCGGCGTCGCGAACCAAGGCGAAATCCGCAGCGATGGCCAAGGTGATGGTTCGGTTGCCTTGAGCGAGATTATCGGCGATCGGGATGATTTGCAGCGTGGTCGATGCCTGGCCGGCGGCGAGGGTGACGCTGGCGGGAAGGGCTTGGAAATGTGTGCCGGAAATGGCGTTGCCGCCGACCGTGATCGGGACGAAAAGCGGAAGCGTGGTGTCGCCGGTGCGGGTGATGGTGACGAGTCCGGCGTGCAGGTCGATTTCGCGGGCGGTGGAAATCGTTGCGGCGACGGTCACGGCGGGGAGGCTGTGCCAAGCGAGGGCGTAAGGCGTGGAGGTGGAAGAGGTGTTTTCCACGACGAGCGCGTAATTGCCGGGCGGCAGCGCGGATTGGTAAACGAGTGCGACGTTGTCCACGCTGCTGAGACTCGCCGCGATTTGGGAACCGAGGGTGAATCCGCTGGCGTTGTAAAGGCGGAGGTTGAGGTTTTCGAGACTGGCGTTCCAGTTGTTGTAACCGGATTTTGAAACAACCCGGTGCCAGGTGAGGGCCGCGCTGAACGGGGAGGAAGGTGCGCCGGCGGCAATGCTGAAAAAGTAAGTTTTCGGCGAGCTTGCGGCAACGGATTCGGCGGCCCAGCCGCGGGATTTCAGCAAGGTATTGTTCGACGAGGTCGCCCGCCCGGCCCGCAACGCGTTGTAGGCGTGGTTGATGTTGAGCTCGCCGGCACCGTAGCGCAGGTCGAGCGGCCGGGCAGTGGTGTTGGACCATGAGGGGACCGTGTTTTTGGTCGCGGTGGCGAGAAGGAGGGATTTGATGACGCGCGGTTCGTATTGCGCCAATGATAAATGACACCGAAGGGGCTGAGTCGTTGCGCCAGGATTCATGACACCCGGCGCTTGGTTTGGTTTTGGTTCTGCGGGGTGGTTTTGACAAGGTTTTCCGCTGGTGCGGACGGAGTGGAGGCGTAGGGCGCGGCAGCGACCGAAGCCGTAACGCAGTCCGCACCAGCGGCCCCGCTCCGGGGGGCGGGTTCTCCGGCCCGGGCCATTTCATCCAGGCGGTCTTCTTCGATGCGTTCGACGATGGTGAAGATCCTTCCCAACCGCGCTTCAATGTCGGCGGCGAGGTCCATTGGATCGAGACCGCGGCGGGTGGCGCGAAGTTGGATCTTGGTTTCCTCGCTGACTTTGGCGCAGGCGAGCAGCCGGTCGCAGGGCGTGGCGGGGGTGTCGTATTTCTTCCGGACCTTGCTGCCTGTCCTTTGTTTTTCAATGAGTTTCATCACGGGGGTGAAGTGGTTGCGCAGCGGCAGCCAGGCTTTCTCGTAGAGCTCGTTGACTTGCTCCCGCAGCTCCAGATCGCCGAAGCGTCCGTAGCCCAACAGCTGCCGGACGTGGGTGAAATTCTTCTGTTCGACGTGGGCCTGGTCGTTCTTCTTGTAGGCCCGCGAGCGGGTCCATTCGACACTCCGGTTCCGCCGCAGCAGGTAGGCTTCGACGATTTCGTTGAGGAACTCGCTGCCGTTGTCGCAGTCGAATCCGAGCATCGGGAAGGGCAGGCGTTTTTCGATCCGCTCAAGACCCACGCGCACTTCGCCGCCGCTGTTGCCCCACAGCGCCGCCAACTCGGTCCTGCCGCTGTGGAAGTCGGTAAGCGTGAGGCTCCAAAGGAACGCGCCGCTGCTGCTGCCGCCTCCGTGGGAAACCGTGTCGGCTTCCAGCCAACCCGGCTCGTCGAAGGCTTGGGGGCCGCAGCGGATCGGGACGAATTTCTTGATCCGGTTGCTGGCGCGGCCGGTCTTGCGCCCGTGGCGGCCACCACCCGCACTGCGATGGGGGGCGGTGATGCGATCCAGGGTGCGCGGGCTGTAGTTGAGGATTTTGGCCCGCACGGCCTCATCGACGACCCCGTGGCGGGCTTGATAGCTGTCGATCCAAAGCGGCAGGGTTTGCTTGAGGCGGGCACCGCAGGGCTGCTCGCTGTGCTTCCAAATGGCGACGATGACGGCTTGCTCCGCCGGACCGTAGGTGGGTTTGAAACCGCGTCTTTT
Organism: Akkermansia muciniphila; assembly: GCA_945873305.1. Classification (GTDB taxonomy): domain Bacteria; phylum Verrucomicrobiota; class Verrucomicrobiia; order Verrucomicrobiales; family Akkermansiaceae; genus Luteolibacter; species Luteolibacter muciniphilus_D. The sequence continues at coordinate 8,939 of CAMCCX010000113.1, forward strand.
CGCGTGCTTGCCGTGGGCGACCCGGCCGTTGAGCGCCTTGATCGCGTGCTTGCGGTCCCAGCCCAAGGTGTCGCTGACCTCGTCAATCATCGCGCTTTTCCCCGCCCGGTTCCGGCTTGGATAACGCCGACGGCAGCTCTCCAGATATTC
>CAMCCX010000114.1 GCA_945873305.1 Akkermansia muciniphila
GACGGAGCCAAAACCGCCCATTTCTGCTCCATGTGCGGCCCCCACTTCTGCTCGATGAAAATCAGTGAAGACGTCCGCCAGTATGCGGCGGAACAAGGCATCGCCGAGGAAGAGGCGCTGGCGAAAGGGATGGAGGAAAAATCCAAGGAATTCGCTGAAGCGGGTGCGGAGGTTTACATCCCAGCCTAACTGCTCTTACCATGTGGAATGAACTCGATGTCGTCCGGGACGTTTCCCAACGTCTTGATACGGCTGGGCTCGAGTTCATGCTGACCGGCTCGATGGCGATGAACTTCTATGCCCAGCCCCGGATGACCCGGGACATCGACCTCGTCATCGCCCTGACCGCAACCAACGCCTCGAAGATCGCCACCATCTTCGCCCCAGACTACTACGTTTCACCTGAAGCCGTTCGCGATGCGATCGTCCACGAGTCGATGTTCAACCTCATCCACGAGGACAGCATTACCAAGGTGGACTTCATCGTCCGCAAACACAGCCCCTATCGGCTCGCGGAGTTTGGGCGTCGAAAGCATATCGAAATCGCGGACTTCACCACTTGGATCGTCAGCAAAGAGGACCTGATCATCTCAAAGCTCGACTGGGCGAAAGATACCCGCTCGTCCCAGCAGTTCGGCGACATCCGCAACCTTCTCTCCACTGGCTGCGACCTCAACTACATCGCTCACTGGACAGAAATCCTCGGACTGGGTAGCTTGTGGTCGGAAATGCAGTCATGAACGACACCTCACCGGAAATCGCCGCCATGGTCCACGCCCGCCTGATGGCAAAGACCGGCGAGGAACGTTTTCTCATGGGCATCCGAATGCACGAAGCCGCCCGCCGCATGGTGATGGCTTCGTTTCCTCCGGGAATCTCGGACGAGCAGCGCAAGCAACTCCTCTTCGAACGGTTTTACGGCGCTGACCAACGCAACGGGATCTGCTCGGCTCCAGATGCATGGAACTTCCCGGTTGCCTCCCCAACAGAAGCTTGAAAGGCTCTGCAAGAGCCGATGATCAGGCTCGTTCCAACTCTGCCGCTCATGGCTTCGGAAGTTTACAGGCCGTAAAGATCCAGCTACTTTCCCCTCATGAGCAAGCGCATCAACAAGGAGCCGGAGGTGATCGTCCGCGATGGCAAGCCCGTCTCCGTTATTCTACCGATCAAGGAGTATGAGGAGCTGCTTGAACGTCTCGAAGACGCGGAAGACGTCGCGTATTTGAAGAAGCTGCGGAGCAAACCTCTCTCGTTCCGCCCGTTGTCCGAATACCTCGCCGAACGCATCAAAGCCGATGTTTGACATCGTCCTCGAACGGAGCGCGGAAAAGGATCTCCGGAAGTTAAACGACAAAGTTCACGGCCGGGTGATCGAATCCATTTCCACCCTTGCCGACAATCCAAGGCCGCCCGGTGTGAAGAAACTCGCAGGAAGCGCAAACGACTGGCGGATCCGCGTTGGAGATTACCGGGTGCTTTACGAGATCGCCGAAACGATTTGAATCGTCCGGGTCTATCGCGTGCGCCACCGGAAGGACGTTTACAAATGACGGTTTTTCAGCGGAGAGGGAACGGTCCGGATTTTCATGCGCTTTTTCCTACGGCGCCTGCCCGGCCCTGAGCTCGGCGATCTCGGATTCGAGGCTGGCGAGTCGTGCTTCGATGGCGGCGCGCCAATCGTTTTCCGCTGGGGTGTCGGCGGCTGCGGGAGGGGCACCGGTGACGGAGGGGCTGTCCGCGGCGGCGGGCGACAGGAGGTGGGCGAAGGTCTCGACCCGGCGGCCTTCGCCGACCGGAATCCGCCTGACGAGCGGGCCGTGCGGGTATTCGATGAACCACGTGAGCGTCTCCTCCACTTCGTCCAGGGAGGCAAAAGTGTGCAGACGATCGGTGCGCTGGCGGATTTCGCCTGCGCTCTGGGGTCCGCGCAGCAGCAGGACGGTCAGTACGGCGCGCTCGCCCGACTGCATGCTCAGCACGTCCTGGAGGCAGTGTTCGAATTTCGGGGCGCGGCCGCCGAGGGTCTTTTCGACGAGGTATTTCTCCGAAAGTCCGCGAAGGGCTTCCGAAACTTCCTCGCCGGTGAAATGGGTGATGGGGTCCCGGCTGGAGGTCTGGTTGCAGGCGATGAGCAGCGAGTTGTGGGTGAGCGGGTAGCTGCCGGGAGTGAGGATTTCCTTTTCCAACAAGCAACCCAGAACACGGGCTTCTTGAAAGCTGAGCTGGATTTCAGGGAAGTGCTGCATGGTCGCGCCGGAGAGTAAGGACGCTGTGCCGCGGGCGACCATGAGAAAGCGCGAGGGTGGGTGGAAATTTCCGGAGGGGTGAGACCGGCCGCTGCGGAACGGGTCAGGCCGATTTCGTTGATCCTGGTTCTGAAACACGGAGCGTCGATATCCTATCGACTGTTTCAGGCCGACATTCTGTCGGACGAAAGCCGGGCGGCGGACAGAATGTCCGCGGCAAATAGCGTTCAGAATGAAGGCGCTCCTTTGAGTGCTCGCGCTTAACTGCTTGCCATTCGAGCAAGGTGCCTGCCTCCACACGCGCCCGGGAAACTTCTTCCCCACGGTGGGACGGCGCTTCGGCCATTCGCGGGCGAGTCGACGGGGGTCCCGACTAACAAGCATTCGGATGATGCCGATGAGACGGCCCGCGCTGCTCTCCGACTTGTGGCAGGTGTGGAACAACACGCAGCGCCCTCCGGTGTTGCCCCTGTCCACCCGTCAAATCTCCGAAAACAACGCGTCCACCATTTCCAAGCACTTCACGCCGGGCATCACGCTCAGGTCCATTTGGTTCATCACGTAGGCGAAGGAAATCCCGGTGGCGGGATCGCCCAAAGCATGGCTGCCGCCCGCGCCCGGATGGCCGAAGGCGGCCAGCGAAGGACCGTAAATATGGCGGATTTTGCGGCCCGCCGCGTCGCACGGGTCTTGCTGTGCGCCACAGGTGAAGGTCGTCGGCCGCAGCAGGACGCGGTCATCCCCCGAGCACTGCGGCGTGCCGAGCGCGTGGCGGACAGCCGGGGAAAGCGGGCTTTCAATCGAGCCGATGGCAGCTTGATAGAACTTCGCCAGCGCCGAGGCCGTCCCCACCCCGCCGAGCGCGGGCAGGCCGGCCGACCAAGCGCGGGGCTCGTTCATTTCATGGATGGCGTGGAGCCCGCGCGGCGAGGAGAAGGCCCGGCGGGTGAAGGTGCCGGAGGTGGTGAGTTGTTTGTAAAAGGCGTCCGCCAGATCGTCCTTGCCGGCCTTGCCCGGATAGAGCCGGGCGACCCGCGGCCATTCGCTTTCCGGCAGGCCGATCCAGAAATCCAGACCGAGCGGCGCGGCGATTTCTTCCCGCCAGAAACTGCCGAGCGACTGCCCGGTGAGGCGGCGCACCGGCTCGTCTAGCAGCGCGCCGAAGGTCCGCGGGTGATAGCCCTGGCCTTCACCGAGGTTCCACCCCGGCACCTGCGCCTCGATGGCCGCAACCACCGCCGCATGCTCCAAGACGCTCGCTTTCTGATCCAGCGCCGCCAGCCCGCATTGATGCGACAGCAGGTGGGAAAACCGCGCTTCCGCCACCGGAAATGCCGGCCAGACCTCGCTCACGAGAGTTTCCGCGCCAAGCCCCCGGCTCCCCAAGGCCAGCAGCAAACTCGCCGCCGCCGGGACTTTCGTCGCCGAATAAACCGGCACCAAGGTGTTGACCGTCCACTCGCGGAGCTGCTCCCGCTCGCACCAACCGTGGCCGTTTGAAATCATTTCCGCACCGTCCCACCAGATGCTGATAGACGCGCCCAACTCGCCGCGGTCGCGGAAATTCCGTTCGAAAACTTCCAGCACTTTGCCTAACACCGAGGAGCACACCGCCATGCCGCTATGTGTCCGATGCCGCCGCCTCGCGCAACCCCGAACTGTCCTCCAGCAAGGACTCTCCTTCCGGTTCAACGGGGACTGAAGACCATTCATCCACCAACCGGAAGGCCACCGCCAGCAGCGTGGGACCGAGGAAAACCCCTACCAACCCGAATGACAAGGCACCGCCGATGACTCCGCAAAAAATCAGCACGAACGGCATCTTGCTGCCTTGGCTGATCAGAAAGGGCCGCAGGAAATTATCCACGCTGCTGATGCCGAGACCACCCCAGACCAGCATGAAAACCGCCATCCCCGGCTGATTCTGGGCGAACAACCACATCGCCGCCGGCAGCCAGATCATCGGCGGACCGAACGGGATCACCGCCAGGAAAAACGTCAGCACCGAGAGCAGCACCGCACCCGGCAGCCCGGCGATCCAGAAGCCCAGCCCCGCAACCAACGCCTGCGCGATCGCCGTTCCCAGAATCCCGTAAATCACGCCACGCACCGTGCCGCCGGCCACCGTGATCAAGTGGCGGCCACGCCCGCCCGCCAGACGGTCCATCGAGACGAGGAGCCGTTCTGATAGCACCGGCGCGTCCCGTAACAGGAAAAACGCCAGGAACGCGCTCAGGATAATCTGGGTCACCCCCTGCCCCACCGCCACGCCAACGGCGATCAACCAGGTTTTCGCCCACGCCAGAAACTTCCCCAGCAAAACCACGATATGCGGCGGGTTCTGCGCGGCATCGGCCTTTTCATCCGCTTCATTCGGAACCGGCGGCGGCGCGTCCTGCACGACCAAGTCATCCCCGCTCTCCACCACGATCTTGGCTCGCGCCGGCGGATTCTTCACCTCCTTGTCGAGTTGCTCCATCCAGCGCTTGCGGTCCTCCGCGAAATTCGACCAATAAACCCCCAGCTCCTCGCCCACCAGCGGCGTCTGCACCACCCATGCCGGAGCCTGGTCCGGAGCCGCTAGAAACCATTTCCGCGTCGCCTCCGCCAGATCCTTGCCGTCCTGGGCGATGCTGAACCCGACCAGGAAAATCGGCCCGCCCAGCAACACCATCACGGTTAGAGTCACGAAACAAGCCGCCAAAGTCCGTGAACCGCGGAACCAACGGGTGAAAACCTTTTGCAAGGGGTAGAGCGAGTAAGTCAGGATCGTCGCCCACAACAGTGCCGTCATGAACGGCCTGAGCACCGACACACAACCGGCCAGAAGCAGCAGCAAAGCCAGGCCCGCCAGCATGGGTTCAATCTTGAAGCGCTTTTTCGTGTCCTCGGATGCCATTGACTGCGAGGACCCTAATCAGCTTTTTCCGGAATCGCCAGCGAGTTCCGCGAGGTTTTTCAAGCGAACGTGTTCCGGCTGTCTCAGCCGGATTCAAAGCCTCCGCTTCCGGCTGAGACAGCCGGGACACTTTCAAGAGAACTATCCAAAGATCCTCTCCTCAATTTGAGGGCGCGCGCACAATGCCAGCCGCGCGTGGCTGCGGCCCCCCGCCGGTGGCGACTCTCCTCTCCCCATCAAAAATCCAAAATCAACAATCGTCATTCATCAATTCTTCCTCCCCGCGCTCCCTCATCCCGCCGCCTCATACACGCTCTCCCCGCGCTCCGGATACTTCTCCAGCACATGCTGGAACAGCACCCCGCACTTCTGTTCATAAAGATCGATTGTGTATTTCTCCGGCAAACCGGTATCCAACATCTTCGCAATCTCCAGCTGGACCGCCGCTCGTGTCGTCCGCTTGGTCCGCCAGGCAAGCACCAGTTTCTCCGTTTTCAGCTTCGCCAGCAGATCCTTGCACACCTTCTTGATCGCCTCGGTCTCCTGCGGCGTGAGATCCGGGCCGGGACGCGTGAGGATGTCGAACACCGCCAGCTCTTCCTCGCTGATCTGTTCCCGCAAATGGCGTTGCTCCTCGTCGTTGAGGTCCTTGGTGAATGTCACCAGCTCCGCGAACAACTGCTCGATGCTCAGCGCTCCACTGTTATACGCCTCGATCATCTTCTGGAACCGGTCGAGGAAATCGTAGCGGCTGGCGTTCAGGCGGATCAGGTTGTCCAACTTGCGCTCGATCAAGGCCCGCAGTTGCTGGGCTTCGATATTCTTGTTCGGCGTCTTTTCGAACTTCCGCATCAACACCTCGAAGTCGATCTTGCTCAGGTCGATCGTCTTCGCCGCCGCTCCCGGCTTGATGTGCGGCTCCGCGACGATCGCGCCATCCAGCACGCCCGAGATCGCGGCCATCACTTCCGTGATGTTCACCGGGTCCTTGTCGGCGCGCACCGCTTTCGCCAGTTCGGCGATCACCTGCGCCCTCGGTGCAAGCAACGGAATCACCGGGTCCGGCATCACCGCCTTGTAAAGCCGCGCCACGTCGTTCGCCTGACCGAGGAACGAATCCGTCACCTCGTCCGTACGCAGCAATTGGTTCACCGCCGGGATGAACAGCTTGTTGGAGGAATCTGGAATCGCCTCCAGATCCACGTTCTGTTTCCGACAGAATTCCGCCACCTGATCCAGCGCGATCCGCAGGGCCTCCACCAATTCCGACTTATCCTTCACCGGCATCTCGCCACCACCGGTGCCGGAGCCGTAGATGGCCAATGCCTTTTCCAGCTCTTGGAAAACATTCGCGTAATCCACGATCAGGCCGTTCACCTTGTCGCCATACACGCGGTTGGCGCGGGCGATGGTTTGCATCAGCGTGTGGCCGCGCATCGGCTTGTCCAGATAGAGCGTCGAGCAGCTCGGCGCATCGAAGCCCGTGAGCCACATCGCGCAGACGAAGACGAGGCGGAAGGGATCGGCCGGGTTCTTGAACTTCTCCTCCAGGTCCTCCTTCACCATCCGCTCGCGGTGCGGCAGGATGTCGAAGCCCTTTTCCTTCATCTCGGAAATCTCATTCTGCCCCGGCGAGACGACCACCGCCATGTCCGTCTCCTGAAGATTGACCAGGCGCGCATGCAGCGTGGCGAAATCCGGATGTCCGCCCGCCATCCCTTCCAGCGCCTTCACTACGCGGGCCTTCTCCGCCTCCCACTCGGCACGGACCTTTTCATACATCCGCAGCGTCGTCAGCTTGTCGATGGAAACGACCATCGCCTTGCCCTGATAGCCGCGGTTCAGGAAATGATGGACGATGTCCTTCGCCACCGCGTCCAGCCGGTCCTCGCGGGTGATCAGGTGATAGCGCTGGCCCAGCACTTTCCTCAATTTCTCTTCCTGATCGTCGTCCAGCCCGGCGTCCTCGATCGTTTGATAGATCTCCTCGTTCAGCTCCGGGTTGGTGATTTGCAGTTCCGGCGTCCGGTTCTCGTAGAACAGCGGCACCGTCGCCCCGTCCTCCACGGACTGCCTGAAATTATAGACACTCACGTAATCGCCGAACACCTCGCGTGTCCGTTCTTCTCCAGCGATCAGCGGCGTGCCGGTGAATGCCACGAACTTCGCGTTCGGCAGCGCCGTGCGCATGTTCATTGCCAGCGTGTCGTATTGGCTGCGGTGCGCCTCGTCCGTCAGCACGATGATGTCATCCCGCTCCGACAGCACCGGATGCAGCGTCCCCGGCTCCGTGCGGAACTTGTGGATCAGCGTGAACACATAGCGGTGATCCTCGCCCAGCAATTTCCGCAGGTGGCTCGCACTCGTCGCCTGGCACAGCTCGGACGCCGCGCCGCAGGTCGAGAAGGTCCGGTAAATCTGGGTGTCCAGTTCCGTCCGGTCAGTGATCACCACGAAGGTCCAGTTTCCCTTGAGCTTCCGGAACACCTTCTCCGCGAAGAACACCATCGAGTAACTCTTCCCGCTTCCCTGCGTGTGCCAGAAGACGCCGATCCTTCCATCCGTGGAAACCCGCAATGCCTCCACCGCGCGGTTCACTCCGAGAAACTGATGGTTCTTCGCCAGCAGCTTGCTCACGCCGCCCTTGCTGTCGGAAAAGCGGGTGAAGTTTTCGATGAGATCCAGCAGCCGCCCTTTCTCGCAAGTCCCGCGCAGCAGCGTCTCCAGCGAGATCCCGGCCACGTCCTCCTCGCTCGTCGCCTTCTTCCAATCGCCGAAATGCTCCCACTCCGCCGTCAGGCTGCCGATCTTGCTCTGCACCCCGTTCGAGACCAGCAGCAGCGCGTTGTAGTGGAAAAGCTGCGGGATCGTCTGCTTGTAGTCGCGGAGGTTCTTGTCGAATCCCTCGCGCACGTTCACCCCCGGCTTCTTCAGCTCGATCAGCACCAGCGGCAGGCCGTTCACGAAGCCCACCAAATCCGGCCGCTTCAGATACAACTCGCCCGCCACCCAGAACTGCGAGCCCAGCAGGAAATCATTGTTCTCCGGCACTTCCCAATCGACCACAGACACCACTTCCACCCGCTGCCCGCCGTGCTCCTGATCGGGAAACGAAACTTTCACGCCTTGCTTGAGCAGCTTGTCGATCTCCCGGTTCGCCTCCGCCAGACTCAGCGCCGTGCGATCCCGGCAAATCTCCTCCACCGCTCCCTCAATCGCCTCCACCGGCAGATCCGGATTCAGCCGTTGGAGCGCCGGCCGCAGCCGCGAAACCAACACCACCTCCCGCTTTCCATCCCGCCCCTGATTGCTGACACCGCCGTTCCACTCGTCGTAGCAATTCACCACATCCCAGCCCAGCTCATGCTGCATGAGCTGGATCGCCGGTTTCTCAACGAGGTGGTCTTCGGTGTACATGGAAGCGATAATGAATTTCCGCAGAAAAATTTTGCCGCCGATTTAACCTCTGCATTGTTATATAGACCCGCCGTCCACGATGTCCTAATTATCTCTTCAAGGAGGTCCGGCTCGTGCGCGCAATCATGCAGGAAATTCAAAAGAAGGTTACGACGCTGCGTCGAGTTTGAAGACATTGGAGCCGAGCGCCCTTTTGTGCGAAGGAGATTCTCAATGTGCAATTCCGTCGCCTGCTTATTGAGGATCACCCCTTCGATTCCCTTACTCCACAACCAAGTTCTAGCCGGTTCTAGGAGCTGCCGACAAAC